>JBFKQZ010000198.1:0-5949 GCA_041627475.1 Nitriliruptoraceae bacterium | reverse complement strand
AGCTGCTCGTCCTCCGTCTCGTAGGTCGAGTAGTGGTACGGCGTGAACGCCTCGAACTCGGCGGCACAGGTGTCGACCGTCTTGTAGACCGGCCGGATCCCGGCCTCGTGGCGCCGTTCGCGCACCAGGGCCTCGTCGGTCTGGAGGATCCCCGCGATCTGGGCGTCGGAGAAGCCATCGCGCTTGGCCGCGAGCAGCAGGTCGTCGGGCAGCGCGTGCAGGTGCTCGTGGCCGCGGATCTGCCGCCGGCGCTCGACGAGCTGGAGGAACTGGTCGACGAACCACGGGTCGTACATCGTCAGCTCGGCGACCCGGTCGACGCCCCAACCGCGGGTGAGGGCCTCGTCGACGGCCCGCAGGCGGTCGGACGTCGGCCGCCGAAGCCTGGCCTCGAGCTCCTCGTCGGTGATCTCCAGCGGCGCGGCGGCACCGAAGCCGACCTGGCCGTCCTCGAGGCTGCGCAGCGCCTTGTTGGCCGCCTCCTTGAAGGTGCGCCCGATCGCCATCACCTCACCGACCGACTTCATCGTCGTCGACAGCGTGTCGTCGGTGCCACGGAACTTCTCGAACGCGAACCGTGGGACCTTCACGACCGTGTAGTCGATGGTGGGCTCGAAGGCTGCCATCGTCTCGCGGGTGATGTCGTTGGGGATCTCGTCGAGCGTGTAGCCGACGGCCAGGCGGGCGGCGATCTTGGCGATCGGGAAGCCGGTGGCCTTCGACGCGAGCGCGGACGACCGGGACACGCGCGGGTTCATCTCGATGACGACCATGCGGCCGTCCTCGGGGTTGATCGCGAACTGGACGTTGGAACCGCCGGTCTCCACGCCGATCCGACGCAGGACGGCGAACGACGCGTCACGCATCTTCTGGTACTCGGGGTCGGACAGCGTCATCGCGGGCGCGACCGTCATCGAGTCGCCCGTGTGGACGCCCATCGGGTCGACGTTCTCGATGGAGCAGATGATGACGCAGTTGTCCGCGTTGTCACGCATCACCTCCATCTCGTACTCCTTCCACCCGAGCACCGACTCCTCGACGAGGACGGTGTGGGTGGGTGAGTCGTGGAGGCCCTGCTTGAGCTTGGCGCGCAGCTGGTCGGCGTCGTAGGCGATGCCGCCGCCCTTGCCGCCCAGCGTGAAGCTGGGCCGCAGGATGACGGGGTAGCCGTACTCCTCGACGGCCTCCATGCCCTCCTCGACGGTGCGGCAGTAGGTCGAGCGCGGCGACTCGAGCCCGATCTCGTCCATCGCGTCCTTGAAGTCCTGCCGGTCCTCCGCGGTCTGGATCGCCATCAGGTCGGCGCCCAGCACCTCGACCTCGTACTCGTCGAGGACACCCGACTCGTACAGCTCGACCGACAGGTTCAGCGCCGTCTGCCCGCCGAGCGTGGCGAGCAGGGCGTCGGGACGTTCCTTCTCGATCACGGCGGTGACCGCGTCGACCGTCAGCGGCTCGACGTACGTGGCGTCGGCCATGGCCGGGTCGGTCATGATCGTCGCCGGGTTCGAGTTCACGAGGATGACGCGATAGCCCTCCTCGCGGAGCACCCGGCAGGCCTGGGTGCCCGAGTAGTCGAACTCGCAGGCCTGCCCGATGACGATCGGGCCGCTGCCGAGGACGAGGATCGAGTGCAGGTCGTCACGACGTGGCACGAGGTTCCTTGCGGCTGGGAGGTCTGGGGACGGGAGGAGCGCCGGTCAGTTGGCGTGGTACTCGCTGGGTTCGCCGCCCATGCGCTCGTCCTCGGCGACGGCAGTGCCGTCGTCGGAGGTGCCGAACAGGTCGACGGCCACGATCTCGGGGATGCGCACGAGGAACGCGTCGGTGTGCATCGGCGAGCTGCCCGGGGCCTGGTAGTTCACGTTCGTCAGGGCCAGGAACGGTGCTGACTGCAGGTTGAGCAGGTCCGAGACCCGCTGGCGGTAGGCACCCGCCTTCACGTGGGCGTCGCCCTCGGCGAGGATGCCGCCCTTGAGGAAGACGCGGATGCGCTGCGGGTGCGTGGGGATCTTGTTGTCAGCCATGGAGCGGCTCCTAGCTCGTCGAGGCCATCAGGTCGGTGAAGCGGTCGAACAGGTAGGCGGCGTCGTGCGGACCCGGCGCAGCCTCGGGGTGGTACTGGACCGTGAACGCCGGGATGTCCCGGCAGTTCAGCCCCTCGACCACGTCGTCGTTGAGGTTGTAGTGGCTGACCTCGACCACCCCGTGGTCGTCGGTCTCGAAGGTGAGCTCGCCGACCTCGCGGCCCAGGGACTCGGCCCTGACCGCGAAGCCGTGGTTGTGGCTGGTGATCTCGACCGCGCCGTCCTCACGGCGCAGGACCGGCTGGTTCACGCCGCGGTGACCGAACCGGAGCTTGGTGGTGTCCGCGCCGAGGGCGCGGCCGAGCAGCTGCGAACCGAGGCAGATGCCGAAGACCGGCTTCTCCCCCAGCACGGCGGCCGTCGTGGCGATCCCCTGGGTGACCGCGGCGGGGTCACCCGGGCCCGGCGACAGGAAGATCCCGTCGGGATCGTGCTCGAGCACGTCCTCGGGCGTCGCGCTGGCCGGCAGGACCCGGACGTCGCAACCGCGGTCCGTCAGCATCCGCAGGATGTTGCGCTTGATGCCGAAGTCGACGGCCACGACACGGAAGCGCGCGTCGCCGTCGGCGCTCGCGTCGTAGGGCTCGCTGGTGGTCACGACGCTCGCGAGGTCGGCACCGACCATCCCCGGCGAGTCCTGCACCTGCTGGAGCAGCTCGTCGACGTCGAGGACCTCGGTGGACAGGGCCGCGCGCATCGCCCCCTGCTCGCGGACATGCCGGGTGATCGCGCGGGTGTCCACGCCCTCCATCCCGACCACGTCGGCGTCGGCAAGCGCCTCGCGCAGGCCCTGCTCGGCCCGCCAGCTGCTCGGGCGACGGGCCGCCTCACGGACGATGAAGCCGGCGACCTGGATGCGGTCCGACTCGGCGTCCGCGGCGTTCATGCCGTAGTTGCCCACGTGCGTGGACGTCATCGTGACCAGCTGGCGGCAGTACGAGGGGTCCGTGAGGACCTCCTGGTACCCCGTCATGCCGGTGTTGAACACCGCCTCACCGAAGGCCGTGCCCGTGGCACCGAACCCGGTGCCGCGGAGGTGGAAGCCGTCCTCGAGGACGAGAAGTGCGTCCGTGCCGGGTGTCAAAGCTGGACCTCCAGGTCGCGGAGTGTGAACCGTCCACCGAGCAGCGTGTGGACCGGTCGCCCGACCAGCTCACGTCCCTCGAACGGGGTGTTGCGTGCTCTGGACCGTAGTGCGGAACCAGCCACCGTCCACCTCGTCTCGAGGTCGAGGACGGTCAGGTTCGCGGGTGCGCCGACGGCGACGGCGCCGCCGTGCCCGCCGACGTCGCGGACCCCGGCAGGGCCGGTCGTGAACCGCTGGATCGCCGTGACGAGATCGAGCTTGCCGTCCGCCACGAGGTCGGTGTGGACGACGGCGAAGGCCGTCTCCAGTCCGAGCATCCCGCAGGGGGCGACGTCCCACTCGACGTCCTTGGTCTCCGGCGCGTGCGGCGCGTGGTCGGTGGCGACGGCGTCGATGGTCCCGTCGGCCAGCGCGGTGCGCAGCGCCTCGACGTCGGCGGTCGTGCGGACCGGCGGGTTGACCTTGTAACGGCTGTCGTAGGTCGCGACGACGCTGTCGTCGAGGCTGAGGTGGTGTGGCGTGACCTCGGCGGTGACGCGCACGCCGCGGGCCTTGGCCTCACGGATGAGGTCCGCGGCACGAGCGGTCGTGACGTGCGGCACGTGGAGGCGGGCCCCCACACCCTCGGCGAGGATCAGGTCACGGGCGATCATGACCTCCTCCGCCTCGTGCGGCCAGCCCGACAGCCCGAGCAGCGACGACATCCGCCCCTCGTTCATCTGGGCGTCGGCGGTGAGGTCGGGGTCCTCGCTGTGGTTCATGATGACGGCGTCGAAGCGGGTGGCGTACTGCAGCGCCCGGCGCATGATCAGCGTGTCCGCGACCGGCTTGCCGTCGTCGGAGAAGCAGTCGACGCGGGCCTTCGAGCCGTGCAGCTCGCCGAGCTCGGCCAGCTCCTTGCCGCCGAGCCCCTTGGTGATCGCCCCGACGGGGAACACGTCCACGAGGCCGACCTCGCGGCCACGGCGCCAGACCATCTCGGCGACCGCGGCGGAGTCGCACACCGGGTCGGTGTTGGCCATCGCGCACAGCGCGGTGTAGCCACCGGCCGCGCCCGCCGCAGAGCCCGTCGCGACGTCCTCGGCGTCCTCGAAGCCGGGCTCGCGGAGATGGGTGTGCAGGTCCACGAAGCCGGCCGTGACGACCAGGCCGGCGACGTCGACGACCTCGGCGCCCGTGTCGTCGAGGTCGGTGCCGACCTCGGCGATGGTGGCGCCGTCGACGAGGACGTCGGCGGTCGTGTCGGTCCCCGCGACCGGGTCCACGACGCGGCCGCCTCGGAGCAGGATGCGAGTCGTCATGCGCCACCCCCGACACCCACGGGTGCCTGTTCGTCGATCGCTGCCTCGTCACTGCCGGTCAGCAGGAGGTAGAGGCAGGCCATGCGGACACTGATGCCGTTGGTCACCTGGTCGGTGATCAGCGCCCGGTCCGAGTCGGCCACGTCCGGCGTGATCTCGACGCCGCGGTTCATCGGCCCCGGGTGCAGCACGACGGCGTGCTCCGGCAGTGCGGCGAGGCGCGGCGCGTCGACCCCGTAGTAGCGCGCGTACTCGGCGCTCGTCGGGAAGAACGCGCGGTGCATGCGCTCGCGTTGGACCCGCAGCAGGTAGAGGACGTCGGTGTCGGGCAGCGCGTCGTCGAGGTCGTTGACCACCTCGACCCCACCGGCCCACTCGTCGATGTGCGGCGGCAGCAGGGTCGGTGGGGCACACACCCGGACCGTGCAGCCGGCGAGCTTGAGCGCCTGGACCTCGCTGCGGGCGACACGGCTGTGCAGGATGTCGCCGCAGATGGTGACGGTCAGCCCCTCGAGCCGGCCGAAGTGGCGCCGGATCGTGAACGCGTCGAGCAGTGCCTGCGTGGGGTGCTGGTGCCAGCCGTCACCGGCGTTGAGGATCGGCACGTCGAGGTACTGGCTCAGCTGGAGCGGCGCGCCCGAGCTCGAGCTGCGGACCACCACGGCATCGACGCCGAGGGCGTCGAGCGTCAGCGCCGTGTCCTTGAAGGACTCCCCCTTGCTGACCGAGGAGCCCTTGGCCGAGAAGTTGATCACGTCCGCGGACAGCCGCTTGGCGGCGATGTCGAAGCTGATCCGCGTGCGGGTCGAGTCCTCGAGGAAGAGGTTGCAGACGGTCAGGCCGCGCAGGGTCGGGACCTTCTTGATCGGCCGCTCGCCGATCTCGGCCATCTGCTCGGCCGTGTCGAGCACGAGCGTGAGCTGCTCGCGGTCGAGGTCCTCGATCGAGATGAGGTTGCGGGGCAGCCGGGTCATGCGGCACCTCCGTCGGTGTCGGTGGCGTCCACGATGACCGCGTCCTCGCCGTCGACCTCCGCCAGCTGGACGCTGACGCGCTGGGCGAGCGCGGTCGGGACGTTCTTGCCGACGTGGTCGGCGCGGATCGGCAGCTCGCGGTGGCCGCGGTCGACCAGCACGACGAGACGAACGGCGGCCGGGCGACCGAGCTCCAGGCAGGCGTCGAGCGCAGCCCGGATGGTGCGACCGGTGAACAGCACGTCGTCCACGAGGACGACGGTGCGGTCGGTCAGGTCGACCGGGACGTCGGTCTGCCCGAGTGGCCGCGGGGCGCCGGAGCGGACGTCGTCCCGGAACAGCGTCACGTCGAGCGCGCCGCACGGGACGTCGGCGTCCTCGATGCGGTCGATGATGCCCTTCAGGCGCCGCGCCAGCGGGACGCCGCGGGTCTGGATGCCGAGCAGCACGAGGTCGTCCGCGCCGCCCTGGGCCTCGACCACCTCGTGGGCGAGCCGTGT
>JBFKQZ010000197.1:0-5970 GCA_041627475.1 Nitriliruptoraceae bacterium | reverse complement strand
GTGGCAGCGTGTCGCGCGGTGGATGGACGCGGCCCACCCGGTCGCGCCCGTCCCGGTCGCGACGATGAGGCCGGACGACGACTGGCGCTCGCGCTGGTCGCCGACTCGCAGCGTGTAGCGGGCGGACTGGTGGCTGTGGTGGCCGACGAAGACCTCGTTGAGCGCCCGCAGACGCCGTCCGTCGTCGAGCACCGCCTCGACCATGGTCAGCGGGGTCGTCGGCGGCCGGTCGCCGTCGTCGGTCGCGGCCAGCAGGTGTGCGACGTCGCCGGGAGCGGTGGTCGTCAGCCGTCCCACGGAGCGACCGTCGCCCGCGTCCACGCCGACCACGGGCTGGCCGTCGAGGTACTTCGCGAGGTTCGCGACCAACCCGTCGGGGCCGACCGCCACGACGATGTCGTCCGGCTCGAACAGGAAGCGGTCGAGGTCGTGCCGGTCCACGTGGGCCCGACGCCAGGCCAGGGGGACCGCGGCCGTGACGTCGTGCATCGCGGCCCGGTGCGCGGCGTCGGCGGCGTCGAGCTCGGCGAGGCTCCCGCCCCGGTCGCGCAGGACGAACTCGACCTGGCCACGGGTGCCGTGGCGTTCGGTCAGTTCCTGTAGGACCGTGGGGCGGGAGACGACGACGACCCGGCGCACCGAGGTCGCGTCGCGGGTCGTCGTGGCGGTCATGCCTCGGCCTCCGTGGCCTCCAGCCGTCGGGTGCCGGCTGCCATGAGGTTGGTGAGCAGGGCGCCGAGGCCGTCGCTGCCGAGGTTGAGGTGGTCGACGTGCTCGAGCGTCCCGGCCAGCTCGCGCAGTGCGAGGCCGAGCTGGACCTGCACGGGCACGTCGCGCTGGACGTCCATCATCGCGCGGGCAGCGACCGCCTCGGCCTCACCGATCGCGGCTCGGGCGGCCGCCTCGGCGTCGGCGGTGGTGCGCTTGGCTGCGGCGCTGGCGTCGGCACGCAGCTCCATCGCGGCCGCTGCGGCCTCGGCCTCCAGCCGATCGAGCTCGCGCTGGGTCGCGGCCCGTGTTCGGCGCTGCTCGAGCTCGGCGGCCGTCGAAAGCCGGTCGGTCTCGGCGTCGTCCACGATCTCGCGGCGACGGTTGGTGGCCTGCTGGCCGATCAGCTCCTCCTCGCGCCGTGCGAGCTCGAGCCGGTTGGCGAGCTCGTTCTCGGCGATGGCCCGCTCCTTGTCGACGGCCAGCGCTCGACGGGCGAAGCGGGCCTCGTCGGCCTCCTGCTGCACGCGTTCCTGCACGGGGGTCTGCAGCGCGGCCTCCAGCTCGGCGGACGGCTGGACGGCCTGGACCCGGACGGCGACGACCTCGATCCCGAGGTCGTCGAGCCGTGGATCGCCGACGAGCCGCCCGGTGATCGCCTCGCGGGTCCGTGCGATGCCGACGCTGACCGCGTCGCGCAGGTCCTGCACGGCCAGGTCGTCGAGCACGGCCTGCTGGGCCAGTTGGGTGAGCAGCCCGGCCACCTGTTCCAGCGGCTCCTTGCGCCAGGTGCCGTCGCGCAGGTCGATGGTGAAGTCGACGCGGTCGGCGAGGCGGGCGGGGTCCGCCACGCGGTAGGTGAGGACGCCCTGCACCGCGACCTCCTGGAAGTCGAGCGTGCGGGCGCGGAAGAGGAAGGTGGCGTCGCGGTCGTCGACGGGGACCTCGGCGACGCCGGTCACCGCGGGGCGGAACAGGAACGCGAGGCCCCGTCCCTCCGCGACGAGTGCGCCCCGGCGGAACCGCAGCGTGTGGATCGTCGGCTCGCTGCGCAGCCGACGGACGAGTCCGTAGTTGGTGACGTCAGCCATCGGGGGACCTCCTGTCCCGGAGTTCTGTACCTAGTGCTCATAACCTTATTGACGTGATGCGCAGAAGTCAATAGGGTGCGTCCCACGCGACCGAGGACGAGGCAGCCCGTGGCGACGACCGACCTGTACGACCCCAACGACTTCGACCGCCCGTCGGTGACCGTCGACGTCGTGATCCTGACGGTCGTGGACGCCCACCTCGGCGTGCTCGTGCACCGTCGGCCGGAGGATCCGTACGCCGGGGCGTGGGCGCTGCCGGGCGGGTTCGTCCAGCTCGACGAGACGCTGGAGGACGCCGCACGGCGCGTCCTGCGGGTGAAGGGCGGGCTGGAGGACGTCTGGCTCGAACAGCTCTACACGTTCGGGGACCTCGACCGTGATCCGCGCACCCGTGTGCTGTCGGTGTCCTACATGGCGCTCGTGGACGTCGACCGTTTCCGCGGCAGCACCGCCGAGGACGCCGACACCGCCGTCGCGACCATCGTCGAGCACGACGGGGACTGGCAGGTGACCGTGGACGGGACGGCGGCCGCGCTCGCGTTCGACCACGAACGGATCGTGACCACGGCCGTGGAGCGCCTGCGGGGCAAGCTCGACTGGACGCCGGTCGGCTACCAGCTGCTGCCCGACGAGTTCACGCTGCGGGACCTCCAGGCAGTGCACGAGGTCGTCGGCGGGGCGCGGTTGAACAAGCAGTCGTTCCGGCGGCGGATGCTCAACAGCGGCGAGCTCGAGGACACCGGGCGGTTGGAGGAGGACGTCAGCCACCGGCCGGCCAGCTTCTACCGGTTCGTGGGAGGGGGTGCGGCATGACGCAGGACGAGAAGATGGTCGACCGGGCGGTCGGTGCGGTGCTCGGCGGTGCGGCCGGCGACGCGCTCGGCGCCGGCTACGAGT
This sequence comes from Nitriliruptoraceae bacterium, assembly GCA_041627475.1. Lineage (GTDB taxonomy): Bacteria > Actinomycetota > Nitriliruptoria > Nitriliruptorales > Nitriliruptoraceae > JBFGFG01. The sequence goes on along the minus strand of JBFKQZ010000197.1, from coordinate 3,274 downwards.
TCACGATCCCCGACCCGGACGAGCCGATCGTGATGAGGACCGGGACCATGGGCTTCGCGCCGGGGGAGTGGACCGACGACACCGCCCAGGCCTGCGCCGTGCTGCGGGTGCTGGCCGACGGCGGGCTCGACCTCGAGGCGATCGGTGCGGGCTTCCTCGAGTGGTTCGAGGGCGGCCCGAAGGACGTCGGCAACTCGACCCGCGCGGTGCTGGCCGGCAGCCGCGGCGTGCCGTCCCGCCTGCGGGCGTCGGCGGACGAGTACTACGCGCGGCGACCCGACGGTGCCGCCGGCAACGGCTCGCTGATGCGGACCTCACCGGTCGCTGTTGCGTACCTCGGTGACGACCAGGCCATGGCTGCAGCGGCTCGGGAGGTGTCCCACCTGACACACGGCGACCCGCTCGCGGCCGAGGGCTGCGTGCTCTGGTGCGTCGCGATCGACCGGGCCGTCCGCGAGCAGCGCCTCGACGGCGTCTGGGACGGGCTGGATCTGCTGGACGACGAGGCGGCGGGCAACTGGGGCGCCTGGCTGCAGGACGCCGAGACCTACCCGCCGGGCAGCTTCACGAACAACGGCTGGGTCGTCGGTGGGCTCCAGGCCGCCCACGCAGCGATCAGCCAGACGCCGGTCCCGGACGACGACCCGCAGCGCCACCTCGCCGACGCCCTGGAGGCGGCGGTGCGGATCGGCCGTGACACCGACACCGTGGCGGCGATCGCGGGCATGGTGCTCGGGGCCCGCTGGGGCGCGTCGGCGATCCCCGACGAGTGGCGCGGCATGCTCCACGGCTGGCCCGGCTGGACCGCCGACGACATCGAGCAGCACGTGGTCCGCCTGCTGTGACGGAAGTTGTCCCTACCGAGGGGGTGTCCACACCCCGTCGTTGGGGACAACTAGTCGTCGCGGTGCTCCAGCCGTTCGACGATGTGGTCGAGGTCCTGCTGGAAGCTGCGCTCCATGCCGCGTCGCATGAGCGGGAAGAGCAGGCGCATGACGCCGTGCGGCTCCACGTCCCAGCGGTGCGTCACCCGGGTGCCGCCCTCGACCTCCTGGTGGCTGACGACGAACCGGCCGCCCAACGAGCTCTCCAGCGTGTCGTCCACGGCCGTGAACGGTGGGTCGTACAGCCGGTAGACCGAGCGGTGGCTCATCCGCATCGGTCCCGCCTGGTTCACCATCACGTACTCGGGCGTGCCGTCCTCGTGCACCTCGTAGTCGCGCACCTCGACGACCGAGTCGCTCAGCTCGACCCAGTTCTGCATCTGGTTGCCGTAGAAGGCATCCCAGGTCTCGTCCAGCGGCAGGTGCACCACCGCACTTCGTTCGATGACCGTCATGATCATGCTCCCCCGTCAATCCACCCACCCTACGGAGGCAGGCGCGGGCCCGACACCCCTCACCGGTGGGGTGGTCGGGTCGCCACCGGCGGCGGTCGCCCTAGCGCGCGGTCACCTCGGTCACGACGGGGGAGGCCGGGATCAGCGTGATGCCGGTCTCGAGGTCGACGTGGTCGACGAGGCTGCGCAGTTCGACGCGCTGCAGGATCGTCGCCAGGCCGAGCACCTGCTCGAGCATCGAGAAGTGGATGCCGACGCACAGGCGCGGGCCGCCGCCGAACGGGAACCACGCGTAGCGGTGTCGGGCCTTCTCGGCGTCGGGGAGGAAGCGGTCCGGGTCGAACGTCAGCGGGTCGTCCCACAGGTCGGGGTGGCGGTGGGTCACCCACGGGCTGACGATGACCTCCTGGCCGGCCTGCACCGGGTGGCCGAGGATCTCGGTGTCGTGCACGGCGATGCGGCCGGTCACGTAGGCGCTGGGGTAGAGCCGCATGGCCTCCTTGGCGATGCGCTCGACCAGGTCGAGAGAGCGCTCGTCCCCGGCGTCGGCGGCGCGGTCGCCGAGGACCTCGTCGACGTGGGCGTGCGCCTTCGCCTGCCAGTCCGGATGGTGGCCGAGCAGGTGCAGCGCGAAGGCCATCGCGGTCGCGGTCGTGTCGTGGCCGGCGGCGAGGGTGACCAGCACCTGGTCGCGGATCTCGGTCGGTGACAGGCCCTCGCCGGTCTCGGGGTCGGTCGCGTCGAGCAGCATCGACACGAGGTCGTCCTGCCGCTCGCCGGTCCGGATCCGGCCCTCGATCAGCAGGTCGACCACCCGCTCGACCTCGGCACTCGCGGCGTTGAGACGGCGGTTCTCGCGCGTCGGTACGGACCGCGGCAGCGGGATCGGGTTGAAGGAGCGCTTCAGCGTCAGCGCGTTGACGGTGGGGACGTGGTCGGTGAAGACGTCGACGAGGTCGGTGAGGTCCGAGCCGAAGATGGCGCGGCCGACGACGACGGTCGCATAGGCGGTCATCTCGCGGCCGAGGTCGACCGGGCCGTCCGTCGCGGCCCAGCGGTCGGCCGCGTCGGCGGCTGCCTCGACCATCAGGTCGGTGAACGTGCGGACCTTGGGGCGGGTGAAGAGCGGCTGCATGATCCGACGCTGTGCCACCCAGCGCTCGCCCTCGGAGGTCAGCAGGCCGTCACCGAGCGAGTCGCGCATCTCCTTGTTGACCGGGGTGTCCTTGTGGAACGACCCACGCTCACCCGACAGCACCTGCTGCACACCGTCGGGGTGGAACACCGCGAGCAGGCTGCGACCGAGCGGCTTCGGGCCGACCGGGATGTGGACGATGTCGCCGTGCTCGGCACGGGCCCGCTCGATCGTGGCGAGGAAGTCGTGCTTGAGCGCCAGTGCCTCGCCCAGCAGCGGGTTGGTCCGGACTGCTGGTGTGGTCGTGGTCATGCGCGCCCCCGGTGGTCCCGGGCGCAGGCTACGGAGCCGTGTCCGTGGTGGCGTCACCCGTCCCAGGCCTGGACGATGGTCTCGCGGACGATCCGGCCGTCGCGCAGGTCGCAGGTCTCCGAGGTCAGCACGCGCTCGCCCGTCGAGTACTCGCAGGCGACCCGGAAGGCGAGGTGCTCGCCGTCGCTGAACGCGTCGGCCACCTCGTGGGTCATGTCGCGGCTGCAGATGTCGTCGTAGAAGGCACGGATCTGCTCGGTGCCCTCCAGTCGCATGGGCTGGCTGGGAGGACTCGAGGCGTCGATGATCTCGACGACGGCGTCGTCGGCGTACAGGGACGTGAGGGTGGCCGCGTCGTGCTCGGCGTGGCCACGTCGGAGGGTGTCGATGTCGAACGTGGTGGGCATGCCCGCTTCCCCGTGTGGCGATCTTCCATCGTGCCGTCACGGGGAACCGGCGTCGACGGACGCCCGCGGTGCCGCGCACGG
>JBFKQZ010000196.1:0-6010 GCA_041627475.1 Nitriliruptoraceae bacterium | reverse complement strand
GCGAGGGCGATCCGTGAGGCCCGTGCCTCCTGCAGCGCAGCCCGGTCGGTCTCGCTGACCACGTCGAGGAACGCCGTGCGGTCGATCGCTGCCTGGACGTCCCCGGAGGCGAGGATGACCTCGAGCTCCGAGCCGGTCCCGTTGACGAACAGCGACCGCGCCATGTCCTGCAGGCCCCCCTCGAGCGCCGCGACCTCGCGCTCGAGCTGGTCGAGGCGCTGGCCGGCGAGCTCGACCTCGATCTCCTGGTTGCGCACGGCGTTGGACGCCTCGTTGACCCGCTGCTCGACCTCGGCGAGCCGCTGGTCGGCGAGGTCGAGCGCGGCCGCCGCGGCGTCACGGTCCCGGCCGGCGGCGGCCAGCTCGGCCGCGACCTCCTCGACGTTCGCACGTGCACGCTGGAGGAGCGGGTGCTCCTCGGCGTCACCCTCGGCCGCGGCAGCCCACGGCACGAGCATCGCCGCGAGAGCGGCGACGAGGAGGGCAGCGACGAGCGGACGGCGGACGGGGCGACCTGGGTTCGGGAGCGCGGGTCGATGAGGTGCGACGGGCGGCCCGCCGGGGCCGCGTCGGCGGTCGAGGGTATCGGTGGTGCCGCACACCACCCCACCCCGGCGATCGGTCTGCGCACGGTCCCGGACCACGTGGTCCGGGCCGTCGTGCGGTAGCGTTCGAGAGCCGACAACACTGCCGGAACGGCAGGAACTGCACGAGGAGCACGATGTCCCGACGGTCCATCGTCATCGGGAGCGCCGTCCTCGGGGTCGTCGCGGTCGCGCTCGTGACCGCGCTCGGTGTCGCGACGGCACGCAGCGGCGAGGTCCTCGCCGGCGTGACGGTCGCGGGCACCGACCTCGGCGGACTGGGGCCGGACGACGCCCGCGAACGGCTCGCGGCCATCGCCGCCGAGCGGTCCGACGAGGGCGTCGTCTTCACGCACGACGGCCGGGAGTTCCCGGTCGACCCGGTCGAGATCGGGGCCGCGGTCGACGTCGACGCGCTCGTGGACCAGGCCCTCGGGGCCGGGCGCGACGGCTCGTTCTTCGCGGACCGCATCGCGGCGCTCCGTGGCACCGACGTGACCCTGGAGATCGACGTCGAGGTCGACCATGACGCCCTCGAGGCCCGCATCGCTGCGATCGCGGCCGAGGTCGACACGCCGCTGTCGCCCGGTGACGTCGCCGTCGACCCCGTGACGCTGACGGTCACCACGACCGACCCCACGGCGGGCGTGACCACCCGGCAGGACGCGGCCACCGCGCTCGTCGTCGACGCACTCGACGTCCCGGGGCCGGAGACGCTCGAGCTGCCCGTCGAGGTCGTGGAGCCCGAGACGGACCCGGCCGACGTCGAGGCGCTCGCCGAGAAGGCGCGCGACGCGATCGCCGAGGACCTGACACTGACGTCCGAGGACGGCGAGCTCGACCTCTCGCCGCGTGAGGTGGCGGCGCTGCTCTCGAGCGAGCAGGTCGGCACGGGCGCGAACGCGACGCTCGAGCTGGTCGTGACGCCGGCTGCGGTCGAGGAGGTGCTGCAGCCGCTCGCCGACCCGCTGCTGCGCGACGCTCGCAATGCCTCCTACGACGTGCCGCGCCGACCGCCCACGAGCTTCGACGACATGGACGACGCCAGGTGGTCCAAGGTCGCCGTGACCGTGGACGTGGTCCCGGGCCGGACCGGGACCGAGGTCGAGCCGGGCCTCGCCGCCGAGACCCTCACCGACACGGTGCGCCGCGCCGAGCGCAGCGTCCGTCTGCCGCTGGCCGAGTACCCGCCCGAGTTCTCGACTGAGCAGGCGCGAGAGCAGGTCCCGACGCACCTGCTGTCGACCTTCACGACCTACCACGCCTGCTGCGCCGCTCGGGTCACCAACATCCAGCGCCTCGCGGACCTCGTCGACGGGACGATGGTGCTGCCCGGCGAGCAGTTCAGCATCAACCAGATCTCCGGCGTGCGCGAGTGCAGCAAGGGCTTCGCGCCGGCGGGCATGATCCTCGACGGCGAGATCGTCGACTCCTGCGGTGGTGGGGTGTCGCAGTTCGGCACGACGACGGTCAACGCGGTGTTCTTCGCCGGCTTCGAGCCCGACGCCTACAAGCCGCACTCGTTCTACATCTCGCGCTACCCGATGGCCCGCGAGGCGACGCTCAACTACCCCTCCCCCGACATCGACGTCCGCTTCACCAACACGTCCGGCGCCCCCGTGGTGGTGCGCACGTCGTACACCGGGACGTCGATCACGGTCTCGTTCTACGGGCGGACGGACGTCACCGAGGTCCGTGCCGACGTCGGCAGTCGTCAGAACATCAAGCCGTTCCGCACCGAGCGCCGGGTCAACCGTGACCTGCCGCCGGGCGCGGAGAAGGTCGTCCAGGGCGGCATCGACGGGTTCTACGTCCCACTGACGCGGACCGTCGTGCGCGAGGGCGGCGACGTCAGCACCGACGACTGGTCGAACGCCTACGTCGCCGCGACGAAGATCGTCGAGTACAACCCCGAGCCGGCCCCCGAGCCGAGCCCGAGCCCCAAGGAGTCGCCGTCGCCGACGGAGACACCGTCGCCCTCGGAGTCACCCGACGCTGACCCGAGCGAGACCGCCGAGGGCTAGGCCGCGCGCACGACCCGGGCGGGCGGCAGTCGCCGCACGCTGCTGCGGCGACGTGGTCGCGCGGCGTGCCCGGCAGGACCGATCTGCACCACCGGACGGCGCCAGCGTCCCTCCGGCTCCTCCCACCACCCCGCGAAGGTGACCTCCAGCGCGGTGCCGGCGTACGGGACGAGCCGCGCGGCGACGGCGCGCTCGAGGTAACCGACCCGCCACGGCTCTCCCCCGCCGTCGGCCCAGACGGCCACCGCGTACGGATCGGCGGGGTTGTCCGGCTCGGCACGCAGGGTCAGCGGCGTGCGCTCCAGCGGCGCGCCGGACGGTGGCCGGTGCGCGAAGACGTGACCGCGGACCGGCGTGTGGAAGGGCCGCAGCGGTGGACGGTGGTCGGTCGAGGTGTTCATGGTCCCACCGTGCCATCACCCTGTGACAGGTACGGCGGGCAGGTGTCGCGGCGGGGGCAGAACCGGCACCAACGGCCGGTGCGGAGCCGCTCCTCGGCGTCCTCGTCGGCGAGCCGCACCGCCTGGTCGATGCTGTCGAGGACGCGCCGGACCGCCGTGTCGAGGAGCTCCGGACGGAAGTCCTCGACGTCCCACGCGCCCTCGGCGACGTAGTGCGACGCCCAGCGGAACGGCGGCTGGCCGTGCTTGAGCGTCAGCAGCAAGGCGTAGAAGCGCAGCTCCTGGCGTTCCACCTCGGGTCGGCGGAAGCCGGTCTTGAGGTCGACCAGCAGCATCCGGGCGCGGTCGTCCCGCACCCGCCCGAGGGTCAGGTCCGGTGTCCCGAGCAGCACCACGCGACCGTCGAGGAGCTCGACGCGCACCTGCTGCTCCATCCGCACGTGCAGCGCGGAGGGCAGCGGCGGCCAGACGTCCCGGTGCTCGGTGAGCAGCTGCTCGGCCTGCTGGCGCAGGTCGGCGGCGGCGACGTCGTCGAGTCCGTTGGCGAAGGCCGCGAGCCGGTCCCCCGGCTGGGTCACGATCTCGCGCCAGACCTCCTCGAGCACCCGCTCCGGGGTGTGCGCCCGTCGCGTGGCGTGGTCGAGCTCGATGGCCCGGTGGGCGATCGTGCCGACCGCGATCGCGGCGTTGTACGTGAACGGCTCCTCGAGGGCCGCGCGGTAGAGCCCGTCGCAGACGAGCCGGTCCAGCCGCGACTTCGAGACCCACACGGTCTCGTCGTAGCGGTCGCGCTCGTCGCCGTCGGTGTCGACGCCGTGCCGCTGCAGGACGGCACGTGCCCCGTCCTCCAGGGCAGCACGGAGCTCCACGGCGAGACCGGGGTCGACGACGGGGCGCTCGGCGCCCCACGCGAGCAGCTCGTCGCGGACGCGGGTCTGGGCGGGGGTGGCGGTCTCCATCGGGCCGGACCCTACTGCCCACGTGTGACACGGCCGTCAGGCCTCGGCGAGGGCCCAGAGCGCGTCGTCGTCGAGGTCCGGGCTGACCAGCGTCCCGTGCGCCACCAGCACCGGGACCCCACCGATCCCCTCGGCGCGGGCGCTGTTGGTCCGCCGCCGGACCTCGGCGACCGCCGCGTCGTCCGCGAGCACGGCCGCGACCGCGTCGGCGTCGAGCCCGACCTCGTCGGCGAGACCCACCAGGACGTCGGGGTCACCGATGTCGGCGTCCTCGCGCCAGTACGCCCCGTAGGTCGCCGCACGCCAGGCGGGGCCGCAGCCAGCCGCCTCGGCGAGATCGGCCACCAGGTGCACCCGGGCCGTCGACGGACGGCGGCTGGGCCGGTGCAGGACGACACCGAGCTCGGCGGCCCGCGGCTGCACCCGGTCCAGCTCGGCCAGGACGTCGAGCGTCACCGGCAGGGTCGCGTCGACCCCGAGGACGTCGATCCCCCGGAACCGGACCGGCAGCCCGGCCGCAGCCAGGCGGTCGAAGCGCGCCACGGCGAGCGCGGCGGCGGGACTGGTCACGTCGTGGGTCAGGGTCAGCACGGGGGCGAGGCTACGGTCCGCGCCCGACCGGGAGACACGATGGCCGACCTGCAGGAGCTGACCAGCACGGTGCCGCAGGTGGGCCGGCTGGAGCGGATCCTGCTGCGGCCGGGACGCAGGGCGACCCCGGTCGACCGCGAGGCGACCACCGCCATCGCCGACCGTGGCCTGGCCGGGGACCGTCGCAGCGACCGCGTGCCGCGCAGCGCACCCTCGCCCCGGCAGGTGACGCTGGTGCAGGCGGAGCACCTCGACACCGTCGGCGCACTGCTCGGACGCGACGGGCCGGTCGACCCGGCGCTGCTGCGACGCAACCTCGTCGTGCGGGGCATCCCCCTGCTGGCGCTCAAGGGCCTGCGCTTCCGCATCGGCGACGCCGTCCTGGAGGGCACCGGGGCCTGCCACCCGTGCTCACGCATGGAGGAGGCCCTCGGTCCGGGTGGCTACCAGGCCATGCGCGGGCACGGCGGGCTCACGGCGACGGTCGTCGAGGGCGGCGAGCTGTGCGTCGGCGACGAGGTCCGCGCCCTCTGACTCACTCGCCGCCGGGCTCGTCACCGAGCGCGACACGGCGCGCGAGGTCGGCGGCCCACTGGCTCCACGAGCCGGGGAACAACCGACCGGCCGGCAGCCCGAGGTGCTCGAGGACCAGCAGGTCGTGGCAGGCCGTCACGCCGGAGCCGCAGGACGCGATGACCGGTTCGTCCTCGGTCGCCTTGGCAGACAGCGGCTCGTAGACGGCGCGCAGCTCGTCCTCGTCACGCAGGAACCCGCGCTCGTCGACGTTGCCGGTGAACGGGACGTGGTGCGCCCCGGGGATGTGGCCCGCCCGCCGGTCGGGACCGGCGTCGTCACCGCGGTAGCGCGCCGCGTCGCGTGCGTCGAGCACGACGGGGGCCCCGGCGGTCTCGTCGATGTCGGCCAGCACCTCCGACGGCCACGGACGCAACGGGACGATCGTGGGGCGACGCAGGACCGGCTCGGTCGACAGCTCGCCCTCCCAGGCCGCCAACCCACCGTCGAGCAGCGCCGCCTCGATCCCGCTGACCCGCAGCATCCACACCAGCCGGGCCGCGATGGCCCCGACACCGTCGTCGTAGGCGACGACGCGGTCGTCGGGCCCGATGCCGAGCCGGCCCAGCGTCGCCGACCACGTGGCAGGGTCCGGCAGCGGGTGCCGCCCCTCCTCCGTCGTGGGCGCGGACGCGAGGTCGCGGTCGAGGTCGACCTGGACGGCACCCGGCACGTGACCCTCGTTGTAGGCCTTGATCGTGTCGCCGTCCGGATCCCATCGGACGTCGCAGACGACCACCTCGTCGAGGTGCTCCTCCAGCCACTCACCGCTGACGAACGGGTCCACAGGCACCTCCGCAGGCTGCTGGTCGACGGTCGTACGCTAACCTGACATGGCCAGCAGCGCCTGCGTGACCTGCCCCGGCGCGGCAGGATGC
>JBFKQZ010000195.1:0-6072 GCA_041627475.1 Nitriliruptoraceae bacterium | reverse complement strand
GCGCGGGACATCGCCGAGGAGTTCGACGCGATCGGGGGCGACCTGAACGCGTTCACGACGCGCGAGCTCACCTGCTTCCACGCCCGCGTCCTGGACCGTGACCTGCCACTGGCGGTCGACGTCATCGGTGACATGCTGACGTCGGCGCGCAACACGGCCGAGCACGTCGATGCCGAGCGGCAGGTCGTGCTGTCGGAGATCGACATCCACAACGACACGCCCGAGGACCTCGCCGGGACCGCGCTGGTGGAGCAGGTCGTCGGCGACGACCCGCTGGCGCGTGACGCGCTGGGTACGGCGGTGAGCGTTGCGGCAATGCCGCGTGACCGGGTCCACGCCTTCTACGAGCGCTGGTACCGCCCCGGGAACGTCGTGGTCGCGGCGGCCGGCAACCTCGAGCACGCGGCCGTCCGCGACCTCGTGGCCGCGCACCTCGGCGACCTCGGCCGCGGTGGTGGCGAGCGGCCCGCCCGCCGGACGCCGGACCCGGTGGCAGAGTCGTCGACCTCCCTGCTGCACCGGCCGACGGAGCAGGTCCACGTCGCGATCGGCGGCGCGGGCGTGACGCTCGGCGACGGGCGCCGTGCGACGCTGGGCGTGCTCGACACGATCCTCGGCTCGGGCATGTCGTCCCGGCTGTTCCAGGCCGTGCGGGAGGACCGCGGCCTCGGCTACGCGACGTACTCGTGGACGAGCTCGTGGAGCGACGCGGGGATGTGGGGCGTGTACGGCGGTGTGGCACCGCAGCGCTACGAGGAGCTGGTGACCGTGCTGCTCGACGAGCTGGACCGGCTGCCGGCGACGCTCACCGAGGAGGAGGTCGCACGGGCGCGCGGCAGCCTCCAGGGTGCCGTGGTGCTCGGCGGCGAGGACGTCGGGTCCCGCATGAGCCGGCTCGGTCGCTGGGTCACGTCGGACCTGCCGGTGCTCGACACCGACGCGGTGCTGCAGCGCATCGAGCAGGTCACGCTCGAGGACGTGCGCGGCCTCGCCGAGGAGGTCCTCGGCGGGGTCCGCCACCTCGCCGTGGTCGGTCCGGTCGACCCGGGCCGCGTCGCGCTGCCGTGACCGGCGGCGGGGCCTAGGGTCGCCGCATGGACGCCTACCGCCCCCTCCGGTTCGCGGCCGGGGCGCTGGTGGTGTTCGCGGTCGCGTTCGTCACCGCGGGCCTGCTCGGGTGGGGACCGCCTGCGGCCAACGAGCAGGCGATCGGCGCGGTGTCGCGGTGGTGCGAGCGCGTCGCGCCGGGGCTGCTGCGGGAGCCCGCGAACACCCTCGGCAACCTCGGCTTCGTCCTCGTCGGGCTGGCGATGTTCCGCACCCTCGCACGTGACGAGCTGGAGGGCCGCGCCGGCTGGAGCCCGTTCCACGGCAACCGCAGGGTGCCGCTGCTGTACGCCGCGGCGGCCACGTTCCTCGGTCCGGGCTCGATGGTCATGCACGGCAGCCACACCTTCTTCGGGGCGTGGCTCGACAACGTCTCGATGGTGGCCTACATCCTGGTGCCCTGGCTGCTGAACGTGCGTGCCCTGGCGGGCTGGTCCACCCGCACGCTGCTCCAGTGGTACGGCGCGCTGCTCGGCGGCTATGCGGTGCTGTACTGGCTGTTCGGGTCCGACCTCGGCATCGGGCTCGACCTGTTCGGTCTCTCGATCGCCCTGTGGATGATCTCCGAGGCCCTGCACCGGGCGTGGTCGCCGGTGCTCCGGTGGTCCTCCGGCCTGGTGGGGTTCGTGGTGGCTGCCGTCTTCGGGATCACCCCGGTGGAGATGGCCGCCGCACCGGGCGAGTACTGGTGGGTGGTGCTGTTCTGGCTGCCCGCCGTGCTGGCGCGGGGCCCCGCCACGGCGACCCGGCGGTACACGCCGTGGTTCTGGGTCGGGACCGGTTCGTTCCTGCTCGCGTTCACCATCTGGCAGACGGGGACCGGCGACAGCCCGACGTGCGACCCGGACTCGCCGCTGCAGGCACACGCCGTGTGGCACCTGCTGAGTGCGGTCGCGACCTGGGCGTTCTTCCGCTTCCTGCGCACCGAACGTGTCGTCGACGTCGAAGGTCGGGACACCGGCGCACCCGTGGTCGCACGCGGGGCCTGACGGTCCTCGCGCCCGGGGTCCTAGGTCCCGTGTCGCGGCCGGACGCCAGCGGCAGGCTGGCTGCAGCCGGTCAGCCCGGCACGATCGACCATGGAGCAGCGATGCCCCCCGTCACCGAGGTCAGCCGCTTCCTCGGCGTGCTGGCACTCGTCGCAGGCCCCGGCTCGTTGCTCCTGCTGGCGTTGCGCCGCAGCCCGGCGACGCTGGCGGTGCGCGAGCAGTCCCTGCCGATCGCGGCTGCCGTGGCGACGACGGCCATGGTCGGCAGCCTGTGGTACTCCGAGGTCGCCGGCTTCGTGCCGTGCGAGCTGTGCTGGTACCAGCGGATCGCGATGTACTCGCTCGCGGTGCTCCTGGTCGTCGCTGCGATCCGCCGCGACCCGGCGGTGCGGGTGTACGGCCGCGTGCTGGCCGGGATCGGTCTGGCGATCAGTTCCTGGCACGTCGCGCTGCAGCGCGTGCCGTCGCTGTCGGGCGCGTCCACGTGCTCGACGGACGCGCCGTGCAGCGCGATCTGGGTCGACGTCTTCGGCCTGCTGACCATCCCGACGATGGCCGCCTGCGGCTTCCTCGCGGTGCTGGTCCTCCTGTCGGTCCCGACGCCGGTCGCGGCGTCGGACGCCGCCCCCTCCGACGCCCGGACGCGCGACCGCGTCCCGGCACGCAGCAAGTGAGCATCCCATGGCAACTCGTTCCCGCCGCCGTTCCCGTCGCGGTTCGGCCTCGCGCACGCCGCTCGTCGTCGGCGGTCTCCTCATCGTGCTCGTCGCGCTCGGCGTGGCCGTCTTCGCCGGAGGTGGCGACACCGAGGCCACGGGCTTCGACCTCGCCAGGGTGAGCCAGCCCACGATCGAGGGCACCCCGGTGCCCACCGGTGCGACCGGGGTCGCGGCGCCGTACGTGCGTGCCGATGCCCTGCTGAGCGAGGGGCAGAACGAGCTGCCGATCGAGGGCGAGGCGACGATGGTCGTCTTCCTGGCCCACTGGTGCAGGTTCTGCAACGCCGAGGTCCCGGTCATCAACGCCTGGCTCGAGGAGGACGGTCTCCCCGACGGGGTCGAGGTGCGCGCCGTGGCGACCGGCATCGACCCTGGACAGCCGAACTTCCCGCCCGACCAGTGGCTGCGTGAGCTCGGGTGGATGGTCCCGACGGTGGTCGACGCCGACAACAGCATCGCAGCGGCCTACGGGCTCGAGAGCTACCCGTACTGGGTGTTCGTGGACCGCGAGGGGATCGTCGTCGGCTCCGGCAACGCCCAGTCGCAGGAGGCCCTCGCCCAGATCGCGGCGCAGCTCGCGACGGAGTGACCACGTGATCCGCCGTTAGGCTCCTCGGTCGACGACGGAGGAGCCGGGCGTGCGGGTCGCAGTGGTCGGAGCCGGTGGACGGCTCGGCACGGTCGCGTGCCGGGCCCTGGACGCGGCGGACGGGATCGACCTCGTCGCTGCCGTGCAGCCCAGCGCTGCCGGCCGTGACCTGGGGGACGTCGTCGGCGTCGGACAGGGGGTGACGGTCGTCGGCGCCATCGAGGACCTCGACGTCGACGTCGACGTCGCCATCGAGGTGACGCGCCCGCCCAACGGCGCCCGCCACGCCGCGGCGCTCCGCGAGCGCGGGGTCCACGCCGTCGTCGGCACCAGCGGCGTGACCGCCGAGGACGTCGCTGACCTGGAGGCACAGGACGTCGCGGCCAACGCCCTCGTCGTCCCGAACTTCGCCCTCGGTGCCGTCCTGCTCCAGCAGTTCGCGGAGCAGGCTGCGCGCCACCTGCCGCACGTCGAGGTGGTCGAGCTGCACCACGACGGCAAGGCGGACGCGCCGTCGGGCACCGCGCTGGCCACCGCCGACCGCATCGCGGACGCGAGGACCACGACCCCGTCGGTCGTCGGCGGCGACGACGACCACCCCGGCGCACGCGGCTTCACCCACCGGGGCGTGCCGGTCCACGCCGTCCGGCTGCCCGGGCTCGTCGCGCACCAGGAGGTGCTGTTCGGGGGCACGGGCGAGCTGCTGACGCTGCGGCACGACTCGACCAGCCGGGAGAGCTTCGCCGCCGGGATCGTCCTCGCCGTGCGCGGCGTGGCGGACCTCGACGGCGTGACGGTGGGGCTCGACGCCCTGCTCTGACTCGAAGGACGTGTGACTGGGCACGGCCGACCTGTAGCGTTGCGGGCCGTGACCCGACCGGGTCACCCGCCCACGGCGGCAGCTGGGGTCGGTGCCCTCCGCCGTTGCGTCGGGGGTGCGGCCGGCCGGGGGAGCATCCCATGGACGCATCGACCGACAAGTACACCGAGGCACTCCGCCGTTTCGCCGGCGCCGGTGACCTCCAGATGGCCCGCAGCGTGCTGCGCTCGATGGAGCAGCGGGACGTCGTGGTCACCCAGGAGCACCTCGGGCTGCTGCTCGAGGCGAACCTCGTGGGTCGTGACCCGGCCGGTGCCCGTGCGGTCGTCCAGCGGATGCGTGACGCGGGGATGGAGGTCGACCCGGCCGTCCGCTTCGACCTCGCCATCACCACCGCCCGGACCGGGCAGCTCGCCGCTGCGATCGCCGAGTTGGACGCGCTCCACGAGGAGGGCCTGCGTCCGGGGATCGACCAGCTCCCGGAGCTGCTCACGCTGCACGTCCGGGCGAAGCGCTTCCCGGCGGCACGCGCCCTGCTGCGGCGACTCGCGGCCGAGGGGCGCGGTGCGAGCAGGCAGGACTACGAGGCGATGTTCGCCGACCTGCACGAGCGCCGGGCGATCAAGGACTCGGTCGCGCAGGTCGAGCTGATGCTCGAGGCCGGGACGCCCCCGACCGCCGAGCAGGGCGAGGGGCTCGTCGAGATGATGGCCGGGGCCGGTCACCCCGACCGCGCCGAGCAGCTGCTCGACACCCTGCTGGAGGCGGGCGTGCTCGAGTCGCAGGACGTGCTGACCGCGATCCTCGACGGCTACGCCCGTGCCGGTGACGCGGACGCCGTGGCCGCGACGGTCGCCCGCATGGGCGAGGTGGGCGTGCAGCCCAACTCGTTCCACCACAACCAGATGCTGGCGGCCCGCATCGCCGCCGAGGACGTCGAGGGCGCGTGGGCCATGGTCGAGCAGCTGCTCGAGCACGGGCGCATCCCGAGCGGTGACAACGTCGACGGGTTGTTCGACGTCACGCTGGCGGCCGGCAACCACCGTCGTGCGACGGGTGCGCTGCACTGGGCGCTGCTCCTGGGCATCCCCGTGTCGCCGCAGAAGGTCGCGTCGGCGGTCGAGGCGTTCCTCCAGGCCGACGACCTCGCGATGGCGCGCTGGCTGTTCGACGAGGCCGCCGAGGTCGGCGTGCCGCGTGACCGTCGCGCTGCCCGGGGGATCGTCGAGGAGACGATCCGCGGCGGCGACCTGGACGGGGCGCGGGCCCTGCTGAGCGAGCTGCTCGGCAACGGCACGCTCACCCACGGCCAGCACTGGGGCTCGCTGCTGCGTGCGCTGCTCGGCGCCGACCGCCTCGGCGACGCGGTCGCCGTCGTCAACGAGCTGCTCGGTGCAGGCGCCACGCCCGCGGCGAGCGACCTGATGCGCATCGTCCACGCGATGCTCGACGCGAAGCAGACCGACGCGGCGCTGCAGGTGTCGATGGCGGCCCTGGAGGCCGGCGCGGACCTCGACGCGACCAACTACAGCGAGCTGCTGTGGCTGTTCGCCAAGGGCGAGCACGTCGAGCAGACACAGGCGATCCACGACTGGATGGTCGCGCACGACGTCGAGGTCGAGCACCGGCACGCCAAGGCCCTCGCACACGCGAAGGGCGAGGAGCTGCCCGACCCGGAGCCGGCCCCGGAGCCAGCGACGCCGTCGCCCGCGGTCGAGGAGGCGGCAGCCGCACCAGCGGCGGCCGCGGCGCCCGACGAGCCGGCCGACTGGGAGGCGCAGATCGAGGGTGCGGTGACGGCGACGCCGCCCGCCGCCCCGACCGACGCCGCCGAGGTCGCCGACGCCG
>JBFKQZ010000194.1:0-6081 GCA_041627475.1 Nitriliruptoraceae bacterium | reverse complement strand
AGATCATCATCGACCAGTTCATCGTGGCCAGCGAGGACAAGTGGGACCAGACCTCCGGGCTGGTCATGCTGCTCCCGCACGGCTACGAGGGCCAGGGCCCGGAGCACAGCTCGGCGCGCATCGAGCGTTTCCTCACGCTGTGCGCCGAGGACAACATCCAGGTCGCCAACTGCACCACGTCCGCGCAGTACTTCCACCTCCTGCGTCGGCAGGTGCGGCGCGAGGGCCTGGTCAAGCCACTGGTCGTGTTCACGCCGAAGTCGCTGCTGCGTTCCTCGAACGCGTTCTGCGACATCAGCGAGTTCGAGACCGGCGCCTTCCAGGAGGTCCTCGACGACCCGGCGCAGCCGAACGCGGACGAGGTCCGCACCGTCGTGCTGTGCAGCGGCAAGGTCGCCTACGACCTTCGCGACGGTCTCAAGGAGGAGGAGCTCGCCCGGACCGCCATCGTGCGCGTCGAGCAGCTCTACCCGTTCCCGTCGGAGCAGCTGCGTGACCTGCTGGCGCGCTACGGCAACGCGACCGACGTCGTCTGGGCGCAGGAGGAGCCACGCAACATGGGTCCGTGGGGCTTCGTGGACGGCCGCCTCTGGAACATCCTCGACGAGCTCGCCGAGGACGGTCCGAAGCGCGAGCTGCGCTGCGTGTCGCGCGTCGCCTCTGCCTCCCCGGCCAGCGGCATGTCCGTGGTGCACAGCCAGGAGCTCGAGCAGCTGATCGACGACCTCCGCACCGGCCTCCCCAGCGACTGACCGCGCGGCCCCGCCCCGCACTGCGTCGCCGCCGCGCCCCATCCGAAGGGTGTGCCCCTCCTGGCTCGCATGCGAGCCGCGAGGGGCACACCTCGTTCACGGCGGGCCGAGCGCCATCGCACGTCGGACGTCGGCGACGACCTGGGCGCGTCGGCGGTGCCACCGGTCCCACGTGACCCAGACCGGGCGCCACGACCTCGTGACCTGGGTCCACCTCGCACGGTCCGCCTCGAAGGCCGCGGGGTCGCTGTGGAAGCGTCGCCCGTCGGTCTCGACGTACACCATGTGCGTCGGGATGGCGATGTCGAGATGGACCACGACACCGTCCTCGCAGCGGTAGGGGTACGGCTCCGGGTGGACCGGGATGCCGTCGTCGGCCAGGCCGGTCCGCACCGAGTGCTCCAGGCCCGAGTCCGAGCGCGTCCCCTCGAGCTGCCCGAGGACCGTGCGTAGCACCCCGCGTCCGGGCGTACCGGCGGGGAGGTCGGCGAGCACCGCGGCGAGGTCCTCCTTCCGGACCCTGTCGTCGCGGAGGCAGGGGACGACCGCGTGCAGCAGTCGACGTTCCCCGAGCCGTGGTGCGAGGTCCGCGAACGTCCGCGCGAGCGTCGTCAGCGGTACGTCGTCGACGGAGGTCACGTGCTCCGGCCGCAGCGTCCTCGACCGGCGGAGGACCCAGCCCGGGTCGCGGGCCACGGACCGTGCGAACGGCCCCAGGACCTCGGGTCGACGCGTCGCGTCCCCCCGCCCGTGGAGCCAGAGCGCCGACCGGCCGGCGGCCACGCCCCCGGTGGCGAGCAACGCCACCCACAGGTCCTGTCGCGGACCAGGTGGGGTCCCGGGGAGGAGCGTGACGCCGTGCGTCGGCCGCGACCACTCCCCGCGGCGTGCGCGGGCGTTGAAGGTCGCGATCGGCACGTCGCAGTCGAGGACGTCCGAGCGATGCACGGCACCAGCCTGCCGCGCGGCGATCGTGTGCAGTTCCGGCCATCCCATGGTGACACCGTGCCCTCGATCAGCGCCGGGCCGGCTGCTGCAACCTCGACGCCTGTGGACATCGCGAGCGGGTGGACACCGGCATCGCCGGCGCGCACGGTGCAACACCAAGCCGGTGTGCCTCTGCCGGCCCGAATGCTGTCCGCGTGAGGCACACCTCGCGTGATGGGCGGCGGCGCTCGCGGGGTGTGCCTCTGGTGGCTCGGATGTTGTCCGGGAGAGGCACACCCGTGGGGGCCTCGGCTGGTGGAGCGCAGCGATCGGGAGGTGGGCCCTCCGGAGGCGGGGGTCCGCGGGAGGTCAGGGGTTGCGCGCGTAGGGTGCGGGCATGGATGAGCGTGACGTGGTCGTGGTCGGGGCGGGGCTCGCGGGGCTGACGGCTGCGCGTGAGCTCCACGACGCAGGCCACGACGTGGTGGTCTGGGAGGCACGGGACCGCGTCGGTGGGCGGACGTGGACGAGTGAGCTCGACGGGGCGGCGATCGACCTCGGCGCGCAGTGGCTCGGGCCCGAGCAGCACCGGATGCATGCGCTCGCGGACCGCTTCGGGCTGGCGCGCTTCCCGACGTGGAACGAGGGTGACTCGCTCGTCGTGGACGGCGACGACCGGACCACCTACGGCGGCACGGTGCCGCTCCTCGGGCCGGTGCAGCTGGCGCGGATGGCCGCGGCGCTGCTCCAACTGCGGGTCATGGCGCGGACGGCCGAGCGGGGACGCATGGACCGCTGGCCCGCTCTCGGCACGTCGTTGTCGAGCACGATCGGCGACGACAGCGCCCGGCGGGTGGTCGACGCGGCGGTCCGGGTGATCTTCGGCGAGGAGCCGACGCGTGTCTCCGCCGCGTGGGCGGCGGCCTACGCGGCCGCGGCCGGCGGGGACCTGCTCGACCTCGCCGCGATCGAGGGTGGCGCGCAGCAGACGCGGCTGGTCGGTGGCACGCAGGCGTTCAGTGCCGCGCTCGCGGACGGCCTCGACGTCGTGCTCGAACGTCCGGTCGCCGCCATCGAGCGTGACACCGATGGGGTGACGGTGACGGCGTCGACGGGGGAGCGGATCCGGGCGCGCCACGTCGTGGCGGCCGTCCCGCCGCCGCTGCTGGCGGCCATCGACCACACGCCGCCGCTGCCCGAGCCGCTGCGGGCGACGCTGGCGGCCACCGAGATGGGCAGCACGACCAAGGTCTTCGTCGCGTACGACGAGCCGTTCTGGCGTGCGGACGGCTTGCGGGGCGAGGCAGTGGTGACCGACGGCCCGGTCCAGGTGGTGTTCGACAACTGCAGCGCCGACGGCAGCGTCCCGATGCTGCTCGCGTTCGTGACCGGCGACGCCGCACGCCAGGCGGCAGACGCACCGGACGACGACCTGCGCCCGGCCGTGCTCGCCGCGTTGACCCGCGCCTTCGGCGACCGAGCAGCCACCCCGGAGGCAGTGGTCCAGCACCACTGGCAGCGCGAGCCGTGGACCGGCGGCTGCCCGACCGCCAACCTCACGCTGCCGCTGGACCACGCCCGCGGACCCGGCGTGCTCCGTCGCGGGGTCGGCCGTCTGCACCTCGCCGGCACGGAGACCGCCCGGGAGTGGCGCGGCTACATGGAGGGCGCGGTCGAGTCGGGCGAGCGCGCGGCGGCCGAGGTCCGCGCCGCACTCGGCTGAGCACGGCCGCGGCGGGTCAGAGCTCGTCGCGTCGGGGCGGGTCCGCGCCGCGCCGCCCCACCGTGACGGCGGCCGCGGCGGCCGCGAACGACAGCGCCGCGCGCCACTCGTCGGGCCCGAGGGCGTCGAGGCCGGCGCGGTCGGTCGCTCCAGCCTCGTCGAGCGCCACCAGCAGCGCGGCGCCGAACGTGTCGCCGGCACCGACCGTGTCGACGACCTCGACGCGCGGCGCGGTGACCTCGACCGTGCCGCCGTTGGTCCAGGCCACGGCGCCACCGTCACCGCGGGTCACCACGACGGCACTCGGACCGGAGTCGCGCCAGGTGGCGGCGATCTCCTCGACGTCACGGTCGCCGTGGAGCACCGCGAGGTCCTCGTCGGAGCAGCGCACGAGGTCGACCAGCGACACGGCGGCGTCCAGTCGCGCCGCGTCCTGTTCCGGGTCGGTCACGAAGGCAGGGCGCACGTTCGGGTCGATGCTGGTCCGGGCGTCGTGCGAGGCGAGCAGGGCCACCAGTGCGTCCCCGACGTGCGGCGTGGCCAGCGTGATCGCGCCGAGGCTGACGTGCAGCGGCTGGTCGCCGGGCAGGCAGGCGAGGTCGTCGCCGCGCAGCGCGACGGCGGCGGTGTCGGCGAGGTGGAACTGGTAGTCGGCCTGACCGTCCTCACGGAGGTCGACGACGGCCAGCGGCGTCGGCGACGAGACGGTCGGGGCGCACGACAGGTCGATGCCCTCGGCCTCGAGCTCGCGCCGGAAGCGGCGACCGAACGCGTCGGTCGACAGACCCGTCACGTAGCTCACCGAACCGCCGAGCCGGGCGGCCGCGATCGCGACGTTGCGCGCGCTGCCCCCGAGCCGCGGGTCGAGCCGGCCGTCGGGCTCCGGGACGAGGTCGACGAGCGCCTCTCCGACGATGATCACGTGCTGGTCCTCTCGTGCCGGACGGACGCAGGGTGGCACATGGTCGGGGCCTCGTGCGACCGGTCCCGTGCTTGCAGGGTGCTTGCAAGGCGCCAGCAGAAAGCGCTTGCACAGCAGGTCATGAAGTTTTAGGTTCCTCCATGGCAGCGCTTGCACGGCCCGTGGACGGGCAGCAGCTCTGCCGCGGGAGAGCGGGAACACGTGGCGAAGATCGAGGACGTCGCGCAGCGGGCAGGGGTGTCCGTGGCGACCGTCAGCCGTGCACTGCGCGGTCTGCCCAACGTGGCCGACGAGACCCGTCGACGGGTCGAGGCGGCCGCCCGCGAGCTCGACTACGTCGGCGACCCGTCCGCGTCTCGGCTCGCGGCCGGTCGCACGCGGACGCTCGGCATCGTCCTGCCCCACCTCGGCACCTGGTACAGCTCGCGGCTGATGGCCGCCGTCCACGACGTCTGGCAGGAGGAGGGCTTCGACCTCCTCGCGATCGTGCTCCGCAGCCACGCTGGCCGCGAGCGGTTCCTGCGGCAGCTGCCGTTCCGCAAGCGCGTCGACGGGCTGCTCCTGATGGACCTCCCCTTCGCGGCGGAGGAGGAGGAGCGGCTGCGCTCGACCGGCGTGGCGGTCGTCACGGCCGGTCCACCGTCGGCGACGACGCCCTCCGTCGGGATCGACAACCGCGCGGCGGCCCACGCGCTCGTCGAGCACCTGCTCGAGCTGGGGCACCGCGACATCGCGCTGCTCGAGGCCGACCTCGAGCAGCCCTTCCACTGGGCCGGTCCCACCGACCGCCTCGCCGGCGTCGAGGAGGCGCTCGCCGCGGCCGGCATCGACGTCCCGCCCCACCGCCGAGCCACCACCGACTGGAGTCCGGCGTCCGGCGTCGCGGGCACCGAGCAGCTGCTCGAGCACGACCCTCCGACGGCGCTGCTCTGCTTCAGTGACGAGCTCGCGATTGCCGCGATGGGCGTCCTCGAGCGGCGTGGTCTCGCCGTGCCGTGGGACGTCTCGGTGGTCGGGTTCGACGACCACCTGCTCGCGCCGCACGTGGGCCTGACCACGATCCACCAGCCGGTCGACACCCTCGGTCGCCGCGCGGCCGGCCTCCTGGTCGACCAGCTGCGCGGGGGCGGGGCCGCCACGGCCCGCCGCGAGGTGCTGCCGACGCGGCTCGTGGTCCGGGGCAGCACCGCCGCCCCGCGCGACGAGCAGGCCTCCGGCAGCGGTCCGGGGCGGTCACGGCGCGTCCGTGCGGGCGCCCGACCTGCCGCAGAGCAGAGCCACGACCACCGCTCGAGCGGTCTGGGCGTCCAGACCGCACCGAGCGCCTGAGAGGAGCCACGACATGCAGTCCATGCACAGCTCCATCCCTGGAGCGCCTCCTACGACCGGTGTCGGAGGGCCCTTGCACCGCACGGGTCGCGTTCCTAGGGTCCGGCGCATCGGGCACCGTGCGGGGAGCGGGCGGACGTCCCGATCAGCTGTCAGTCGTGGGAGGGCTGCCGTGCACCAGCACGTCCAGATCGACGGATGGCGTCGCCTCGGCGCCGTCGTCCACCCGACCAACGAGCACCGACCCACCTCGGTCGGCGTCACCGACGCCGCCGCCCAGGCCTGAGCAGGAGACGACATGGGAAGCGTCCAGTTCAAGGACATCAACAAGGTCTACCCCGACGGGTTCCAGGCCGTCTTCGACATGAACCTGGACATCGAGGACGGCGAGTTCGTCATCCTCGTCGGTCCGTCGGGGTGCGGGAAGT
>JBFKQZ010000193.1:0-6098 GCA_041627475.1 Nitriliruptoraceae bacterium | reverse complement strand
GTCATGTCGGCCAGGTGCGGCGTGCGGCGCGCGACCTCCTCGAAGGCGTCGATGTCGAAGTCGACGTCGGCCTCACGCGCGATCGCGAGCAGGTGCAGCGTGGCGTTGGTCGACCCACCCAGCGCCATGACCACGGCGGTGGCGTTCTCGAGCGCCTCGCGCGTGACGATGTCGCGGGCCGTGATGCCGTCGTTGAGCAGTTGCACGACGGCCTCGCCGGAGGCCTTGGCGAAGTGCTCGCGGCGGGCGTCGACCGCGGCCGGCGAGGCCGACCCGGGCAGCGACAGCCCCATGGCCTCGACGGCGCTCGACATCGTGTTGGCGGTGAACATGCCGCCGCACGACCCCTCGGTCGGGCAGGCCGCCTTCTCGATCGCGTCGAGCTCGGCATCGTCGATGAGCCCACGGCCGCGGGCGCCGACGGCCTCGAACACCGACTGGATCGTGATGTCCCTCCCGTCGTGGTGGCCGGGGAGGATCGAGCCGCCGTACAGGAACACGGTCGGGACGTCGAGGCGCACGGCCGCCATGACCATCCCGGGCAGCGACTTGTCGCAGCCGGCGAAGGTGACCATGCCGTCGAGGCGCTCGGCGTGCATGACGGTCTCGACCGAGTCGGCGATGACCTCACGGCTGACCAGTGACGCGCGCATGCCCTCGTGGCCCATCGCGATGCCGTCGGAGACGGCGATCGTGGTGAACTCCAGGGGGAACCCGCCGGCTTCGTGGACGCCGTGCTTGGCCTGCTTGGCCAGCCGGTCCAGCGGCAGGTTGCAGGGGGTGACCTCGTTCCACGACGAGGCGACGCCGACCTGCGGCTTGCCGAAGTCCTCGTCGGTCATGCCGACGGCGCGGAGCATGGCGCGCGCGGGCGCCTTCTCGTAGCCGTCGGTGACGTCGCGGGAGCGGTGCTTGGGATCGTTCGTGGGCAACGTGGCGTCCTCGTCGTCGTGGTCCACAGGTGAGCACAGCGCCACCGTGCGCGCCAACCGTGCCTACGGTCACCCGACGACGGGGAGCACACGATGGACGAACACGTGGTCGAGCTGCACGGGCACGACGTCCGGGTGCGGGGGTTCGCACCGGCCGACGTGGAGGGCGCGATGGCCGAGGCGCGGGTGGCGTTCAACGACCTCGTCGGCCTGCGCTGGGTCCTGCTGGCACCCGACCACGTCGAGGCGCACCTGGACGTCACCGAGGACCACACCCAGCCGTCCGGCGTGGTGCACGGCGGCGTCTACTGCACGCTGGTCGAGGCGGCGGGGTCGACGGGGTCCGTGGTCCACGTCGCCCCCGATGGTCGCTTCGCGATGGGCGTGCACAACGCGACCTCGTTCGTCCGGCCGACGCAGGTGGGGGACACCCTCACCGCGGTCGCCACGCCGGTCCACCTCGGCCGGACGCAGCACCTCTGGGACGTGCGGGTCACCCGGTCCGACGGCAAGCTCGCGGCCAAGGGCGAGCTCCGGACAGCGATCGTCCGTCCGCCGCTCGACGGTTAGGTTCTCGGGTCCCCGAGCCCATGGTGACCACGTGACCGAGCAGCAGCCCCGTGTCGAGGGCTACGACGTCGACGACCTGGCGTGGGACGCCGTCCCGCACGCCCCGTGGGTGGACGACGCGATGGGGCTGGTCATGGACCTCATCTCGCCCGACCGCGTCGAAGGGCACCTCGAGGCCGGGCCGCAGCACCACCAGCCGTACGGGATCGTCCACGGCGGCGTGTACTGCTCGATGGTCGAGACGCTCGCGTCCGTCGCGGCCGCGATGCGCGTGCTCGCCGACGGCAAGGTCTGCGTCGGCGTGAGCAACACCACCGACTTCCTGCGCGCCACGCGCGAGGGTCGGCTGAGCGGCGTCGCGACGCCCCTGCACGTCGGTCGGCTGCAGCACCTGTGGCAGGTGGAGATCACGCGGGAGGACGGCAAGGTCGCCGCGCGCGGCCAGGTCCGATTGCAGGTGCTCGACGCAGACCGGTTCTGACGCGGCGAGACTGACTACGTTCGAGGACAGTCCAGCTCGGAGGCAGCAAGTGGTCACGGTCGGTGTGGACCTGGGCGGCACGAACATCCAGGTCGTGGTGCTCGGTGAGGACGACGAGCGGCTCGGCTCGTCGAGGATGCGGACGCCGATCGACGGGGACCGCACGAACGTCCTCGAGGTCATGGACGCCGCCATCAACGACGCGGTCGGCGCCGCCGGGCTCACGCTCGGGGACGTCGCGGCGGTCGGTGTCGGCACCCCAGGCGTCGTCATCGACGGCACGGTGGGCGGTGCTGCGAACGTCCCGGGCTGGGGTGAGCGGTTCTCGCTCCAGACCGGGCTCGAGCAGCGCGTCGACCGGCCCGTCCGCGTGGTCAACGACGTCACGGCCGCCGCGACGGGGGAGCACCGTCTCGGGGCCGGGCAGGGCGCCGACGACCTGCTCGTGATCTTCGTCGGCACCGGCGTCGGCGGCGGCCTGATCCTCGGCGGCAGGCCGTACGAGGGTGCGTTCGGCGGTGCCGGCGAGTTCGGCCACACCGTGGTGGACCTCGGCGGGGCGGTCTGCCCCTGTGGCCGGCGCGGTTGCGTCGAGGCCTACGCCGGGCGACGGGCGATGGAGAACGCCGTCGAGCGGGCCCTGGCGGCCGGGACCGACACGATCGTGCCGAGCCTCGTCGAGGAGCGGGGCAAGCTGCGGATGACCTCCGGGATCGTCCGGGACGCCCTGGCCAAGGGTGACCCGCTGGTCGCCGATCTCGTCGACGGCGCGATCGACGCGCTCGGGGCGGGGATCGCCAGCGCGGTCAACCTCCTCGACGTCGAGCGGGTCGTGATCGGGGGCGGCCTCGCCGACAAGCTCGGGCCGTCCTTCCGGCACCGGGTCGAGTCGGCGATGCGGCCGAGTCTGTTCCTCGTCCCGTCGCGGGTCGAGGTCGTCTCGGCGCAGCTCGGTGACGAGGGCGGGGCCATGGGCGCCGCACTCGTCGCGCGTGACTGAGGTCGTCCCGAGGTCGCCCGGGTCGCGGCACGCGCCACGGGCCGACGAGGCGACCGTGCGCCGGTTGCTGCGGGCACAGCTGCCGACGCTGGCCGGACGACCGCTCGTGCCGGGTCCGACCGGATGGGACAACGCCCACTGGCTGCTGGGTGGTGACCTCGCCGTCCGGCTGCCGCGCCGCCGGTCCGCGGTCGGGCTGGTCGCCAACGAGGTCGCGTGCCTGCCCCAGGTGGCGGGTCGGCTCCCACTCGACGTCCCCGTCCCGCTGCACGTCGGCGAGCCCGACGGTGACTGGCCGTGGCCGTGGACGGTGATCCCGTGGTTCGACGGGGAGCGCAGCGACCTCGCCTACCCGCCGGTCGACGCCGAGGTGCACGCCGTGGCGCTGGGCACCTTCCTCGCGGCACTGCACGAGCCCGCACCGGACGACGCGCCGCACAACCCGTACCGCAGCACCCCGCTCGCGGACCGTGCCGCGCGCACGGCCGAGGGCCTGGCCGCCCTCGCCGAGCGAGGGACCGCGGACGCGACACTGCCGGTGCTGGCCGCTGCGTGGGAGCGCGGCCTCGCCGCACCCGTCCACACCGGCCCCCTGACGTGGATCCACGGCGACCTCCACCCGGGGAACCAGCTGGCCGACGACGGCGTGCTGGTCGCCGTCGTCGACTGGGGCGACGTCGCGGCCGGCGACCCGGCCGCCGATCTCGCGACGGCGTGGTGGAGCCTGCCCGTCGCGGCGCACCCGACGTTCCGCGAGGCCTACGGCGGCGTCGACGACGCAGCCTGGGACCGCGGGATGGGATGGGCAGCCGCGATCGCCCTCTACCTCCTGAAGGAGGGGCCGACCGTCGGTGACCCGGCGCTGGTCGCGATGGGCCGCCGCACGGTCGTGCGGCTGCGCACGGCGCTCTGAACGGGGGAGCGGCTACCCGTCCGGCCACGGCGCGGTTGGCGCACGGACGATGCCGTGCGACACACTGCCACCCCGCACCCAGGAGACGCCGTGTCCCACCTCGACGCCGCCCGCACCATCACCGAGGCGCTCCGCGCCGCGATCGACACGGCGGCCAGCCACCTCGCCACCGAGTGCGAGAAGGGCGGGAAGGTCAGCGTCGCGAAGATGGACGAGCGCCAGTCGGTGCTCTACGACCTCGCCACGATCGCGTCGTCGGTCCGCGCTGCCGAGTCCATGCTCGCGTGGGGCGCCGAGGGCGAGCTCGAGAGCAAGCTCGCGCTCGCCTGGGCGGCCGACGTCCACACCGACCTCTTCCAGCGCGCCGGCGGCCGCTGGGAGGACTGGGGCGTGCTGCCCACGTCGGTGGGCCTGCTGACCGACGAGGTCCACGAGGCCGTCCGCCAGGGCCGTGACACCGCGTTCCTGTCGGCGCTCGGTGGTGAGATCGTCGACAACCCGCACCTCCCGATGCACCTCTCGGAGGAGATGGAGATGGTGCGCCAGGCCTTCCGCCAGTTCGCGGAGGAACAGGTCATGCCGGTGGCGGAGCACGTCCACCGCAACGACGAGGACATCCCCGACGAGATCATCTCCGGGCTGGCCGAGATGGGCTGCTTCGCCCTGTCGATCGGCGAGGAGCACGGGGGCTACGCGTCCGGCGGCCGTGACGACCTGCTCAACATGGTGCTCGTCACCGAGGAGCTGTCGCGCGGGTCGCTCGGCGTGGCCGGCTCGCTGATCACCCGCCCGGAGATCATCGGCACCGCGATCGAGAAGGGCGGCACCGAGGAGCAGAAGGCGCGCTGGCTCCCCGAGATCGCGTCCGGTGAGAAGATGTGCGGCGTCATGGTCACCGAGCCCGACTACGGCTCGGACGTCGCCGGGGTGAAGACGAGCGCCGTCCGTGACGGCGACGAGTGGGTGCTCAACGGCGTCAAGACCTGGTGCACGTTCGCCGGGAAGGCGAACTACCTGCTGATCCTCGCGCGCACCGACCCCGACCGCAGCCTCGGCCACCGCGGCCTGTCGCTGTTCGTCGTCGAGAAGCCGTCGTTCCCGGGCCACGCCTGGACGCACGAGGACGGTCAGGGCGGGAAGATGGACGCCAAGGCGATCCCCACGCTCGGCTACCGGGGGATGCACTCGTTCGAGGTGTCGATCGAGAACTGGCGGGTGCCGCACGCGAACCTCATCGGCATGGACGACGGGCTCGGCCAGGGCTTCTACCTCCAGATGCAGGCCTTCGCGAACGCACGGCTGCAGACCGCGGCGCGCGCGCTCGGCGTGATGCAGAGCGCCATGGAGGAGTCGGTCACCTACACGAGCCAGCGCCAGATCTTCGGCACCGCGCTCGCCGACTACGAGCTGTCGCGGGTCAAGATCGCGCGGATGGCGGCGATCATCGCCGCGAACCGCGCGTTCGCCCACGAGGTCGCGCGCCTCATCGCCGACGGCGGGGGACAGCTGGAGGCCTCCGAGGTCAAGCAGCTGTCCTGCCGTACCGCCGAGTGGGTCACCCGCGAGGCACTGCAGCTGCACGGCGGGTACGGCTACGCCGAGGAGTACACGGTGTCGCGCCTGTTCGTGGACGCCCGCGTCCTGAGCATCTTCGAGGGCGCCGACGAGGTCCTGGCGCTGCGTGTCATCGCCCGCACGATCCTCAGCCAGGCCCTCGCGGCCGCCTGATCGGCCACGGTCCGACGCGCCACCGGACCTACCGTCGTCGCACGACAGCGGTGGGAACGGGATGGCGCGGCGGTGCCCGGAGTGCGACGCCCCGGTCGACGGGGCGCCGTGGTGCGGCGCCTGTGGCGCCCGCGTCCCGATCACCGCGGACGGTGTGTCGTCGGGGGCCACCGGCGGGAGCACCGCGCCGCCACGTGAGCGTCCGTGGCTGCGGCGGACGACAGGGCTGGTGGCCCTCGGGGCCCTCGGCACGCTGCTCGTGGTCGGTGGCGGCGACCCGGCGCCCCCGGTGCCGGCCACGCCGGCCGACGCGCTGCCCGACGGCGAGGTGCTGCCGCCGGTGCTGCTGTCCGACAGGGCCTTCGCGGGCAGGCAGTTCGCTCCGCGTGGGAGCGTCCTGTGGTCCCGGACCGACCTCGTGTCCCCGTCCCGGGCCGGCGGCGTCACACCGGCCGGCAGCGACCACCTGCTCGT
>JBFKQZ010000192.1:0-6110 GCA_041627475.1 Nitriliruptoraceae bacterium | reverse complement strand
CGCCGATCGTGTCGACGTCGGCACCGGGCTCGGTGGCATCCGGGGGCGGCCACGGGCCCTCGTGGCCGGGCGGCGGAGGCGGGAGGTCGGGCGTCGCGGGCTCGGGCGGTGGGAGGGGCCGCTCCACGTCGACGGACAGGACCGTGTTCCCGTCGGCGTCGGTGACGGCCGGGCCGAAGCCGGTGATGCGGACGACGTTGCCGTCCGCGTCGACGAACGTGTCGCCGACCTGCAGTCCGATGACCTCGTTGGCCTGCGCGCCTTCCAGCAGGACGGTGTCGGAGACCGTGCCCGCGAACTCCGGCTCCGCGTCGATCCCGTCGCCCGGGGGCGTGTCGGGTCGGTCCGGACGTTCGGGCTCGCCTCCCGGCCCGCCCGGACCCTCACCCGTGCCGCCGCCGGCGAGGATCTCGCCGATCGCCGTACCGACGGGCGCGCCGACACCTGCGGCGGACGCACCGGCACCTGCTCGAACGAGCACCTCGCCCGCTCCCCGCGAACGGAGCCAGTCAGTGACGCTGCACTCACCGCACTCGGCCCAGCCGCCATCGTCGGCGAACGCGGACCCGGCGTCGAAGACCTCGGCGATCGCGAGCCCGGCAACGAACGCGAACAGGATCGAGGTGGCCCCAGCAGGCCCGTCCTGCTGGCTCACCAGGTAGTAGGCGACGCCAGCGCAGATGGCGCCGAGCACGACCTTGGACGTGGTCCCTCCGAACCGCGACGCGACCAGCATGCCGGCGGCCGTGCCGAGCGTGGTGGCGACCGACCCGCCGATACCGCCGACCGGTGCTCCTGCGCCAGGCGCGAAGCGGGCGAGGATGCCCATCCAGAGGCGCCGGACGACGCCGGTCACGATCCGGGCCATCGGGGACCCGGCAACGAGGGCGAGCCCCACCCCGACCACGCCCGCGGCCGCCGGCCCGATGACGATCGCCGCGATCACGCTGACGGCAGCTCCCCAGAGCAGCGTCGCCCAGACCCGCTGGCGGTCGTCGCCGGCGAAGGACTCGCGCAGGATGCCCGGCGCCGACAGGATCTCGGCCCGCAGCCGGCCGAAGCCGACCTTGCGGCCATAGGCGAAGAGCGAGAAGCCGAGGGTCGATGCAGCCGCCCAGAACAGCGTCCCGCCGACCATCGTTCCCTGACCGGTGGCGAGCCCACCGCTGCCCGAGGTGGCGAAGCCCTGGTACCGGAACGCCATCATCCCGACGTTGAACAGCCAGCCGGCCGCGAAGCTGATCGCGCTCATGAGGAGCGCGCGCGGCAGGTTCTGGCGGATCCACGTCACGACCTGACGCGCCAGCACGCCGTAGTCGATGTCCGAGGTGGTGGCCACTGATCACCCCTGTCCCGGCAGCGAACCTACCGACGCACCGGCTCAATCGTCACGGGTGTTCGTCGACGATCACGAACCCGCCGGCGTACGGCTCGTCGGTGGTGCGGACCCGGTGCACGCCGGCCTCGAGGAAGCAGACCTCCGACCGGCCCGGCGGCACGGAGGCCACCACGCCGGGTGCGGCGATCTCGTACGTCTCGTCGTCGCGGTTGTCGAGGGTGACGCACCCGCCCACCCTCGTGCGCAGCCACTCCGGCTCGAACCGCTGGCCGACGATCACGGCGCTCGGTCCCTCGTCGAGCGCCCTCCCGGCCTCGGCGTCCGCCGACGGCGACCAGGGCCGCAGCCAGAGCGCCAGCCCGACCACGACCAGCGCCAGCATCGTCGGTACGGCCAGCCCGCCGAGCCGGCGGATGTCGCGCGCCCACCCGTCCGGCCGCTGCACGACCCGACCCAGCGCGTACCCGTAGGGCACGTGGGCCGCGTACGCGATCGCGATCGGGACGAGCTTGAACCCGTCCTCGGTCCGCAGGGCGTACTGGCTCGCGAACGGCGACACGACGGTCGCGGTCTCGAGCACGAGCGCCCAGGCGATGCCCCAGCCCCAGTGCCGGCGTGGCGCCAGCATCGCGTACGCGATCCCGAACCCGATGCCGTTGCTGAAGTGGTAGCTCCAGCCGAGCAGGCCCGTCCAGGCAGACGATGACGTGGCCCCAGCGGCGAGCACGCCATAGCTGTCGATCGGCGCGAGGACGCGCAGGCCCGCCATGACGAACGGCACGCGGAACAGGTCGTAGCCCAGCGTCCCGAGCAGGCCACCGACCACACCGGCCATCAGCAGCACGCGGAGCTCGTCGCGATCGTGGCGTCGGGTGGCGAGCACGGCCAGGACGATCATGGCGAGCTGGTCGGGCACGCTCACCAGGAGGAACCACGTCCGGAAGCTGCCGAGGCCGTACACCCACGCGAGCAACGACGCCACGGACGTGCCGCCGAGCAGGAAGAACGCGAGACGCTGTGACCTCGGCACGCTAGGACCCCCCGAGCGGCATCGTCGCCAGCGCCTCGTAGCGTGCCCCGTCCGGCTCGAGGTGGGACTCGTAGAGCACCGCCTCGGCGACCGACCAGCTGGCGTCGACGTCGGGAAGGGCGAGCAGGTCGCAGCGGCCGGCGCGACGACCGCGGACCCGGGCGACCGTCACGTGCGGACGCACGGGCTTGCGATCGACCGGCACGCCTTCGGCATCGAGGACCTCCTGGACGCACTCGCCCAGGTGCCGGACGGCGCCGGCGGGCTCGTCCTCAACGCCGTACCAGACGACCCGCTGCCGGAAGTTGCCGTGCGAGCCCAGCCGCAGGTCGATCCGCGCAGGCGCGAGCGCCGTCGCGGCAGCCGCCACCGATGCCACGTCGCTCGGCTCCTCGTAGACGTCGCCCAGGAAGGCGAGGGTGAGGTGCCAGCTCTCCGGCCGGGTCCACCGCCACTCCGTTCCCGTGCGGCGTCCCGCCAGCGCCCGGTCGAGCCGCTGGCGGACGTCGTCGGCCAGGTCGAGGGCGATGAACAGCCGGCGCCGGGCCGTCACGCTGCCTCCCCGGTGACGTGCTCGCGCCATGGCTCGAGGGCCTGGCGCAGCGCCGCGACGTCGGTGACCGCCGTGAGCATCCCGCGAGCGATGGGGGCGCCGACCACGAGCATCGCGAGCGGGAGCAGCGTGCCGAGGATCCGCGCGGTGCGGTTCGCCTCGACCACGTACCTGCGGACGTCGGCCTCGCTCAGCTCGACGTGGATCGGTGGGTGGGTCGGCGTCACGCCCCGACCCTAACGCTGCGGCCCCTCACCGGTCGCACCACTACCGCTCCGTGGCCCGCTCCACGAGGCGCCGACGGAGCAGCTCGAGCGCCACGGACCCGAGCCGTGTGCGGATGGTCTCGCGGTCCCCCGGGAGGTTGCGGCCGTGGACCTCGACGTCGCCGTCCGGGCCGGCGAGCGCCCAGAAGACCGTGCCGACCTCGATGCCGTCCTGCTCGGCGGGTCCGGCGACGCCGGTCACGGCGATACCCCAGTCGGCACCCACGACGTCACGCACCCGGGTGGCCATCTCCCTGGTCACGGCACTGCTGACCGGCCCCTCCTGGTCGAGGAGCCCCTGGGGGACGCCGAGCAGGCGCGCCTTGGTCGGGGTCGCGTAGACGACGGTCGCGCCGGCGAGCACCGCGGAGGCGCCGGGGACCGAGGCGAGCCGGGACGCGATGTCGCCGGCCGTGGCCGACTCGGCGGTGGCGACCGTCTCGCCGGCCTCGGTGAGCAGGCGGACCAGCACCTGCTCGAGGCTGTCCTCGTCGACGCCAGCGACGACCGGCCCCATGGTCCTGACGACCTCGTCGACGATCGGCTGCGAAGCGAGCTGCGCAGCCTCGAGCGAGTCCGCCGTCACGGTGACGCGCGCGGCGATCTCGTTCTTGTGCGCGAGGAAGGAGATCGTCGCCTCACCGGAGGACTCGCAGCGCTCGACCACGGGTGCCAGGGCCTCGGCCACCGCCGACTCGGACGAACCCGCGAGGTGGACGATCCGCGTCACGGTGACGCGCACGCCAGCGCGCTGCTGGACCTCGGGGAACACGTCGCGGGAGAAGAGCTGCTCGAGCTCCCACGGCACTCCCGGCAGGGCGTAGATCGTGACGTCGTGGCCACCGATGCTCGTGTCGAAGGCGATGCCCGGGGCGGTCCCGACGGGTTGGAGGGCGCGCGCGACGGCGGGCAGCCGCGCCTGCTTCAGGTTGCGTGCGGGCATCCTCACGCCGCGGCTCGCGAAGTACTGGACCAGCCCCTCCTCCAGCTCGGGGTCGGTGCGCAGCTCGACGCCGGCGGCCGCGGCGATCGCCTCGCGGGTGAGGTCGTCCTGCGTGGGGCCGAGCCCGCCGCCGCAGACGACGACGTCGGCGCGGGCGGCGAGCAGCGCCAGCGCGTCGACGATCTCGTCGAGGTCGTCGCCGACCGACAGGTGGTGGCCGACGTCCACGCCGAGGAGCGCGAACTGCTGTGAGAGCCAGGTGGCGTTCGTGTCGGTGAGGTCGCCGAGCAGCAGCTCGGAGCCGATCGAGAGGATCGCGGCGCGCACGGGTGGCCTCAGCTGGTGGTGCGGGACTCGCGGGCCAGCCGGCCGGCGCGGAAGGCGTACTCGAGGCCCGAGATGACGGTCAGGGCCAGGGCAACGTACAGCGCGATCTCGGGCCAGGGGCCCGTGACGCTGGGCAGGAGGAACAGGGCCACCGCGATGACCTGGCTGACGGTCTTTCCCTTCCCCCAGACGCTGGCCGGCATCACGAGGTCGAGCTTCGCGACCAGCTGCACGCGCAGCAGCGTCACGGCCACCTCACGGAACAGGATGACGATCACCGCCCACCACGGCAGCTCCCCCACCGCCGCCAGCGACGCGAGCGAGCCGATGATCAGAAGCTTGTCGGCGATGGGGTCCGCGAGCTGGCCCCACCGGGTCACCCCGTGCCAGCGGCGCGCGACCCAGCCGTCGATCGAGTCGGTCGCGGCCGCGAAGACGAAGATCGCGAAGGCCCACCAGCGCTTGCTCGGGTCGTCGGCCGCGAGCAGCCACAGGATGACCGGGACCAGCAGCGCCCGGAAGAAGGTGATGAAGTTCGGGACGTTGAGCCAGTGCGGCTCCTCGGCCTCGCGCAGCTCGCGCAGGTCGACGATGCGCAGGTTCTGGGTCGTCCGGAAGACGAGCTCGGAGGCCGGCACGCGCCGCGTGTCGGGCCCCTTCGGTCGATCGTGATCGGTCACGCGTGCTCCGGCGTCGCGATGAGGTCGACCCCATCGGCCTCGACGACCCGCGCCGTGACCGTCCGGCCCAGTGGAAGGTCGACGGGCTCCCCGTCGGCCGAGACGAGCCGCACCTCACCGTCAGTCTCCGGGGCCTCGCGGTACGAGCGGCCCGCACAGATGCCTTCGGCGACCTCCTCGACCGTTACCTCGAGGTCGCGGCCGAGGAACTCGCGGGTTCGCTCGTCAGCGATGCGCTCCTGCAGCTCCGAGACGCGGTTCATGCGCTCGAGCGCGAGGTCGGGATCGACCTGGTCGGGCATCGTCGCGCTGGGCGTGCCGTCCTCGATCGAGAACGTGAAGGTGCCGACCCAGTCGAGCCGCGCGGCTTCGAGGAACTCCTCGAGCGCACGGACGTCGGCCTCGGTCTCGCCGGGGAACCCGAGGATGAAGTTCGAGCGGAACACGGCACCCGGGTCCAGGGCGCGGATGTCCTCGACGATCTGGAGGAACCGTTCGGGGCTGCCGCTGCGCGCCATGCGGGTGAGGACGTCGTGGCTCGCGTGCTGCAGAGACAGGTCGAAGTAGCTCGTCACCTTCTCGAGGCCGCACATCGCCTCGACGAGGGGACGCTGCAGCTCGGCCGGCTGGAGGTACATGAGCCGGATGCGCTCCAGCTCGTCGATCTCGCTGAGCGCTTCGAGGAGTCGGGGCTGGAGGTCGCGACCGCCCTCGAGGTCCTTGCCCCAGGAGGTCGTGTTCTCCGAGACCAGCACGACCTCGCGGGCGCCGTTGCCCGCCAGCCACGTGGCCTCGGCCACGATCTCGTCGAGCGGGCGGGAGCGGAAGCGACCGCGGAACGACGGGATGGCGCAGAAGGTGCAGACGCGGTCGCAGCCCGACGCGATCTTGAGGTACGCCCAGGGGCGGCCGTCGTGGACGCGGACCGGGAAGCGCGGCCCGGAGGCCGGGATCCGGTCGAGGCTGTCCTGT
>JBFKQZ010000191.1:0-6172 GCA_041627475.1 Nitriliruptoraceae bacterium | reverse complement strand
GGCACCGCGCTGAAGCTCCAGCTCGACGGCGTGCGTGACGTCGCCGCTGCGGTCGACGAGAACGTGGCCACGGCCCTCTTCGACATGCTGCAGGCCTTCCCGATCGCCCAGGTCACGTCGTTGGCCGGCGTGCTGCTGGTGATCTCGTTCTTCGTCACCTCCTCCGACTCGGGCTCGCTGGTCGTCGACCACCTGACCTCTGGCGGCAAGCTCGACTCGCCCAAGCCGCAGCGCGTGTTCTGGGCGACGATGGAGGGCGTGCTCGCCGCGGTCCTGCTGATCGGCGGCGGGCTGTCGGCGCTGCAGACCGCGTCGGTGGCCACGGGCCTGCCGTTCGCGATGGTCCTGCTGGTGCTGTGCTGGAGCCTGCAGCGGGCCTTCCACGAGGAGCTCGACCTGCTCGGCGCCCACTACGACGCCGAGGTGTTCCGCTCGCGCCACGGCGCACTGCTCGACCACGTCGACCGCGAGGAGGCAGCAGCCGAACGCGCCGGCGCGCAGGCCTCGGCAGGGGACGACTGACCGCCTGCCGGTCGACCAGCAGGTCACGACGCGGTGGCATCCTCGGGACGACGACCTGAGGAGACCGCGCTGCCGACGCGTGACGGACGACCGCCCGGTGGGAGCGGCGAGGTGTCGAGCGCCCGGCTCGGCGCGATCGTCGCGCGCGACGGCGACGGCTGCGTGTGGTGCTCGCGGCCGTTCGACGAGCTGGTCCGACCGACCCGCGAGCACGTGATCGCACGCGTGAAGGGCGGGCCGAACTGGCTCGAGAACGAGGTCGCCGCCTGCGCCCGCTGCAACCGGGAGCGTGGGCACGCGAGCCCGGTCCAGTGGCTCGACGAGGTCCGCATGCGCGGCCGGACACCACGCGCGGACGTGCTGGAGGAGGCGCTGGTCCGGCTGGCGGCACGGGTCAGTGAGCACGGCGGTGCTCGTCGCGCCCGGCGTCAGCTCGGTGCGGAGCTGCGCAAGCTCGGCCGCCACGACGCGATCGGCTGGTGACGCTCGTCGGCGTCAGCCGGCGGTGCCTCCGCCCGCGAGTGAGCTGATCTCGTAGAGGTGGCCGTCGGGGTCACGGAAGAAGGCGCGCGTCTCTGTGCCACGCTCGTGCGGCGGCGCGAGGAACTCGACACCTCGCGAGGCCAGCAGGGCGTGGGTCTGCCGACAGTCCTCGACACGGAAGATGATCTGGCTGGCCACCCGATCGGGGTCGGACGGCACGTCCAGGTGCACCGTGGGCTTGCCTTCGTCCGGTCCACCACCAGTGACCAGCAGCAGCCAGTTGCCGAGCAGCTCCAGGACGACCGACGTGCCGCCGTACTCACCGAAGACGGACGCGTCGAGGCACTCGACGTACCAGTCACGGCTGCGCTGCGCGTCCGCCACCACCAGCATGTGCGTCAGCGCCGACGCCTCGAACCGCTCGCCGTCCGGTGCCATGCCGTGCCTCCGTGGGTCCCCGGGCCGTGCCGCCGCGTGCCCGTGACCGCACAGCATTGCAGGCCCCCGGCCCTGGACGAGGCCGGGGAGGTGGCGGATGGTGGGCCACCTCCCCTGCGCCCGTCACAGACGGCGGTCGTCGCGTGAGGGCTCGAAACGGCCCGGCCACTGCGGGCGGCCGTCCCCGGCCCGGTCCCAGGCATCGTCGTCGTGGGCGCCACCGTGCTCGTGTCGGGACCCGTGCGAACGGTGGTGCCGTGGGCCGCAACCGCCGCCGCGGGTGAAGAAGAAGAGGAACAGCAGCGGGAAGAGGA
This sequence comes from Nitriliruptoraceae bacterium, assembly GCA_041627475.1. GTDB lineage: Bacteria > Actinomycetota > Nitriliruptoria > Nitriliruptorales > Nitriliruptoraceae > JBFGFG01. The sequence continues at coordinate 4,415 of JBFKQZ010000191.1, read as the reverse complement.
TCCACCCGTGCGTCGCGACGACGAGAGCGACGACGCCGAGGGCGAGCACCGGGAACGGGAAGCCGCGTCCCGGCCAGCCCCTGCCGCCTCGTCCCGTCGGGAACGGCGGCCACCACGAGGTGTCGTCGCGGCTGCCTCGCTCCTGAGACCAGTCGCTGGTGCCCCCCGCACGACCGCGGACGGGCTCGCCGGCCTCGTCGATCGGCGGGAGGTCATCGAGCAGACCGTCCAGGTCCTGCTCGTAGACGGCGGACGTCGCGTGCTCGACGCGGCGCTCGTACTCCGGCATGTCGAGCCGGCCGGCGGCCATGTGGCGCTGCAACAGCTCCGTCATGCGCTGCCGCTCGGCGTCGCCGATGCGGATCGGCGCCGGTCCGCCCGGCGCCTGGTCGTCGTTGGTGGCCATCGGTGGCTCCTCCTCTGTGGTGTGCCACCACTGTCACGGGCAGGGGGCACCACCGCGTCCGTCGCAGGGCGTGTCCGTGGGCACGTCCACGGACGCGTCTGCGCCACTCGGCGTACGTCCAGCGACGTACGCCGACGTACGACCTGCAGCGGGCGACAGGCGCTGCAGGGCGTCGTAGGGTCGGTGCATGAACCGACGGGGACGCTGTGACGACTGGCCGCGCGCCGCGGCCGGTCCCGGCGACGACCGAACCCGTCGGCACGGCCCCCCGTGGGCGCAGTGGCCGGCGTCGGGCGGTCCCGGCCCCGGCGGCAGCGGCTTCCGACCACCGGCTGCGCTGCTGGCCGTCGTCGTCGCGGCGGTCGTCGTGGGCTGGACCGCCGGCGGGTACGGCGGCGACCTCGTCGGCGACCGGGTGCCGGACGGACTCGCGTACGCGCTGCTGCTCGGCGCGAGTGCGGTGCTGGCGCTCCGACGACGCGCGCCCGAGCTCGTGGTGGTCGTCACGACCGCCGTCGCCATTGCCTACCCGGCCCTCGGCTACCCGACGACCGGGGCCTTCCTCGTCCCGATGATCGTCGGCCTCCACGGCGCGATGGCGCGCGACCGCCGTCCGTGGGGCGTGGTGGCCGCGGCGACCTACCTCGCTTCCTTCGTGCTGCTCGGGATCGTGCCGGGGGCCGTGCAGTCGGACGTCGTGCTCATCGTCCCGCTCTGGGTCGCAGGTGCGCTGATCGCCGGCGAGGCGTCGCGGGCGCGCCGCGCCTTCTTCGCCGAGGCGCGGCGACGGTCGCTCGAGGCGCGCCGTGGTCGGGAGGAGGAGAACCGCCGCCGCGAGAGCGAGGAGCGTGTCCGCATCGCCCGGGAGGTGCACGACGTGGTCTCGCACTCGATCGCGATGATCAACGTGCAGGCCGGCGTGGCCGCCCACCTCCTCGACGAGAATCCGGAGCAGGCCCGCGACGCGCTGGTCGCGATCAAGGAGGCGAGCCGCGACGCCCTGCGCGACCTGCGTGCGACGCTCGGGGTGCTGCGCGCCGTCGACGAGGAGCAGGTTCCCGACGGGCTCACGCCGACGCCGGGACTGGGTCGGCTCGACGAGCTCGCCGAGCGACTGGAGGCTGCGGGCCTCGCCGTCGACGTCCGCACCGAAGGACTGCGAGGCCCGCTCCCCGCCGGCGTCGACCTCGCCGCCTACCGGATCGTCCAGGAGGCGGTCAGCAACGTGCTGCGCCACGCTGGCGCGACGGCTGTCGCCATCGACGTCACGCAGGTGGACGACGAGCTGCAGGTCACGGTCGTCGACGACGGCCGCTCCCCTGCCGGCGTGGCGACCGGTGGGTCGGCAGCTCCGGCGAGCGGGGGCACCGAGCGGGCCGGCGGGCTGCTCGGACGGCGGACGACCACGATGGAGCCGGAGCCGCCGTCCACCGGCGGCAACGGCCTGCGCGGCATCCGCGAGCGAGCGGTCGCGCTCGGCGGAAGTGCCTCTGCTGGGCCGCTGCCGGGCGGCGGGTGGCGCGTGACGGCGACGCTGCCGGTCGAGGCACCGCTGCCCCGTCGCGGCGAGGGGCACGCATGATCCGCGTGCTGCTCGCCGACGACCAGGCGCTCGTGCGTGCGGGGTTCCGCGCCCTGATCGACGCCGAGTCCGACATGGAGGTCGTCGGTGAGGCAGCCGACGGCGCCGAGGCGGTCGCCCACGCCAGGGGGCTGGCGCCGGACGTCGTGCTCATGGACATCCGGATGCCGCGCATGGACGGCATCGCGGCGACGGCCGCGATCGCGGCGGACGACGCCTGCGCCGACGTCCGGGTGGTCATCCTGACCACGTTCGAGACCGACGAGCACGTCGTCGAGGGGCTACGGGCCGGCGCCGCGGGCTTCCTCGTCAAGGACACCGAGCCGGTCGACCTGCTGCGGGCGATCCGGTCGGTCGTCGAGGGTGACGCCCTGCTGTCGCCGAGCGTGACCCGACGACTGATCGCCGAGTTCGTGGCCGGGTCGGCGCCGCGCTCGGATGTCCCCGGTCTGGAGGTGCTGACGGACCGCGAGCGCGAGGTGATGGCCCTGGTCGCACGCGGCCTGACCAACGACGAGATCGCCGACCACCTCGTCATCAGCCCCGCCACAGCACGCACACACGTGAGCCGCTCGATGGTCAAGCTCGGTGCCCGCGACCGCGCCCAGCTCGTCGTCTTCGCCTACGAGTCCGGCCTGGTCCGCGTCACCTGAGCCGCGCCTGTCAGCCTCGCCAGCGGCCGATCACGTTGACGATGACCGTCAGGACGACCGAGACGATGACCATCGACGTGATCGGGATGAAGACACGCATGTCCTCGGACTCCGATCGGATGTCACCCGGCAGCCGACCGAACCAGCTGAGTGCCCCCGACCACACCAGCAGTCCGAGCGCGACGAGGGCGAGACCGCCCACGACGAGGATCGTGCCGAGGGTCCTGTGCATGGGCACACCGTACGGCGACGCCCACGCGGAGTCGGGCGGGTGGTCGTGCGCTTGACGCTCGCCTGCCGGTGTGCTTAGAGTCCGTCGATTGGCCAGAAAGGACGGGAGCATGCGACGGACAGGACGAGGGCGCCTCATCGCGACGGCGATGATCGGGTTGCTGGTGGCCCCGGGGGCGGCATCAGCCGTCGAGGTGGAGACAGCATCCGTCGGCGGGCAGGTCCGCTGGATCCCACCCGGCGCAACCACCCCGACCGGGCTCGCAGACATCACGGTCTACGCCGACCTCAACAACAACGAAACCCTGGACGACGGCGAACCCTTCGATGTCTCCGTCGACGCAACATTCCTCCCGACAGCGACCTACCTCATCGAGGGCATCCCAGCCGGCGACGTCACCATCCGGATCGTCAACCCCGACCCGAGCGTCGTCGCCGTCACACAACCGCCCGGCGGCGCCCACCAACTCACCCTTGCACCGGGAGAGACCGCCACGGACCGCGACTTCCTCCTCGAACTCATCCCCGATACGACGCCGCCGGTTCCGCCGTCGCCCCCCGAGGACGTGAACCTGCAGTGTGCGGCGGACCTGCCTTCGGAAGCGGAGCTGTGGTCGCTCGAGCTGACTGCGGTCGACGACTACGACGGCCCGATCACCGTGGCACCGACCATCGTCGTCTCCGCGGGCCCGCTCCCCAACGACGTCGAGATCGTCAGGACCTGGACCTTCGCCGACAGTTCCGGCAACTCCAGTGCCGTCTCACAGACACTCCTGGCCCTGGACACCCTGGCCCCCGTGCCGCCTCCGGCACCCGCGAACACGGTGGTGGTTGGTGTCGAGAACATCCCGTCGGCGCCGCCGCTCACGGCGATCGACAACTGCGACGGGCCGGTCGACGGCACGCTGACCGAGGAACAGCTCAACGTCGTCAGCGAGTACGAGTTCGTGCTCTCCAGGACATGGACCTTCGCTGACGCGCGGGACAACGCCAGTTCGGTCGCTCAGATGATCACCGTCGAGGCGTCGCCCGAGCAGCACTTCGAACTGCTGGGAACGACGATCGATGACCTCGTCGCCGACGGGGAGTTGAAGAGCGGTCAGGCCAAGGGGCTGCTACGGCCGCTCGACAAGGCCATGGCGAGCTACGAGGCCGGGCGCCTCCGCCCAGCCTGCAGCCAGCTGTCCGACTTCATCGACGAGGTGGAGCAGAAGCGGCTCGACGGTGCCCTGCGTGACGACGCGGCAGCGGCGCTCACCGCCCGCGCCGAGGACCTGTTCGGCGACATCGGTTGCACCTGATGACCTGATCACGTGACCGCGGCCACGTCGCGAGGCGGGCCGCGGTCGTGCTGCCATCAGCGACCTCACTGCAGCTTGACGCCGTCTTGTCGCCGCAATTGCCCTGCGCGTCCTGCGCCCAACGACGCGCGTACCACTCGGAACGAGACGATCCATACCCCCCCACGACGGGTGACCAGGGCCACCCCACGAGTCCGCCACCGTCACCTCTCGGGCCCGGGCGCCGTAGCCCTCGACGCGGC
>JBFKQZ010000190.1:0-6217 GCA_041627475.1 Nitriliruptoraceae bacterium | reverse complement strand
GGCTGCCGCGCGCCGGTGGCGCACGTGGATGTGCATCATCTCAACGAGGACCCGCGCGACCATCGGGTCGACAACCTCCTCAGTCTTTGCCGCAGGCACCACCGGCGCCTGCACTCGACCTACTGGCACCCGCACCTGGACGGCGACACCGGCCGGTTCGAGCTGCGCCGGTCACCGAAGGGGCGTGCGGTGCACACCACCTACCCCCGTGGCACCCGACCGACGGCGCAGTCGCCACCGGAAGTGGCCTCGGCCCGCTGACCCCACCGAGGTGGGGGCTGTGGTGCTGTCCCGGGGGCGGGGGCAGGGCCGCTCGGAGCGCTATCGTCCGGCTGCGGACCCTGGAGCGCTCGTGCCGACAACTCTCGACCCCTCGCTGCTGGACGGGCTCGCGAACGTCGCACCGGGCGCGCGCATCGAGACGGACCCCGCGCGGACCGGCGACCACGCCCACGACTGGTGGCCGCGGCTGCTGCTGCGCCGACGTGCGGGGGAGGAGCTGCCGGTCCCCGACGCCGTCGTCGCACCGGCCGACACCGACGAGGTGGCCGCGATCGTCCGCTGGGCCCACGAGCACGACGTCGCGATCGTGCCGTTCGGCGCCGGGACGGGCGTCTGCGGCGGTGCGGCTCCGGTGGCCGGCGCGATCACGCTCGACCTCAAGCGCTGCAACCGGATCCTGGGCGTCGACGAGGTCGACGGCACCGTCACCGTCGAACCCGGCGTCATCGCGCAGACGCTCGAGGACCACGTCGCGGCACGTGGCTGGACCGTCGGGCACTTCCCGTCGTCGATCCACTGCTCGACCGTCGGGGGCTTCCTCGCGATCCGCTCGGCCGGACAGGCCTCGAACCTGCACGGCAAGCTCGAGGACCGGGTCGTCGGCCTGCGTGCCGTGCTCGGCGACGGGCGCGTGTTCGAGCGACGGGCCGTCCCGCAGTCCGCGAGCGGCCCGGACCTCGTCCGACTCTTCCTCGGCGGCGAGGGCACCACGGGGATCATCACCCGCGCCACGCTCCGGCTCGACCCCCGGCCCGAGCACGTGGTCGACCACGGCTGGCTGGTGCCCGACCTCGAGACCGGCCTCGACGGCATCCGGGCGGTCATGCGCACGGGCGTCGTCCCGGCCGTGATCCGCCTGTACGACGCCACCGACACGGCCGTCGTGTTCGGCAGCCAGGGGCTCGAGGTGCCGGACGGATGCCTGCTGATCACCGGGTGCGAGGGTCGGGAGGACGTCGCCACGTTCACGCACGAGCTCGCGTCGCGGGTGCTCACCGAGGTCGGTGCACGGGACCTCGGCAGCGAGCCGGGGGAGAACTGGCGAGCCCACCGCCATGACATGAGCTATCGCTTCGCCGAGTACTTCAAGCCGGGCGGGACCTTCGGCGACGCGCTGACGCTGGACACGATGGAGGTCGCCGGGACCTGGTCGGTGCTCCCCGGCATGTACGCGGCCGTCAAGGCGGCGCTCGAGGAGCACGTCGACCTCGTGCTCGCGCACGTGAGCCACGCCTACGCCACCGGCGCGTCGATCTACTTCACCCTCGGCGCCGTGAACGATGGCGACGAGGAGCGGGCGCTGGCCCGCTACGACGCTGCCTGGGCTGCCGGGCAGGCTGCCGCGCTCGCCGCGGGTGGGACCTGCACGCACCACCACGGCATCGGCCTGCTGCGCGCACCGTGGCTCGCCGAGGAGCTCGGCCCGGTCGGCATGGACGTGCTGCGCGGCGTCAAGGGCGTCCTCGACCCCAAGGGCCTCCTCAACCCCGGCAAGCTCGGTCTGGGGGGCAGCGATGCCTGACCGCCCCGAACTGCCCCTCGCCGAGGACGTCGTCGCCCGCGCGGTGCACGGCTCCTGGTGCCCGAAGATGTGCAACCACACCTGCCCGGTCCTGCGTGCCACGGGGCGCACGGACGCCGTGCCGTGGGGTTTCCACCGCACCGTCGCCGACCTCGCCGAGGGGCGCCTCGAGCCCGGCGACGCCGCCGGTCGCCTCGTCGCGTGCACGGGCTGCGGCGCGTGCGCCGAGGGCTGCACCTTCGAGGACCAGGACGTCCCGGCACAGGTCCGCGCGGGACGCGCGGCCGTGCATGCCGTCGGCGCGTCGCTGCCGGCCGTGGACGCGGCCGTCGCAGCCGTGTCCGGGGGCCGGTCGCCCCACACCCGCGGTGACGCCCCTGGCGCCGTCGGCGCCACCGCACCGACGATGCAGCTGCTCGTGGGGTGCCGCGACCGCGCCGGAGTCGTCGCCGCGGCGGTGCGCGTGCTCGGGGCGGCAGGGGAGAGCGTCGCCGTCGTCGTCCCCGATGGCTGCTGTGGCGGCACGCTCTCGGACCTCGGTGCCACCGGGGCAGCGGCCGAGGCAGCCGACGCCCTGGCCCCACGGCTGCGCGAGGACGTGCCCGTCGTGCTGCTCGACCCCCACTGCAGGTCGACCGTCGAGGGGCTCCGCGGCGAGATCCCGGTCGAGGACCTCGTGACGGTGCTGGAGCGGCTGGTCGCCGCGGGCGACCTCGCCCTGGACGGCGCGCCCGAGGCGGTGCGCTGGCACGAGCCCTGTCTGCTGGTCGACGGCCCCGCCGCAGGCCAGGGCCCGGCGGTCCTCGCCGGTGTCGGCGCACTCGTCGAGCTGCCCGGTGAGGCCCACCGCGGCTGCTCCGGCGCCGGCATGGGCCTCGAGCTGCTCGACGCGGCCGCAGCCGAGGAGACGGCCGCCAGCCGCCGTGCGGCGCTCTCCGGCCCGGGCCCGCTCGTGACCGCCTGCGCCGGCGCCGCCGCCCGCCTGAGCACCGAGGACGACCCCGTCCGCCACCTCGTCGAGGTGCTCGACGACCTGCTCGACGACGACCCGGAGTCCGTCGCATGACCCCTCACGGCCCGCTCCTGCTCATCGCCAACCCGCGCTCCGGCACCGGCCGGGGCACGGCGCTGCGCGAGGCCGTCCGACTCCTGGAGGAGGGCGGCGTCGAGCACACCGTCGCGCTCACCGAGCGCGCGGGCCATGCCACGGTCCTCGCCGAGCGCGGCGTCACCGAGCAGGGCTTCCGCTTCGTCGTGGCCGTGGGTGGCGACGGGACCGTCAACGAGGTCGTCAACGGCATGGTCGACGCAGACAGCGGCGAGCCGCGCGGCGAGGACCTCGTGCTCGGTGTCGTGCCCGGCGGCAGCGGCTGCGACTTCGTGAAGACCTGGGGACTGGACATCCCGCTCGACCGGCTGGTGCCACGCCACCTCGTGACCGAGACCGTGCTGCCGCTCGACCTCGGTCGGGTGACCTACTCGAGCCTCGAGGGCGACCCGGTGAAGCGGCTGTTCGCCAACATCGCCGAGGTCGGCTGGGGCGCGGACGTGACACGCCGCGCCAACATGCTGCCCCGCTTCGTCGGCCGCACCCGCTACCTGCTCGCAACGATCGCCTCGACCGTGCGGCTCGAGGCCGTCGAGGCCTCCGTCCAGCTGGACCACACGACGATGACCGAGCCGGTCACCGAGGTGGTCGTCGCCAACGGTCAGTTCTTCGGCGGTGGCATGAAGATCGCACCGCGCGCGTTGCCGGACGACGGCACGTTCAACGTCCAGACGTGGCGCGGTGGCGCCCGTGAGGTCTTCCAGAACCTCCCGAAGGTCCGCTCCGGCGAGCACCTCGGCAGCGGCACGGTGCGTGAGTGGCAGTCCTCCACGGTGGCGGTCAACGCCGCTCGTCCGATGACGATCGAGGCCGACGGCGAGGTCCTGGGCACGACACCCGCCACGTTCGACGTGCTGCCACAGGTCCTCTCGCTCAGCGCCTGACGACCGGACCGCGCTCCGCGTCCACCGCCGCGAGGTAGGCGGCGACCTGGGCCTCGCGGTCGATGCCGAGCTCCTCGTCGAGCACGGCCGCGACGTAGTCGATCGCCCCGCCGCCGGCGGCGCGGTCGCGCAGCGAGACGCGGGTGCGCCGCTGGAGCACGTCGTCCACGGTGCGTGCGAGCTCGTGCCGGACCGCCCAGCGGACCTCGCCGCGGACGTAGGGGAGACCCGGCACGAGCGGCGCCAGGCCGTCCTCCTCGCTGCGACATGCCTCCAGCACGTCCACGGCCAGGTCACCGTGCCGGTGGTAGAGCGCCGAGCAGGTGACCGGGTCCACCCCGCTGCGGGCCCCGACCAGCCGCACCCGCTCGTCGCCCTCGCGCCGCGTCCCCGTCGCCCCCAGGGACACGCCGACGGTGGCACAGCGGGGTCCGCCGCCGTCCGCCTCGACCAGCTCGTCGACCACGTCCTCGGCCATCTGGCGCCACGTCGTCAGCTTGCCGCCGGTGACCGACACGAGGCCAGTCGGGTCCTCGACCACGAGGTGGCGCCGCGAGAGGTCGGCGGTCCGTTCACCCCCGCCGACGAGCGGCCGGACGCCCGCCCACGCACCGACCGCGTCGGCGAGGTCGGGTGCGGCGTCGAACGCCTCGTGCACAGCCCCGAGCAGGTAGGCGGCGTCGTCGGCGGTGACGTGGGCCGCGAGCGAGTCCGAGGGCACGTCATTGGTGCCGACGTAGACCTGCCCGCCCCACGGGATGGCGAACAGTCGGCGACCGTCGCCTGCCTCGAAGACCACGGCCTGGGTGACCGGCAGTGCGGCGTGATCGAAGACGAGGTGTGCCCCCCGTGCCGGCGTCACGGTGGGGGACCACGCGCCCGGAGGTGCGAGGCCGCGCACCTCCGCCGCCCAGGCGCCGCCGGCCGCGACGACCCAGCGGGCCGTCAGGTCCGCGGTGGCGCCCGTGAGCTCGTCGCGGACCGTCACGCCCCGGACCCGTCCGGCCTCGTCGACCTGCAGCTGCGTCGCTCCGGCGTGGTTCACGACGAGCGCGCCGGCACGCCGGGCCGCCTGCGCCACCGCGAGGGTGAGACGTGCGTCGTCGGTGCGCGCGTCCCAGTAGCGGTAGCCCCCGGACGTGGCGCGCAGCGTGGGCGCGACGCGGTGCAGCTCCCGTGCGTCGACGCGCTGGTGGCCCGCGACGGCGCGCCCGGTGCCGAGCAGGTCGTAGGCGACGAGCCCGAGCTTCAGCAGGGCGCGGTCCGCCAGGCCGGGCGTGGCGACCACGAAGGGCAGCGGACGCACGAGGTGTGGCGCGCTGCGTCGTGTCCGGTCCCGTTCGCGGACCCCCTCGGCGACCATCGCGACGTCACCGTTGGCGAGGTAGCGCAGGCCACCGTGCACGAGCTTGGACGACTTCGACGAGGTGCCCTGGGCGAGGTCGCCACGCTCCACCAGCGCGGTGCGGTAGCCGCGAAGCGCCGCGTCGAGCGCCACGCCGGCACCGGTGATGCCGCCGCCGACGACCACGACGTCGAGTGGCTCGGCCGCTGCGCGTGCCAGCGCCGCCTCGCGATCCTCCAGGGTCGCCGCCACGTCGGTCCTCGTCCGGGTCCGGGGAGCGTAGGTCGGGCCGTCGGGGCCGGTCGCCGAGCAGCCGCCGAGCGTTACGCTCCGACGGGACCGGTCGCACAGGACCGGCGCGACGACGACGGGAGCCGCGTGGACATCGTGGACGGCACGCGCATGCAGCGGGTGCAGCAGCAGCTCGCGACGAGCGGGACCGACCTCCTGCTGGTCGGCCCCTCGGCGGACCTGCGCTGGCTGATCGGGTACCACGCCCTCGCGCTGGAGCGCCTGACCCTGCTGGTGGTCCCGGCGGACGGCGAGCCCACCCTCGTCACCCCGGCGCTCGAGACGCCACGGGCGAAGGAGGCCGGCGTCGAGGCCCACGCGCGCATCGTCGACTACGGCGAGACGGACGACCCCATTGCGCTCGTGGCCGACCTGGCCGGCCCCGGCAACGACGTCGTGGCGGTGCAGGATCGACTCTGGACGTCCTTCACGCTCGCCCTCCAGGACCGCATGGACGCCCGCCGCTGGCGGCCCGGCTCGGACGTGACCGGCCCGCTGCGGCTGATCAAGGACGCCGAGGAGATCGCAGCCCTGCACGCCGTGGGCGCCGCGATCGACGAGGTCCACGCGCTCGTCCCGTCGCTGCTGCGCCCCGGCCGCACCGAGCGGGAGGTCGGCCGCGACATCGCCGAGGCGATCCTGGAGCGTCACGACGAGGTCAACTTCGTCATCGTCGCCGGTGGACCCAACGGCGCGTCGCCGCACCACGAGACCGGCGACCGCGTCCTGCAGGAGGGCGACGCCGTCGTGGTCGACATCGGCGGCACCCTCGACGGCTACTGCTC
>JBFKQZ010000189.1:0-6231 GCA_041627475.1 Nitriliruptoraceae bacterium | reverse complement strand
TCCGCAGGACGCGGATGGCGATCTCGCCGCGGTTCGCGACGAGCACCGTGTCGAAGGGCCCGGTGTGGGCGGTCGCGTCGGTCATGGCCGGCCCACCCCGAAGCTCGTCGCCACCGGTCGCGCGGCCTCGGCCTCCGCGACGGTCGTCAGCAGGAACCCGAGCACCTTCCGGGTGTCCCGCGGGTCGATCACGCCGTCGTCGAGCAGCCGCCCGGAAGTCACGAACGCCGGCTCCTGCGCGCTGTAGAGGTCGACGAGCTGCTGGACGAACGCCTCGACGAACGCCTCGTCGAGGGTCTCGCCCCGCTTCTCGGCGCGCTGCTCGGCGACGATCCGCATCGTGGTCGCCGCCTGCTCCGCGCCCATCACGCCGCTGCGTGCGTTGGGCCAGCTGAACATGAACCGCGGGTCGTAGCCCTGCCCGGCCATGCCGTAGTTGCCGGCGCCGAAGCTCGCGCCGATGAAGAACGTGAACTTCGGCACGTGCGTCGTGGTGACGGCCTGGATCATCTTCGAGCCGTGCTTGATCATGCCCCCACGCTCGGACTCGACGCCGACCATGTAGCCCGTGATGTTCTGCAGGAACACCAGCGGGATGTCGAGCTGGGTGCAGCGCTGGATGAAGTGCGTGGCCTTGGTGGCCCCGTCGTTGTCGATCGGCCCGTTGTTGCCGATGATCCCGACGGGATGGCCGAACACCTCGGCCTCGAGGCACACGGTGGCGGCGCCGTAGCGGGGCTTGAAGTCGACGAACCGCGAGCCGTCCACGATGCGGGCCACGACCTCGCGGACGTCGTAGGCCGTGCGGTAGTCGGGCGGCACGACGCCGGCGATCTCGTCGGGGTCGTGGACGGGCTCGTCCCACCCGGCCTCGACGGGGCGGATCCACGACCGGCCCCAGCGCATCGCACGGATGACGTCGCGGGCGATGCGGATGCCGTCCGCGTCGTCCTCGGCGACGTGCTCGACGAGGCCGGACACCGCCGCGTGCATGTCCACGCCTCCGAGCGACTGGTCGTCCGCGATCTCGCCGGTCGCGGCCTTCAGCAGCGGGGGGCCGGCCAGGAACGCGCGACCCTGTCCCCGCACGCCGATGACGACGTCGCTCAACCCCGGCATGTACGCCCCGCCGGCCGTGGACGAGCCGTGCAGGACGGTGATGACCGGGATCCCGGCCGCGCTGAGCTTCGCCATGTTGGCGAAGAACCGGCCACCGTTGGCCCACTGCTCGACGCGGTACTCGAGGAGGTTCGCGCCGGCGGACTCCACCAGCATCACGAGGGGGAGCCGGTTCTGCAGCGCCAGGTCGTGTGCCCGCAGGATCTTCCCGCCCCCGGCCACGGTCAGCGCCCCGGCGTTGATGCCCGAGTCGTTGGCCACGACCACGACGCGCGTGCCATGGACGAATCCGATGCCCGTGATCTGGCCGCCGCCGGGCACGGTCTGCTCCGGGTCGTCGTTGTCGAGCAGGTAGCCCGCGACCGTGCCGAGCTCGAGGAAGGGAGCGCCCGGGTCGAGGAGCCTCGCGACGCGCTCGCGGGGCGTGAGCTGGCCGCGGGCCACGAAACGGTCCCGACGCTTCTCCGAGAGGGCGACCGCCCGTTCCTGCAGCGCCCGCAGCTCGGCGACGAGCTCGAGCATCCGCTCGCGCTGCTCGAGGAACTGCGCCGACGACGTGTCGACGCGGGAGTTGAACACGGGCACGGACCGCCTCCTCGACCGGGTCCTGCGCCTATGCTAGTACGACCCAAGCAGAACTGAGCAAGGCTCAGAAATGGCGAGACTGGGCCGGGAGGCTGGCGTGTCCGCGACGGTCGGGGTCACGAAGGGCGAGCGCACACGCGCCGCCGTCCTCGCCGCCGCACGGGCGCGCTTCGCGAGCGAGGGGTTCGACGGGGCGACCGTGGCGAGCATCGCCGCCGACGCGGGCGTGAGCGAGCCGACCGTCGCGTTCCACTTCGGGAGCAAGGCCGGGCTGCTCGTCGCGGTGATCCGCGACTACTACGACGACCTCCTCGACGCGCTCGATGCCGTGATCGACCCCGCCGCGCCCCCCGAGCAGCGACTCCGCGACTTCGCGCGCTGGTGGCTGCACCACAACGCCGAGAACCTCTCCCTGCTCTCGGTGTTCGGTCGCCAGGGCCGGCGGAGCCCGCGCGACGAGGTCGTCGACACGTTCCTCGATGCCAACCGCCGCGTGACGCGGGTGTTCGATCGCCTCGTCGAGGACCTCAAGCACGCCGGGGTGCTGCGGCCCGATGTCACCACCCGGATCGTGCGTGATGCGTTCTTCGGCACGACCGAGCACCTCATGCTGGGACGGGCGCTCACCGGCCGCCCCGACGACCTCGCTCGGGCAGCCGAGGAGCTCGTCGACCTCCTGTTCGACGGAGCCGCGACGCGCAGCGCCGTGGACGACGGGCCCGTCACCCGGGCCGACCTGCGCCGACTCGAGCGCCGACTCGACGACGCACTCGAGCGACTCGCTTGACCAGGACGGCGATCGGTGCAACCTCACAGGAGGGTCGAGCGTCGGACCTGGCGGTCAGGAGGGGAGGGAACGTGCGTCGCATCGTCGCGTTGGTCCTCGCGGGACTGTTGCTCTCGACCGCCTGCTCGACGGACGTGCTCGGTGGGCTCGTGCCCGGCGACGCGAGCGAGGCGCAGTGGGCGCTCGACCCGACCGTCGAGCTCGACCCCGGCGCGACCGAGGTGCCCCTGTTCGTGCAGGAGGTCGAGTGCGCGTCGGGCAACGACGCGCGCGGTCGCATCGAGCCCGACCTCGCCTACGGCGACGCCGAGATCACCGTCACGATCTGGGTGCGCCACCTGCAGGGCGACCAGAACTGCCAGGGCAACCCGCTCACGCCGTACCTGCTGCAGCTCGAGGAGCCGCTGGGCGAGCGCACGCTGGTCAACGGCGCGCAGAGCGAGATCGCGCGGCGGCCCATCGAGGGCCTGATCGACCAGGTTGACGGGGACGGCGTCGTCAGCAGCATCCAGAGCGACGACGCCTTGCCCGAGCAGGTCCTCTTCATCGTCGAGGCGCTGCAAGCCCGTGCCCTGAACCCGGAGGAGCTCGGCGACGTGTCCGACCTCATGCTCTCCTCCGACGGCGTCGACCTCCTGCTCGGCGACACCGTCGTCCATGCCGGACGCACCCCCGGCGAGCTCGGATCCGAGGCGGCCTGGCTGCTGTCGGTCGAGGAGTTCGAGGGCTTCGCGGGGCCGTTCTCCGTGCTCGACACGCTGGACAACGACGACCGGCCGCTCACGGTCTCGCTGGGCGCGCAGCCGCACTGCGCCGGGTCGCCGAAGGGCGCACCTGCAGGCCTCGAGGCCTACACCCGTGTGGCGATCGAGCCGGTCGAGATCGACAGCTGCATCGCGTGGTTCGTGGTCAACCTCTACCTCGACGACGTCGGCCAGGTCCGGGCCATCCAGCTCGACCTGTTCGGCCCGTAGGCGTCACTGGTAGCTGATGAAGTCCGGCACGGGTCGGATCTCGTCGAGCAGCTCCTGCGGCTCGAACATGTCCGAGTCCTCGTCGTAGAACAGCTTGAACCCGTTCCACCAGCGGCCCGTCGAGTCGCTCACCGCGGCGTAGGACTGCTTCTTGATGGCCTGCCCACCGTGGCCGTCCATGTGGAAGAGCACGGCGAGCTCGGGTGGGCTGCCGATGAGGTGCTTCTCCTCGACCATGCGCACCTGGAACTGGTGGACCACGAGCAGCTTCTGGGGCAGGTCGTGCTCACGCACGAGGCCGACCAGGTAGTCCGCGACGGCGTTGACCTCGTCGGCGTGGACCTCGCCGACGCTCTGGCCGGGCACCTCCCCCTCGTCCATGCGCCACTCGGGGTCGAGCGCGAGGCCCACGTCGGGCTGGACGAGGAACTGCTCGTACCGCCGTGCCTCGGTGAGGAAGTCGGTCCGGCCGGTCTGGAGGTCGAGGAGCAGGTAGACGCCGTGCCGACGAGCCGCGTCCAGCCACGGCTGGATCTGCTCGGGGCTCGACGGCGCCGAGTAGTCGCCATCGGGGCCGGCGCCCTTGGTGGCCACCGACACGATCAGCTCGAACGTCGGCAGGACGGGCCGGCCCCCGGCCTCGTACGGCGCGGCCTGTGCCCAGAGGCGGTCGTAGGCCTGGTCGGGCGGCTGCTCGCCGAGCACGCCCATCGCGGCGACGCTGTGGTTGCCGTAGAACGCGACCATCCGGTAACGCGGGAAGAGGGTGAAGCCCCCGCGTGGGAGCTCGCGCCCGCCGGTCACGACGCCGAGCTGCCAGTCGACGTTGGGCGTGACCGCGGCCTCCCCGCCGAGGACCACGGCGAGCCGCATGGGGTTCGTGGCGTTCTTCGCGAGGTCGCGCAGGTAGCGGGCCGTCTCGAGGGGCTCGCGGACGTCCCGGCCCTGTACGAGCAGCAGCGACCCGCCCGACCGGGCGACGGCCGCCCCGGCCGCCAGCGCGTCGGGGAAGTCGGCGCCGGTGGCCAACCACACGGCGCTCGTGCCCATGCCGCGGCGCACGGCCTCACGATGGACCACCACACTCGTGCCGTACCGGTCCGGCCCCGACAGCCGCCGGACGACCGACGCGAGCGGTCGGAGCTCGTCGATCACGTCCTGGGTGACCACGGCGGGTCCGCCCACGACGAGGATCTGGCTCGGTCCGCGGTCGCGGATGGCCGAGGCGGTGATCGACGGGAGCCGGCCGGTGTTGGTCAGCAGCAGCGGCCAGCCGAGGTGGGCCGCGAGCGGCGCAGCGCTCACGGCGTCGGCGAAGCGCTCGCCGGAGACGACGATGACACCGTCGGCCGGATCCAGCCGAGCGGCAGCCTCGGCCGCCGTCCCGAACCGGTCGGAGCCCGACACGCGCTCGACGAAGAACTCCCGCTGGAGCTCCGACTCCACCGACCGTGAGACGGCCACCGGTCCGCCCATGATCAGCACGGACGCGACGCCGAGCCGGCGGAGCTCGGCGAGCACCTCGGACGGCAGGGAGTCGGGACGTGTCAGGAGCAGCGGCGCGTCCAGCGCTCGTGCGAGTGGCGCGGCGGACAGGCCGTCGGCGAAGTCGTCGGAGCGGGCCAGGATCGCAGTTTCCGCAGAGCCGTGGGTCGTGCGGCTGATCTCGATCGCGGTCGCGATGCGGTCGTCACCCGCGATCCGCACGATCGAAGGCGGTGCAGCGCTGGCCGTGCCCGGTGCTGCGACGACCGTCAGGCTTACGAGCAGGAGGGCGAGCGTGAACGTCGTGCGTCGTGCCAGTGGTCGCCTCCTCGGAGGAGCGGGAGCCTAACGGCCCCTCGGATACGGTCCCTCGTCGCTCGATCGGAGGTGGCAGGTGCAACTGGCCCAGCTCAACGTCGTGGAGCTGCGAGTACCCGTCGAGCACCCGGACATGGCCACGTTCGTCGCAGAGCTCGACCCGGTCAACGCGCTGGCCGAGGCCGCGCCGGGCTTCGTGTGGAGGCTCAAGGACGACGAGTCGGGCGATGCGACCGGCTTCCGGCTCGACGGGCGGGAGGACGTCCTGCTCAACCTCAGCGTGTGGGAGTCCGTGGAGGCCCTGCACGGGTTCACGTACCGCTCCGGTCACGCGGACGTGCTGCGGCGCAAGCGTGAGTGGTTCGACGACCACACCGACGTCCACGTCGTCCTGTGGTGGGTCCCCGACGGGCACCGGCCAGGCCTGGACGAGGCGGCCGAGCGGTTGGAGCATCTGCGGCGTGAGGGGCCCAGTCCGTACGCCTTCACGTTCCGGGAGCCGTTCCCGCCGAGCTGATGTCACACCCGGCCGGGCTGTGCCGTCATCTCCATGACGGACACCACCAGGAGCAACCATGCGCATCCTCATCGCTGGCGGGACGGGCGTCATCGGCCGACCCGCCGTCCGGCAGCTGGCCGCAGCCGGCCACGACGTCATCGGCGTCGCGCACCGTCCCAGCAGTGCCGCCTTCCTCCGAGAGGTGGGCGCCGCGCCGGTCGAGGTCGACCTGTTCGACCGAGACGCCGTCGTCCGCGCCGCAGCCGGGGCAGACGCGGTGATCAACCTCGCGACGGCGATCCCGCCGACTGCACAGGCCTGGCGCGCCGGCGCATGGGCCACAACCCACCGCCTGCGCCGCGAGGCAGCGGGCAACCTCGCGGCGGCCGCCCGCGAGCACGGCGCCCGCTTCGTGCAGGAGTCGCTCGCGTTCCAGTACGAGGACGGCGGCGCCGCATGGCTCG
>JBFKQZ010000188.1:0-6268 GCA_041627475.1 Nitriliruptoraceae bacterium | reverse complement strand
TGGCAGACGCTCACCGACCGGCCCGTCGGACTGACCGTGAACCTGTCGACCAGCCAGCTCGGCGAGACGGACCTCCTGACGGACTTCGACGACGCCCTCCGCCGTCACGGCCTCGCACCCGAGCTCCTGACGATCGACATCGATGCCGAGGCGCTGCGCCGCGAACAGGGAGCCCTCCGCGCAACCCTGGAGCAGCTCCACCGCTTCGGTGTCCACCTCGCACTCGACGACGTCGGCATGGGCGCTCACTCGCTGGACCTCGTCGACGAGGTGCCGGTGGACGTCATCAAGCTGGACCGTGGCCTCACGTCCAACGTCAGGGGGTCGCGAACCTCGCGGGCCGTGCTGCGCTCGCTCATCGACCTCGGCCACGAGCTGCGGCTCCCGTTGGTCGCAGAGGGAGTCGAGGAACCGGGCCAGCTCGACGCGCTGCGTGAGCTCGGGGCCGAGCAGGCCCAGGGCTACCTCGTCGCGCCACCGCTGGAGGCCGAGGCCGTGACCGTGCTGCTCAGGGCACTCGCGGGTCGCGCGCCGGCCGACGCGACCAACGTCATCCGCCTTCACGAGAGGAGCGCCTGATGAACGACCTGTACGCGCCTCTCGCCAACCGCATCCGGCTCCTCGCGGTCGCCACCATCGCCGCGATGCTCGCAGCGGTCGCGCCCGCGGCCGTGTCGCCCACGTCCTCCGACGGCGTGCGCGTCATCGTCCGGGCCGTGCCCGGGGCGGTCGCGGACGCGATGGCGGAGGTCACCGATCTCGGTGGCGTCGTGGGACGCCCGCTCGAGATCATCAACGGCTTCGTCGCCGAGGTCCCGGTGTCCGGGGTGGACGTCCTGCGGGCGTCGCCGAGCCTGTTGTCGGTCACGCGCGACGGACAGATCGAGCTCACCAGCAAGGGCGGCCAGGGAGGCGGCAAGGGGGGCAAGGACGGCGGGAGCGGCGACACGTTGGGGCCCGAGACCGATCCGGTCGAGTGTCTGAACGAGAGTCCGCCCTTCGACGGGACGACGTACTGCGCCGGCGACGATCCCTCCTCCATGTCGTCCATCACGCGCCTCATCAAGGTCAAGAACCAGTGGAACGCCGGCAACACCGGTGATGGCGTCGACGTCGCGATCATCGACACCGGCGTGACTCCGCTCCGCGGCCTGCTCCCCGACACCCGCGTCGTGTTCGGGCCGGACCTCTCGTTCGACGCCGGCGAGCCCGGCTACGAGCACATCGACGGCTATGGCCATGGCACCCACCTCGCGGGCATCATCGCCGGCCGTGATCCCGAGGTCCCGGCGGGCCAGGAGTCCGCACTGAGGGACCAGTACTTCGTCGGCGTCGCACCCGACGCCCGCATCGTCAGCGTCAAGGTCGGGGACCGCAACGGCGTGGCCGACGTCTCGCAGGTCATCGCGGCCATCGATTGGGTGACCCAGCACCGGAACGCAGGCGATCTCAACATCCGGGTCCTGATGCTGGCCTTCAGCACCTCCTCGACCCAGGACTGGCGCCTCGACCCGCTCGCCTATGCCGTGGAGGTGGCCTGGCACAGGGGCATCGTCGTGGTGACCGCCGCGGGCAACCACGGCGGCTCGCAGCGAGGCCTGCCGATCCCCGCACGTGACCCGTGGGTCATCGCGGTCGGTGCCACCGACCCGGAGGGCACGCACGAGGTCAGCGACGACCGGATCCCGAGCTGGTCGCAGTACGGCAAGCACGGACGCGACCCCGACGTCGTCGCTCCCGGGACCTCGATCCCCAGCCTCATCCCGCCGACCTCGACGGCAGCGCTCGAGAACGCGAGTTCGCTCGTGGCTGACGGGCGCCTGCTGCGGGGGAGCGGCACGAGCCAGGCCGCAGCGGTCGTGGCAGGTGCCGCTGCCGTGCTCCTCGAGGCCTACCCGAACGCGACGCCGGCCCAGGTCAAGCACGCCCTCCGGGAGTCAGCCATCCCGATCCCGGGACTGGGGGACACCCAACAGGGCCAGGGCATCGTGGACGTGCACGCGGCAGCCGACCCGTTCACCTGGCCGAGCTGGTGGGAGGCGCTGCAGCAGTTCGAGCTCGCCTCGGGAACGGGCTCGCTCGAGGACGCACGCGGCGACGCGCACGTCGAGAGCGCCGACGGGACCAAGCTCGAGGGCGAGGTCGATGTCCGCGGGCACGCGTGGGACGGGTCGTCCTGGTCCGGGTCTTCGTGGTCGGGCAGCAGCTGGTCCGGCTCGTCGTGGTCCGGCAGCAGCTGGTCCACCGGCGACTGGTCCGGGTCGTCGTGGTCGGGGAGCAGCTGGTCCGGGTCGTCGTGGTCGGGGAGCAGCTGGTCCGGCTCGTCGTGGTCGGGGAGTAGTTGGTCCGGGTCGAGCTGGAGCTGATGGTGATGAACACCCCGACCTCCAACCGTTCAACCGTCCACCAGCCCACACCGGCGCTGCGCATACTCGTGGTCGCGTTCGTGGCCACGCTGCTCGCGGCCATCGTCCCTGCACACGCGGGCACGGCGGGCGTGTCCAGCGACCTGACTCGGCTGATCGTCCGGGGCGCCGCGACGATCGGCGACGAGGCGGCTGCCGTCCTCGACGCTGGTGGAACCGTGTCGGACACGTCGACCTCGTCGACCGACCCGGGCTGGAGCGACTGGGTGCAGCACGACGGGGGCGGCGCGGCGTGGGGCGGCAAGGCCCGGGGCGGGACCTCCTGGGGGTGATCGGCAGCACCTTGCCGGACGACACGCATCCGTAACGTCGCCGCCGTAGCCTGCGACACGATGCTGGAGCAGCGGGAGCCCACGACCGAGCCAGCCGTCGACCTATTCGACGGCTATGCGACCGACGGCTTCTTCGACGAGGTGTTCGAGGCGGACGGCACCCCACGCCCGCACTACCGCAACCTGGTCGAGCGGCTGCGCTCGTTCGACCCCTCCGAGCTCCGCAGGCGCGAGCGCCTGCGCGACCAGATCTTCCGGACGCAGGGCATCACCTTCACGGTCTACGGCGACGAGGCCGGGACCGAGCGCACCTTCCCGATGGACCTCATCCCGCGCGTCATCCCCGCGCAGGAGTGGGCCGAGGTCGAGGCCGGCCTCGTCCAGCGGGTCAAGGCCCTCAACCGCTTCCTCGACGACCTCTACGACGGCGAGCGTGCGGCGCTCAACGACGGGGTCGTCCCGCGCTGGCTGATCGCGTCGGCCGACGGCTTCCGGCGTGAGGCCTTCGGCATCCCGGCCCTGCACGGCGCCCGCTGCCTCATCGCCGGCATCGACCTCGTGCGCGACGACGAGGGCACCTACCGCGTGCTCGAGGACAACCTCCGCAACCCCAGCGGCATCAGCTACGTGCTCGAGAACCGCGCCGCCATGACCCGCGTGCTGCCACTGTCGTTCGCGCAGCACCACGTTCGGTCGGTCGACCACTACGGCCAGCTGCTGCTCCGAGCCTTGCGCTCGGTGGCCCCGCCGGCTGCGGGGGAGGACCCGCGCGTCGTCGTCCTCACGCCTGGCGTCTACAACTCGGCGTACTTCGAGCACGCCTTCCTCGCGCGCCAGATGGGCGTCGAGCTCGTCGAGGGCCGCGACCTCGTCGTCGACGAGCACGTCGTGTACATGCGGACGACGCGTGGCCTGCGGCGCATCGACGTGATCTACCGGCGCCTCGATGACGACTTCCTCGACCCGGTCGTGCTCCGCCCCGACTCGATGCTCGGCGTCCCCGGCCTCATCTCGGCCGCCCGTGCCGGCAACGTCACCATCGCCAACGCCCTCGGCAACGGGGTCGCGGACGACAAGGCCGTCTACGCCTACGTGCCGGACTTCATCCGCTACTACCTCGACGAGGAGCCCATCCTCGCCAACGTCGACACGTACCTCCTCTGGGACGCCGAGCAGCGCGCGATGGTGCTCGATCGGCTCGAGGAGCTCGTCGTCAAGCCGGTCGCCGAGTCCGGCGGCTACGGCATGCTGATCGGTCCGGCGTCGACGGCCGAGGAGCGTCGGGAGATGAAGGCCAGGATCGAGGCCGACCCGCGCGGCTACATCGCGCAGGAGGTCGTGCAGCTGTCGCGGCACCCGTCACTCGTCGACGACGATGCGATCGAGGGTCGCCACATCGACCTGCGGCCGTTCGTCATCGCGGGCGAGGAGATCGAGGTCATCCCCGGCGGCCTCACCCGCGTGGCGCTGCGGAAGGGATCGCTCGTCGTGAACTCCTCGCAGGGTGGCGGGTCGAAGGACACCTGGGTCCTGGAGGACGGCTGATGCTTGCGCGACTCGCGGAGAACCTCTTCTGGGCCGGCCGCTACGCCGAGCGGGCCGAGGACACCGCTCGCATGGTCGACGTGACCTACCACGGTCTCCTCGAGTCCCCGCCGGCCGAGGTCCGCCTCGCCTGGGTTCAGCTGCTCGAGGTCCTGCACCTCGACGAGGCCTACGCCCGCCTGCACGACGACGTCGACCCCGCAGCCATCATCCGGTTCCTGGTGAGTGACGAATCGAACCCGGGCTCGGTCATGGCGTCCGTCACCAATGCGCGCGAGAACGTCCGCAGCGTCCGCGAGCTCGTGTCCACCGAGCTGTGGGAGGCCACGAACGGCCTCTACCTCCAGCTGAAGTCCCGTGACCTCGCCGCCGACCTGGCCCAGCCCTACGACCTGTTCCGCGAGGTCAAGCGGGGCGGGCAGCTCATCACGGGCGTGGCGACCGAGACGATGCCGCGCGACGACGGCTGGCGCTTCATGACGCTGGGCCGGATGCTCGAGCGCTGCGAGATGACCTGTCGGTTGCTGTCGATCCGCTACACGGCCCTCGTGGAGTCGGCGGCCTCGACGGCGTTCCACCACTGGGTCGCGGTGCTCAAGTCGGTGTCGGCGTTCGAGGCGTTCCGCAAGTCCTACCGCTCGTCGATGGACCCGCGCGACGTGGTCGAGTTCCTGCTCCTTTCGCCGGTCTTCCCGCGATCGGTCCTGTTCTGCCTGCAGGCGGGGGAGGCCCAGCTCGAGCGCCTCAGCGGTGGGTCGGTGGGTGGCACGGCGCGTCGGCGCCTCGGACGCGTGCGTGCGGCGATCGAGTACCGCAACGTCGACGAGCTCCTCGCGGAGGGGTTGCAGGAGGCGCTCGAGCAGGTGCAGATCGAGGTGCTCGAGGTCGCTGCGGCCGTTCGAGAGGAGTTCTTCCAACAGACCCCGGTCGGTTCCCTCCACGCCGTCGGGACGAGCTGATGCGCTACGACATCGTCTTCACGACCGTGTTCGACTACGACGGGCCGGTCGCCGAGTCGCAGAACGAGCTCCGCGCCGCACCGGCGAGCGACGGGCGCCAGCAGCTGTTGCACTACGACGTCCGGACGAGGCCGTCCTCGCGTGTCTGGAGCTACAGCGACTACTGGGGCACCCGCGTCGACACCTTCGGGGTCCGCGCTGCCCACGACCGCCTCGAGGTCACGGCCGAGGCGACCGTCGAGACCTCGGTGCCGGCGCGGGTGACGGCCTCGCCGCGGCGGTACGAGCTCGAGGACCCGGCCTTCCGCGACCTCCACCTCGACTACCTCAGCCGCTCGCCCCACGTGAGCTGGACCGAAGACATCGCGGTGCCCGCTCGCGAACGCGTCGAGGAGGCCGGTGACGACGTCGTGGGTGCCGTGCTGTCGCTGCATCGCTACATCGGGACGGGCTTCGAGTACGACCAGGACGGCGACACGTACGTCGGCGTGCCGATCGAGGAGGTCCTCGCGAGCCGCCGTGGCGTCTGCCAGGACTTCGCCCACCTCATGGTCGGGATGTGCCGGTCGGTGGGCATCCCGGCCCGCTACGTGTCCGGGTACCTGTTCGCGCGCGACGGCCAGGCCGGCGACGACCCCGCCGACGACCGCATCGAGGTGCAGACCCACGCGTGGGTCGAGGTGGCCATCCCCGGGCACGGCTGGTGGGGCCTCGACCCGACCAACCGCCAGGAGATCGGCGTGCGCCACATCAAGATCGGCCACGGCCGCGACTACGACGACGTCACGCCGCTGCGCGGTGTCTACAGCGGCTCGGCCGAGCACACTCTCGGCGAGCACGTGGAGCTCCGTCGCATGGTGGCCGCACAGCAGCAGCAGCAGTAGGCCTAGGTTCGCGGTGAACCGTGGAGGTCGCGATGCCGATCGTGCACGTACGCGGGCCCGAGATCGTGCCCGACCATGCGGAGGCCCTGCTCAACGAGCTGGCGCGGGCCGTCGCCTCCGGCGTCTCCTGCGACGTCCACGACGTCTGGTGCACCTACGACGCGGTGATCGCGCAGACCGTC
>JBFKQZ010000187.1:0-6292 GCA_041627475.1 Nitriliruptoraceae bacterium | reverse complement strand
GGGCTCCTGGTGGGCTCCGGTGCAGGCTGCCACACCACGTGGTCCCGCTGGGGCATGCTGCCGGGGGCCGCGGCGGGAGGTCAGCGGGTGCGGCGCATCCTCACGGCAGCAGCGTGCGTCGTCGCGCTGGCCGGGTGTGGCCTCGGGGACGACCCCGAGCTGCGTGCGAACGCCGCCGTCCTCGACCTGACCACCCTCCCGACGGAGGACTGGGGCTGCGGGTTCGGCTTCACGCTCGGCACCACCGACCAGCGTGTGCGCCTGTCGCTGTGGTCGCAGGACATGGCACCGACGCCCGGCACGGTCGCGGTCGACGGGACGACGTGGCGCGGTGAGCTCGTGAGCGGCAGCGACCTGTTCGCCCAGTGGTGCGACGACGTCGTGGAGCCGGGCGAGCCGGAGGTCGTCGAGGAGGTCGTCCTCGAGGTGACGGGCACGCTCACGTGGCGGACCGACGGCACCGGCCAGTGCGACGGTCCGGCCACCGCGACCTTCACCGATGGCACGGTGATCGCGGAGGGGCGCACGCTGCCGCTGCCCGACCTCGAGCTGCGCAACGACGCCTTCGGCTGCCTCGCCGGCTGAGGGTCAGGACCTGACCGCGGCGCCCAGGTGCTCCTCGAGCGTGGCGGCCAGTGCCGGCAGCTCGATCGGCTTGGGCAGGTAGCCGTCGCACCCCGCGGCGAGGCAACGCTCCTCGTCGCCGTCCATCGCCAGCGCGGTCAAGGCGATCACGGGGATGTCCGCAGTCGCCGCGTCGCCCTTGAGGATGCCCGTGGCCTCCAGCCCGTCCATCGTCGGCATCTGGATGTCCATCAGGACGAGTGCGGGCTGCGCGGTACGGGCGAGTTCGACGGCCTCCACGCCGTTCGTCGCCTCGACGTACTCGTAGCCGAGCACCCCGAGGTACTCGCGCACGATCAGGCGGTTGACGTCGTTGTCCTCGGCGACGAGCACGGTGACCTCGCGCTCGGCGGCGGGAGCGGCCGCGCCCGTCTCGGGCATGGGGGCCGCCGCCGTCGAGGCCGTGGCACGCGGCAGCACGATGGTGAAGCGCGAGCCCTCATCCACACGGCTCTGGACCTCGAGACGCCCGTCGAGCGCCTCGACCAGCCGGCGGGAGAGGGCCAGGCCGAGGCCCGACCCCTCGTAGCGACGGTCGAGGCTGGCCTCGAGCTGGACGAAGGGCTCGAACATGCGGTGCAGGTCCTCGGCGGAGATGCCGATGCCGGTGTCCACCACGTCGATCGCGACGGTGCCGTCGCCCGGTGTGGCCGTGACCGTGACGCCGCCCTCGTCGGTGAACTTCACGGCATTGCCGAGCAGGTTGAGCAGGACCTGCACGAGGCGGCGGTCGTCGGCCACGACCGCCAGCCCGGGCTCCACGTCGACGGTGACGTCCAGGCCGCGGTCCTCGGCGTCGCTTCGGACCATCTCCACGGCCCGCGCCACGGCGTCGGCGACCTCGACCGGCTGCAGCTCGAGGTCGTTCTCGGCGGCCTCGATCCGGCTGATGTCGAGCACGTCGTTGATCAGCTGCAGGAGGTGTGCACCCGCCTCGTGGGTGTGGCGGACGTACGTCTGCTGCGTGTCGTTGAGCGGCCCCGCGGTCTCGTCACGCAGGAGGCTCGTCAGTCCGAGGATGCCGTTCAGCGGCGTGCGCAGCTCGTGACTCATCGTCGCGAGGAACTCGTCCTTGAGCTTCGCCGTGGCCGCGAGGGCCTCGTGGTCGCGACGGATCCGCTCGGCCTCGGCCCGTGCCGAGATGTCCTGGGCCACGACCACGACGTCGGTCACGGTGCCAGCGTTGTCGATGATGGGGCCGGCGTTGCACAGCAGTTCGGTCGTGCTGCCGTCAGGCTGCTCGACCAGGGCGACGTGCCCCTCCACGCGGGCGCCCGTCGCGAAGGTCTCCTCGACCAGCTCCGCGACGGTCCGCACCAACCCGTTCTCCTGCAGGATGGGGTCGTGCACGTCGCGGCCCGTCGGGTCGTCGATCCCGGCTTCGGTCGAGGCCTCGGCGTTCCAGACCGCGATCCGGCGGTCTGCGCGGACCTGCACGATCGGCACGTTGGCCGTGGCGATCAGCTCGGCCCGGTCGTCGAGCAGTCGCTGGACGCGAGCGCGTGCGGCCACGACGCGCCAGACCAGTCCGGCGAGGACGAGCGCGAGCAGCACCATGCCGGCGATCGTGCTCGTCCGGTCCGGCCAGACCACCGCCGACCAGCCGCCGGCCGGGACGACGGCGAGCTGCCACGACCCGGCGGGGAGGGTCACCTCGAACAGCTCCGGGTCCTGCTCGAAGATGGCCGGGTCGCCGCGGAAGACCTCGCCGTCCGCACCGAGGCCGTCCTTGCCGCGCAGCGCGACCTCCATGTCGTCGTACGCGTCGAGCTGTGCCTCCTCGAAGAGCGGCTCGGCGTCGGCGACGATCGTGGCGAGCCCCCACCACTCCTCCCCGCCGTCGTCGGTGGGGAGGAACACCGGTGCCCGGGCGACGATCGCGACACCGCCCTGGAGGAGCTCGAACGGACCCGCGACCATCGTGCGTCGGGCCTCGACCGTGGCGAGCACGGCAGCCCGGCGGTCCGGGTCGGCGAGCAGGTCGTGGCCGATCGCGGCCTCGTTGCCCTCGATCGGCTCGACGTAGGTGACGACGGCCGCCGGTGCGAGCTGCATGCTGCGCAGCGGCACGCTGGTCTCGGCCATGACGTTCTGCGTGTACCGCCGGAACAGGTCCTCCTCGATCTCGCCCTGCGATGCCTCGGCGACGGCGAAGCCGACCAGGCCCTCGGTGCGGGCGATGCGCAGGTCGACGGCGCGCTCGAGGTCCGCCCGCATGCGGCTGCCCTCGCGGACGATCGTCGCGGCGACCTCGTCGCGGTGCGCGCCGGACTGGACCGTCACGATCACCACCGTGAGCGCGAGGACCATGCTCGCGGTCAGCAGCGCGGCGAGCCACGGCGCTGACGACAGCAGTCGGCGCCGCCACGTGGACGTGGCGGTGGGCATGGTGGGGGAGGCCGTCACGGGGTGCTCGGGTCCGGTGGGAGGTGGGGTGGAGTCCCAGAGGTACCGACTCCCGTGCCGATGCGGTAGCCATCTGCCGGGACCTTGAGGGGACCTTGAGGAAGCGTGAGGAAACGATGACGTCGCTGCCACCGCTGACAGAGGCCTGGTTCCTAGGGTGCGCCGCACCACCCCACCCAACCGCAGAGGCGTCGTGTCCGTGACCTCCCGCCGGGTCGAACCGTTGCTGCTCGTCGCGCTCGCGCTGACGATCGCGGTGCACGGTGCGTTGCTGCTGTCCGGCAGCTACCGGGCGACGTACGACGCCTACGTCCACATCTTCTTCGCCGACCACTACGCCCGCGACTGGTTCTCGACGTGGGAGACCCGGTGGTACACGGGCTTCACCGTGACCAGCTACCCGCCGGGCGGGCACATGCTGGTGGCGCTCGCCTCCGGGGTCGTGGGGCTGCAGACCGGGTTCGCACTCGTGCAGCTCGGCGCACTGGTGCTGCTCGTGATCGGCGTCTACCGCTTCAGCCTGCTCTGGGTGGAGCGGCGGGCAGCTGGCTGGGCGGCGGTGCTCGCCAGCCTCACACCCGTGCTCGGGCTGGTCGTCCACGTCTTCGGCCAGCTGCCGACGACCGTCGGGCTCGCCTTCACGCTCAACGCACTGCCCTTCGGCGCCGCGTGGGTCGACCGTGGTCGCCGTCGCGACCTCGTGGCGGCACTCGCGTGCGGCTCGGCTGCCACCGCGGCCCACCACGTGACGACGCTCTTCGGCGCCGTCTTCTTCGTCGCGCCCGTGGTCCTCGCCGTCCTGCTGCGGGCGCTGCGCACCCCGCTGCCGGGGGAGCAGCTCGGCCGTCCCGCCCGCCTGATCCGGGCGGACGTCTGGCCGCTCGTCGCCCGCCGGCTGCGACGCGTGAGCGGCCCCGTGCTCCGTGCCGGTGTCTACGCCGTGCTGCTCGTGACCTCGCTCGTCGTGGTCGTGCTGCCGTACTGGCTGTGGAGCCAGGCCGACCCGATCGTGCAGATCCCGATCCCGCACTCGAGCCGCTCGAACTTCCTCGTCGACCGCAACGCAGGCCTGGTGTTCTGGCTGGTGCCGTGGGGGGCCGTGCTGCTCGCGTGGCCCCTGGCGGTGCTGCGTGGCTGGCGCTCGACGAGCTGGCCGCTCGCAGCGTCGGTGTCGCTGCTGACGCTGCTGGGGCTCGGCGGGACCACGCCGGTGCCGCGTGCCCTGCTCGGCGGGGCGTTCGACATCCTCACGTTCGACCGCTTCACGGTCTGGGCCGCGATCGCGATCCTCCCACTGGTCGGCCAGGTGCTGGTCGACGTGGCGGAGGGACGGATGCTCGCGTGGCTGCGGCCGGCGATCGGTCGCAACGGCCTCCGGGTCGTGGCAGGCGGCCTCGCCGCCGCGATGCTCGGGTCGTTCCTGTTCGCCGCGACGCTCACCAGGTACCGCCCGTTCCAACCCGAGCCGATCGACCCGGGACCGATCACCGAGTTCCTCGCCAAGGACGACCACGACCGCTGGCGCTACCTGACGCTGGGGTTCGGGGACCAGATGGCGTGGATCGCGGCGAACACGACCGCCACCACCGTGGACGGCAACTACCACTCCGCGCGGCGGCTGCCCGAGCTGACGACGCGCCCCGTGGAGCGCCTCGAGGGGGCGAAGTACCGCGGGGTCCCGGGCCTCGGGTCGCTGCAGCAGTTCCTCGCGATCCCCGAGCGCTACAACCTCAAGTACGTGTTCTCCGACGACCGGTTCTACGACCCGCTGCTCGACGCCTCCGGCTGGCAGCGGCTCGGGACGCTCGAGAACGGGATCGAGGTCTGGGAACGCGCGGACATCCCACCGCTGCCGGTCCAGCTGCCCGTCCGGGAACTCCCGGCGTGGCAGCGCCTCGCCTGGGGGACCCTGCCGCCGCTCGCGCTGCTCGCAGCCGGCGTCGTGCTCGTGCTGCAGGCGCTGCGGCCCGCCCG
The DNA here is from genome assembly GCA_041627475.1 of Nitriliruptoraceae bacterium. GTDB lineage: Bacteria > Actinomycetota > Nitriliruptoria > Nitriliruptorales > Nitriliruptoraceae > JBFGFG01. The sequence goes on along the minus strand of JBFKQZ010000187.1, from coordinate 1,288 downwards.
GGGTGGGCGGCCCGCCGCACCGGCGCGCAGCCTCGCACGGCTCGACGCACGGCTCGCAGCGGCGACCGGTCGGATCGCGCCGGAGGTCACCGAGACGGCGTGGCAGGTCTGGCGGGACTGGCCGGCACGCGTCGCGGCGAGGCTCCCGCGCCCGTCCGGAGCGGTGGCCCTGCGGACGACCCTCGCACTCGTGCTCGTGGTCGTCGCCGTGCCGGTCGTGCTCACCGCGCTGGCCGTGCAGGAACCGGACGAGCCGGGTGAGGTGGTCGTGGACTACCTCACTGCGCTCGACGAGCGGCGGTTCGCGGAGGCGCACGCCCTGCTCGACCCGGCCACGGCGCCGAGCCTCGAGCTGTTCACGCTCGCACGCTCCGTGGACGGCGGTGGCCTGCGCGCGTCGTACGCGTCGCTCGACAGCGTCGTCACGTCGGTGGTGGAGCGCGACGGGGACCGCACGGTCGTCCTGGCCGACGCGGACTACGTGACGTCCCTGGCGGCGTACCGCGCCAGCGACCGCTACGAGTTGGTCGCGGACGCCGCCGGCGCGTGGCGCATCGTCGCCCCGGAGCGCGACGCCGCCCAACCCGTCGAGGCGTTCGCCCGTCGGGCGGGTGTCGACTACCAGGAGGCGGAGCGCCGGTCGACGACGACGGGCCGGACCGCCTTCGGTGACGTCCTGGACCGACCGGAGCTGACCGTCCGGTCGGCACGGCTGCTGCAGGTCGACGGCCGGTACGTCGTCGTCGGCGAGGTCCGCAACGACAGCGTCGACCCCGCCGACCTCACGATCACGGCCCAGCTGCGCGGCCCCGAGGGCGAGGTCTGGGCGACCTACAACGCGGTCCAGCAGGTCCGTCACCGGCTGCGTCCGGCCGAGTCCACCCCGTTCCGCATCGAGTTCGAGGGCGTCGCGGGCGAGACCGCAGCGGCCGAGCTCGCCGAGGGCGGGTTCGACCCCGACGAGTACACCCCGCCTGTCCTGCCGCCCGACGCGGTGGTGACGGGCTTCGACCTGTACGCCAAGGCGCTGGTGACCTCGAAGGGCCTGGAACGCGACCTCGCGGTCGAGGGCGTCACGGTCGAGGTCGTCGACGGCGACGTCGTCGTCCGCGGCAGCATCCGCAACCTCGGCACGTCCGAGGCCGCGGTCCCACGGGTCCTCGTCGCGGCCCGCGACGTCGGCGACGGGGTCCTCTGGGTGGAGCAGCAGCACGTCGAGCAGGCCGTGCGCCCGCAGCAGGCCGTGCCGTTCGAGGTCGTCCTCGAGGACCTCGGCACGATCGAGGTC
>JBFKQZ010000186.1:0-6316 GCA_041627475.1 Nitriliruptoraceae bacterium | reverse complement strand
TCCGCCGGGGCGTCGGTGGTCGCTCCGGCATCGGCCGGCGCGCCCTCGGGCTGCTGGGCGTTCGCGTATATCGCCTTGCCGAGCTCCTGGAACTCGGTCGCGAGCGCCTGGGACTTCGCGTCGATGTCGTCCACGTCGTCGCCCTTCAGCGCCTCGCGGAGATCACTCGCCTTCTCCTCGATGCTGGCCTTGAGCGCGGCGTCGACCTTGTCACCGTGCTCGTTGAGCTGGCGGTCGACCTGCGTGACGAGCTGCTCGGCGGCGTTGCGCTTCTCGACGGCCTCGCGACGCTTCTGGTCCTCGTTCGCGTGGGACTCGGCGTCCTTGATCATCTGCTCGATGTCGTCCTTCGGCAGCGCCGTGCCGCCGGTGATCGTCATCGACTGCTCCTTGCCCGTGCCGAGGTCCTTGGCGGACACGTGCACGATGCCGTTCGCGTCGATGTCGAAGGTGACCTCGATCTGCGGGACGCCAGCGGGCGCCGGCGGGATGCCGGTGAGCTGGAACTTGCCGAGGCTGCGGTTGTCCGACGCCATCGGGCGCTCACCCTGCAGCACGTGGATCTCGACGGTGGGCTGGTTGTCGTCGGCCGTCGTGTAGACCTGCGACTTCTTGGTCGGGATGGTCGTGTTGCGCTCGATCAGGTGGTTGGTGACGCCGCCCTTGGTCTCGATGCCGAGCGACAGCGGGGTGACGTCGAGGAGCAGCACGTCCTTGACCTCGCCCTTGAGGACACCGGCCTGCAGGGCCGCGCCGACGGCGACGACCTCGTCCGGGTTCACGCCCTTGTTGGGCTCCTTGCCGCCGGTGAGCTCCTTGACGAGCTCCTGCACGGCCGGGATCCGCGTCGAGCCACCCACGAGCAGGATGTGGTCGATGTCGCCGAGGCTGACGCCCGCGTCCTTGATGGCGAGGTTGAACGGGCCACGGAGCTTGTCGAGCAGGTCCGCGGTGAGCTCGTTGAACTTCGCGCGGGTCAGGGTCTGCTCGAGGTGGAGCGGTCCGGCGTCGGAGGCCGTGATGAACGGCAGGTTGATCGAGGTCTCGGGGGTCTGGCTGAGCTCGATCTTGGCCTTCTCCGCCGCCTCCTTGAGGCGCTGCATCGCCATCTTGTCGGGCGAGAGGTCGATGCCGTTGTTGTCCTTGAACGTCTTGACGAGCCAGTCGATGATGGCCTCGTCCCAGTCGTCACCACCGAGGTGGCTGTCGCCGTGGGTGGCCTCGACCGAGTACGTGCCGGTCTCCACGTCGATCTCGAGGACCGACACGTCGAACGTGCCGCCACCGAGGTCGAAGACGAGGACGGTCTGGTCCTCCTCCTTGTCGAGGCCGTAGGCGAGGGCGGCGGCCGTCGGCTCGGCGACGAGGCGCAGGACCTCGAGGCCCGCGATCTCGCCGGCCTCCTTGGTGGCCTGCCGCTGGGCGTCGTCGAAGTACGCCGGGACGGTGATGACGGCCTGGGTGACGTCCTCGCCGAGGTAGGACTCGGCATCACGCTTGAGCTTCATCAGGATGCGGGCCGAGATCTCCTGCGGCGTGTAGTTCTTGCCGTCGATGTCGATCTTCCAGTCCGTGCCCATGTGGCGCTTCACGGAGCGGATCGTGCGCTCGGCGTTGGTCACCGCCTGGCGCTTGGCGACCTCGCCGACGAGCACCTCGGCGGACTTCGAGAACGCGACGACGGACGGGGTGGTGCGAGCGCCTTCAGCGTTCGCGATGACGGTGGGCTCACCGCCTTCGAGCACCGAGACGACGGAGTTGGTCGTCCCGAGGTCGATGCCGACGGCCTTGGCCATGAGCGGTCCTCCTGCTGCGATGCGGGGGTTGGGTGGAGTGGATGCGTCGGTGTGGAGTATGAGCGCGCCCGGCAGGCAGCGCAAGCCAGATGATGGTAGTAGGCGCATCATTCCTGCGTCTATCAGACTCAGGTCTGATGGTGACCTGGCGTCGTTCGTCCCGGGGCACGTGCCGCGTCCGCTCCGGCCCACCGTCGAGCCGTCCGGGGTGCATCCAGAGGGCGTCGCAAGCGGCGATACTCCCCGCCGACGACGTGGATCGGGGAGGGGCCGTGGAACGGCTGCTGTTCCGCCGGGGGCTCGGGCCGGTGTTCGCTGCGGTCGCACTGTTCGCACCGGTGCTGACGCTGCTCCCCCCGGACCGGCCGACGGCCGTGGGGCTGACGGCGGCCTGGCTCGTCACGATCGTCTCGGTCACGCTCGTGTGGGCGGCGGGCAGGGACGAGCGCGCGTCGTGGCTGGACTCGGTGGCCCCGATGCTCTACCTCATCGCCGTCGTCATCCTGCGCCACATCGAGGGTGGCGCGAGCAGCGGCTACTCGCCGCTCCTGCTCCTCCCCCTCGCCTGGGTGGCCCTGACGGGCGACACGCGAACGCTCGGGATGTTCGTCGTCGGGCTCGTCGCCGTGCTCGGCCTCCCGATCATCGTCGCTGGCGACCCGCTCTACCCCCAGAGCGAGTGGCGCCGACTCGCCCTCTGGCTGCTCGTGGGGCCGATCGTCGGCGCGGCGGTCCAGGACGTCGTCGCTCGACTGCGCGAGGCGAACCTCGGGCTCGAGGCGCTCGTCCGCACCGACCCGCTGACCGGCCTGCTGAACCGACGCGGGTACCTGGAGGTCGCCGAGCGCGAGCTCGCACGGGCACGCCGCACGGACGAGCCGCTGGCCCTCGCCATGCTCGACCTCGACCACTTCAAGCGGTTCAACGACTCGCACGGGCACGCGCAGGGAGACGCCCTGCTCGTCGGTGCCACGCGCGCATGGGCCGAGGAGCTCCGCGAGATCGACGTGCTCGCCCGGTGGGGCGGTGAGGAGTTCGTGGTCGTGCTCCCCCGCTGCACGGCCGAGGTCGCGACCCGCGTGCTCGACCGCGTACGCGAGTCGACCCCCATGGACCAGACCTGCTCCATCGGGGTCGCCATGTGGAACGGCGAGGAGGGCATCGAGGGACTGTCCCAGCGGGCAGACGCGGCGCTCTACCAGGCGAAGGAGTCAGGTCGCGACCGGGTCACCGTCGCGACCTGACCCCCTCGACGATCCTCACGGCTCCCGGATCGGGCCCACCCACATGGTCGGCGTCCCGGTCGACGCACGACACGTGTCGTAGCCGTAGCCGAACGCCCAGGCGACTCCCCGCGTGCCGGTGATCGACGAGACGACGTCCGGCGTCCCGCCGTTCGGGCAGCGCAGCGTCCAGGCCCCGCGCCAGGCGGCGGGGGCCGAGGTCACCGAGCCGTCCTGTCCGTAGACGAGCAGCTCCGAGGCGAAGAACTGCTGGCCCTCGGCGACCTCGACGCTCAGCCGTTCGCCGGTCACGCCGACGTCTCCGATCGCCAGGGTCGCTGGCCGGCCGAACCCGGCCCCGGGGTCGCTGAGGTCCCAGTCGACGCCGTCGACGGAGGTGTGGACCGTGTTGCCCGTGGTAAGCCGGAACGATCCCTGCTCGGACCAGACGAGGAGCCTCCCCGAGCGGTCGACGGCGTCCAGCCCGCTGTCCTGCGGGCCCCGATGCGTGACGCTGGTCATGCCGTCCTCCTCCTCGCGCAGGGAGAACGCGTGGAGATCCACATCCGCACCCGGCAGGTTCGCGACGACGAGCGCCTGGGGCTGCGGGAGCCCGACGCCGCCCGCGCCGCGGACGAAGTGCACGTCGACCGGCTCATCCGCATCGGGACCCCCCAACCGCAGCCACGCGCCCGGCCCCGGGCCCCGGAGGTACCCGGCGACGTGCCACCGACCGGCCGGTGCGTCCGCGCTGCTGCCCCAGAGCACGATGCCGAGCTCGCCGGGCATGAAGCCGATGTCGGAGGCGACGAACCCGTGGCCCTCGCGGGGAGTGACGGCGTCGACGACGGGACGCTCGATGCGGCCGTCGATCGCGGCCCCACGCCACAGGACCCCGACCGGGCCGCAGTTCGCCGGTGTGGCGAGCACCTGGGCCTGGGCCCCGGCCTCACCGTCGACCACGGGCTGGCAGTCGTCCAGGCGGGGCCAGGCCGTGCCCGCGACCCACAGCTGGCCGTCGGCGAGCATCGCGGCACTCGGGAGGACGTTGCCGTCCTCGAAGCCCGGCGGCAGCGGCAGCTCCTGGACCTGCAGGTCGACCGATCGTTCGTCCTTCAGTCGCGGCGTCACGATCACGGGAGTGGGGGCGTCGCCCCGCCGGGTGTCGCGGTAGCCGACGGCGTGCACGCCGCCCTCCGCGACCGTGTCGATGATCGCGCCATTGCCACCGAGCACGCCGCTCAGGTCGATGGCGGTGGGGTCGCCGGAGAACGGCAGGCTCGTCACGGTGCCGCCGGCGGCGGGCTCCACGTCGACGGCCGCCTGGTCCGGGGTCGACGACAGGGACACGACGCCGACGATCGCGGCGAGCCCGGCGCCGGCGATGCCGACGGCCAGGGGCCACGTCGCCCAGCGGTGCCGACGGCGACGCCGCTCCGCCATGACGGCCAGTGCGTCCGGCGAGGTCGTGGTCGTCTCCGCGGCGTGCGTCAGGGTGCGGCGGAGGCGGTCTTCGGTCTGGGTGGTCATGCGAGCACCTCCTCGAGCTGGCGGAGGCCACGGTGGATGAGGGAACGAACCGTTGCCGGCCGACAGTCGAGGGCGGCGGCGATCTCGTCGTCGCTGAGGTCCTCGTAGTACCGCAGGACGATCGCCGTCCGTCGTCGGGGCGAGAGGCGTCGCAGCGCCTTCCACGTCTCGTCGATCTCCGGCGTCGCGTCCGCGAGCTCGTCGCTCGCGTGCTCGAGTGGCCGCAGCCGCCCGTACTTGCGCAGGTACGAGTTGGCCGCGTTCACGACGGACCTCCGGAGGTAGCCGCCCGGCTGGGCGACCTGTCCCCATCTGGCCGCGAGGCGCAGGTAGCAGTCCTGGACGAGGTCCTCGGCCGCCTCGTTGCGGCCGGTCACGAGCCGAGCGAGGCGGACCATCGCCTCGTACTCGTCGTGGTAGAGCCGGATGAAGCCCGGCGGCCAGTCGTGCGCGGTGTCGTTCTCGACCGCGGCGACCAGCGTGGCGAACGCGGGTAACACCCCTCAACCCCTTCGGTCAGACGGACGGTTCGCCGCAACGACGTCTGAACCCTCCGACATGTTGCACCCTGTCCGGTCCGCGGCCGAGTCTGCGATGCCGAACTCTCGACTAGACGGCCGAGCGCACCGCCGGCTTCGCGAGGACCTCCGAGGGGTGGACGCTGCGTGCGAGCGCCTCCTCGTGGTCGACGAGCCCCCGCACCACGAGGTCGCTGAGCGAGGCCTCGAGCGTGCGCATGCCGACCCGCTGGGCGGCGATGAGCTGGTTGCGCAACTGGGCGGTCTTGCCCTCGCGGATCAGGTTGCGCACCGGCGCGGTCGCGAGCAGGACCTCGAACGCGGCCGCCCGGCCACCGCCGATGCGGGGCAGCAGCCGCTGGTGCAGCACGGCCTGCAGCGACGTCGACAGCTGCAGGCGCACCTGGTTCTGCTGCTCGGCCGGGAAGACGTCGACGATGCGGTCGACCGCCTGGGTCGTGTCGGACGTGTGCAGGGTCGCGAACACGAGGTGGCCGGTCTCGGCGACGGTGAGGGCCGTGCGGATGGTCTCGAGGTCGCGCATCTCGCCGATGAGCAGGACGTCGGGGTCCTCGCGCAGCGCGGCGCGCAGCGCCAGCTCGAACGTCGGCGCGTCGGTGCCGATCTCACGCTGGTTCACCGCCGCGCGACCGTGGCGGTGGAGGTACTCGATGGGGTCCTCGATCGTGAGGACGTGGACCGGGCGCTCACGGTTGATCCGGTCGATCATCGCCGCGAGCGTGGTGGACTTCCCCGAGCCGGTCGGACCCGTCACGAGGACGAGCCCGTACGGCAGCTCGACGAGACGGTCGACCACCTCGGGCAACCCCAGCTCGTCGAAGTCCGGGATGTCGTAGGGGATGAGGCGCACCGCCATCGCCAGCGACCCGCGCTGCGAGAAGGCGTTCGCCCGGAAGCGCGCCCGTTCGCCCCAGCTGAACGAGAAGTCGACGCTCCCCTGCTCCCCGAGCCGCTCCCGCAGTGACGCCGGCAGCCGCGCCTCCACGAGGACGCGGGTCGCCGCGGGGTCGAGGGTCGCCAGCCCGTCGAGCGGTGCGAGCACCCCGTCGATCCGCGCGAGCGGCGGGGATCCCGGGGTGACGAGGAGGTCGCTGCCGCCGTGCAGCCACAGCAGGTGGAGGAGGTCGTCGAGGGATGGTGCGGCGGGGCGCGGCGACATCTTCGTACCTCGGGTCAGTTGCGTGCGGCGGTTGGAACGGGGTCGGGGCCGGGCCGCGTGGGCCCGGCC
>JBFKQZ010000185.1:0-6445 GCA_041627475.1 Nitriliruptoraceae bacterium | reverse complement strand
GAGGCACTCGAAGTACGCGATCTCGGGCTGGTAGCCCGCGTCCACCAGCGTCTTGAAGCCCTGGAGGACCAGCTGCGACGTTCCGCCGCAGAGGACCGCCTGCTCACCGAACAGGTCGGTCTCGGTCTCCTCCTTGAACGTGGTCTCCATCATCCCCGCACGCGCCACGCCGATGCCGGCGCCGTACGACTTGGCGAGGTCCCACGCGTTGCCGGTCGCGTCCTGCTGGACGGCGATCAGGCCCGGCGTGCCCTGGCCGCTCTCGTAGAGGCGGCGGACCATGTGGCCCGGCGACTTCGGGGCGCAGAGGAACACGTCGGCGCCTGCCGGGGGCTCGATGTAGCCGAAGTGGATGTTGAAGCCGTGGCCGAAGACGAGCGCGTCGCCCTCCTCGATGGCGTCGGCGACGCCGCCCTCCCACAGCGCCTGCTGGTGCTCGTCCGGCACCAGCACGACGACGACGTCGCCCCAGGCTGCGGCGTCGTTCGGCGCCATGACCTCGAGGCCCGCGGCCTCGGCCTCGGCGCGCGACGACGAGCCCTCGCGCAGGCCGACGCGGACGTCGACGCCCGACTCCTTGAGGTTGAGCGCGTGGGCGTGGCCCTGCGAGCCGTAGCCAAGGACCGCGACCTTGCGACCCTGGATGATCGAGAGGTCGGCGTCGGACTCGTAGTGGATGATCGCGGGCACGGGCACTCCTGGCGGTGGTGAGGGGAGGTGCGGTGGAGCCTACGTCTTGCCGCGCGGCGGCCGCACATCCGGGCGGTGCTCAGACCGCGTAGGGCCGCACGACGGGGACGCCGTCCTCGTCGAGGTCGAGGACCGGGACGGGGTACGGGCGGTCGTCGGTGACGCCGTGCTCGATCGCGTCGCGGAAGTCGTCGGGGAAGCGCTGCACCGCCGACAGGAGCACCCAGTGGGCGCCGGTCGGGAGGAAGCACCGGGCGGCCTCGTCGGCGCGCTCGGCGCGGGCGATCAGGGCGTCGACGGCATTCGACGCGGCCGTGCCGGCCACGAGGTCGTCGAGCACCTCGAGCGCAGCGGCCGTGCCCATGGAGCACGACCCGCACTGGCCGCAGGAGCCCTGGGCGAGGAAGGCCGCGAGTGTGCGGGCGACGGCCACGGCGGAGCGGTGGGCGTCGTACACCACGAAGCCGGCGCTGCCGAGGCCGGCGTCGGCCGTCCGCAGGACGTCGGCGTCCAGCGGCAGGTCGAGGTGGGCCGGGGTGAGCAGCGGGACCGACACGCCGGACGCGATGATCTTGACCGTGTCCGCGCCGGCGATCTGCAGCAGTTCCCGAAGGGTCGTGTCGGTGCCGACCTCCACGATGCACGGCTCGGCGACGTCGCCCGTCACCGTCGCCACGATCGTGCCGGGGTGCCCCTCGGTGCCGTGGCTGCGGAACGCCTCGGCGCCCGACTCGAGGATGCGGACCACGTGGGCGAAGGTCTCCACGTTGTTGACGATGGTCGGGTTCGGGCGGACGCCGTCCTGGTCCCCGAACACCCCACGGTCGTACGGCTTGAGGATGCGGGGCAGGGGCGAGTTGCCCTCGATCACCTCGAGCAGGGCCGACTCCTCACCGAGGAGGTAGTCGTCCGGCCCGGTCGCGATCCGCACCTCGTCGGCGTGCGCCCACCCGGCGTCACGCAGCTCGTCGCGGGCGGCGACCAGCGCGTCCACCTCGACGAACCGCTCCTTCGTGCCGACCCAGCCGTTGGTCGCTCCGGTCACCTCCATCGCGACCAGCAGCCCCTCGAGGATGCGGTACGGATCGTTGCGCAGCAGGGCGCGGTCCTTGGCCGTGCCCGGCTCGCCCTCGGCAGCGTTGACCACGACGTGGACGTCCGAGTCGGTCTCGGCGGCATGGGCGGCGACCGACCGCCACTTGGTGGCCGTCGGGAAGGCGGCACCACCCCGGCCGCGCAGGTTGGCGGCCTCGAGCTCACCGAGGACGTCGTCGGCGCCCTTCTCGGTCGCCCGTGCCAGCGCTCGACCGCCCCCGTTGGCGACGTACTCGTCGAGCGACGTCGAGGGTGGGCAGTCGTAGACCAGGGTCGTCATGGCGGGTCCGTGCATCGGCTGGCACCAACGTACGAAAGATTCTTCCTGTGTGGGATGTTCGGACGGCCCGCACCACCGGATGGGCCCCCGCCCCGCCGAACGGGTGTAGGGTCGCTCGATGGGGGGAGGCTGGGACGATGAAGGGCATCATCTTCAACCTGCTCGAACGTGCCGTCGTCGAGGAGCACGACGAGGACACGTGGGACGACCTGCTCGACGCGGTCGGTTCGGACGGCGTCTACGCCTCGGTCGGGCAGTACCCCGACGAGGAGGTGGCCGCGCTCGTCGGTGCGGTGGCCGACCGACGCGGGGTCACGCCACGCGAGGCACTGGAGTGGTTCGGCCGTCGGGCGATCCCGTACCTCGTCGAGGCGTACCCGGCCTTCTTCGAGCGAACCGGAGCGCTGCGCCCGTTCCTGGCGTCGTTGAACGACGTGATCCATCCCGAGGTCCGCAAGCTCTACCCGGGTGCTGAGGTGCCCTGGTTCGACATGGCGACCGAGGACGACGGGACGCTGACGATGACGTACCGGTCGTCGCGCTCGATGTGTGACCTCGCCGTCGGGTTCGCCCGGGGCGCTGCGCGGCACTTCGCGGAGGACGCGGCGGTCGGCCACCGCTCCTGCGTGCACGACGGTGACGAGCTCTGCGTGATCGCGGTGGCCCCGGGATGAGCGACGAGCAGCTGCGACGGCTCGAACGACGGCTCCAACGAGCCCGGGCCGCGCAGCGGGAGTCGGAGCGCATCGCCGAGGACGCGCTGCGGCGGCTCTACGAGGCCAACGAGCTGAAGCGTGCGCTCCTCGGCACGGTCAACCACGAGCTGCGGACGCCGGCCACGATCATCGCCGGCTTCGCCGACTACCTGCACGGCGCGTGGGACGAGCTGAGCGACGCTGACCGACGAGGGATCGTCGCACGGGTCGCCGACGCGGGCGAGCGGCTCGCGGTGATGGTCGAGGACGTCCTCGCGCTCGCGCAGCTCGAGATCGGCGCGATGGCCGACCGGGTCGAGGAGGTCGACCTCGCCGCGCTGCTCGACGAGGTGCGGGCGCGTCTCGACGGGGGTGACCGTCTGGCCGCGCGCCTCGACTGCGTCGCGGTCGTCGCGCACCGCGGGTCGCTCCGGCGCGTACTGGTCGAGCTGCTGAAGAACGCGCTGCGGTACAGCCCCGTCACCGACCCGGTGCACGTCACGGCGCACAGCGACGGGCGGGACGTCGTGCTGCAGGTCCGTGATGCCGGGCCGGGGATCGCGCTCGACGAGCGGTCGCGGGTGTTCGAACCGTTCTACCGGGGCGCAGGCGACCACGTCGTCCGGACCAGCGGGCTCGGGGTGGGGCTGTCCCTGGTGCGTCGGCTGGTGGACCTCCACGGGGGCGAGGTCAAGTTGGAGGACGGGCCCGGGGGTGGGACCGCAGTCATGGTCCGTCTCCCGGCGACACCGCCTGACGCCGTGTCGGTCAATGGCGTGGCCGAGACGGGGGCGGACGGGTCAGACTCGTCCGAGGGCGAGGAGCGTTGATGGCGACTGTCGTGGTGGTCGACGACGAGACGGACCTCCGGCTCCTGCTCGGGATCGCCCTGCGCCGCCACGGTTTCGACGTCGTGGCCGAGGCCGTCGACGGCGACGACGGCCTGGCGACCGTCGAGTCGCTCCGACCACCGGTCCCCGACGTCGTGGTGCTCGACAACCGGATGCCCGGCATGAGCGGCGTCGAGCTTGCCGCCGTGCTGCGCGACCGGCGACCCGAGGTCATGGTCGTGCTCTTCAGCGCGTTCCTGGACCGGGAGACCGAGGCCGCCGCTGCGGAGGCCGGGGTCACCATGTGCGTGGGCAAGGACCGGCTCACGGACCTGCCCGAGATCCTCGCTGGGCTGCTCGCCGAGCACGCCGCCTAGGTCGTCAGTCCGCGCCGTGTCGGTCACGGACGAGTCCTGCCAGGACCGCCAGCGCGATCTCCGGTGGGGTGCGCGAGCCGATGTCGAGTCCGACGGGGCGCTCGATCCGGGCGATGTCGTCGTCCGTCCAGCCGCGCTCGCGCAGCCCCTCCACGTGGGGGCCGAGGTGGCGGCGGGAGCCCATCATCCCGAGCCATCGCGCGTCGCTCTGCAGCATCTGCTCGGTGAGGTCGACGATGCCCTCGCGGTCGTGGTCGGTGACCACGACGTCGCTGTCGTCGTCGATGCGTGCCGCGTCGACGCTCGGGACGATCTCGTCGGCGTGCCGGACCGCGTGATGGCTGCGGTCGCTCGGCTCGACCAGGACGAGGCGGCGGTAGCCGAGGTCGCGGCCCCAGGACAGCAGCAGCGCGGACAGCGGCGAGGCGTAGACGCAGACGAGGGTGCCGGGTCGCCGCTCCTCGGGGACGCCCTCGCTGTGGGCGAGGTGGCACGGGTCCTCGGGGTCGTGGCCGTGGTCGTGCGCGTGGGGGTGGGTCGCGGCGTTGGCGTCGATGCCCTCCACCTCCGCGGGGACGTTCGCGACGCCCTCGCTGCCGTGGCCCGGTGGGTGCTGCTGGGTGGCGCCCCGCAGCAGCTGTGCTGCGTGGGGGAGCAGGTCGATGACCGCCTCGAGGCTCTCGACCGCGCCCTTCCGGCTGCCCGGCGTGTTGACGACCAGGGTCGAGCCGACCACGACCGTCTCGGCACGGGAGAGATCGGCCATCGGTGTGATGGCGCGGCCGGTCGCGCGCATCCGTTCGGCGAGGCCGGGGACCGGACGGTCCGCGACCGAGCGGGTCGCCTCGGGCGTGACGTCGCGGGGCGAGAGCCCCGTCCCGCCGGTCGTGACGACGAGGGCCACACCGTCGTCGGCCGCGTCGCGGAGCGCGCCGGCGATGCGATCGTGCTCGTCAGGCACGGTGCGGCGGATCGTCACCGTCCAGCCAGCCCGGGCCAGCACACCGGCCACGGCGTCGCCCGCGGTGTCCTCGCGGGCGCCCTGGTGGGCGCTGTCGGACACGGTCAGGACCACGGCGTCGCGCCGCTCGTCGCTCGTCATCGTCGCTCCGGCTCGCGTTGGGGCGAGCGTAGGTGCGGCCCGGACGTACGCTGCCGGACGTGACGAACCTGCCCACCGACGCGTTCGGCCGGGAGCTGCGCGACCTGCGGCTGTCGGTCACCGACCGCTGCAACATGCGGTGTCGCTACTGCATGCCGCGCGAGGCCTTCGGTTCGGACCATGCGTTCCTCGAGCGCAGTGAACTGCTGTCGTTCGAGGAGTTGACGCGGGTCGTGACGGCGGCTGCCCGGCTCGGGGTCACCAAGGTGCGCCTGACCGGTGGCGAGCCGCTGTTGCGTCGCGGGCTGCCCGAGCTGGTGACGATGCTCGCCGACGTCGACGGGATCGAGGACCTCGCTCTGACGACCAACGGCGTGCTGCTCCCGACTCAGGCTGCGGCCCTGCGCGCCGCCGGCCTGACCCGGGTCACGGTCTCGCTCGACGCGCTCGACGACCCGACCTTCGCTGCGGTCACCGACGCGCCGTACCGGGTCGACCAGGTGCTCACCGGCATGGACGCTGCGGAGGCCGAGGGCTTCCCCGCCGTCAAGGTGAACGCCGTGGTCCGTCGCGGCGTCAACGAGCACGCGATCGTCGACCTGGCCCGCCTCGGTCGTGAGACCGGTCGCACGGTGCGGTTCATCGAGTTCATGGACGTCGGCACGACGAACGGCTGGGACCCCGACGCGGTCGTCAGCGCCGACGAGGTGCTGGCGACGATCGCCGGGCACTGGCCGGTGGAGCCCGTGGACGGGCCGCCGGGCGTCGCGGAGCGCTACCGCTACAGCGACGGGGCCGGTGAGGTCGGGGTCATCGCCAGCGTGACCCGCGCGTTCTGCCGGACCTGTGTCCGGGCGCGCGTCAGCGCGGTGGGTGAGCTGTACACCTGCCTCTTCGCGTCGCGAGGTACCGACCTGCGCCCCCTGATCCGCGGCGGCGGGACGGTCGACGAGCTCGAGGCGAGGCTCGCCGAGCTCTGGGGCGTGCGGGACGATCGCTACTCCCTGGACCGTGCGCGGCAACGCGACGAGGGCGACGGTGACCGCGTCGAGATGTCCTACATCGGCGGCTGACGCGTACCGAGGGTCGCGCTTGCTTCGTGTTGTCACCTCGAGTCGACGTCCCAGCCCGGATCTACGTTCGCTGCGAGGCGACGATGGAGCGTGCGGTGGTCCCGGTCTGGCAGACGGCGCTCGCGATCGGTGTCGTCGTCGGGTTGCTCGTCGGACTGGCCCTGCTGAACCTGTGGTCCCAGACGCGCCGCCGCCGCGGTGAGGAGGCCACGTCGGTCAGTCTCGACATCCAGGACGGCGTCTGACGCAGCACCGATGCCCCCACCACGGTGGGGGTCAGCGGGCCGGGACCACTTCCGGCGG
>JBFKQZ010000184.1:0-6485 GCA_041627475.1 Nitriliruptoraceae bacterium | reverse complement strand
GCGTCCGGCGAGCCACGCCCGTGCCATCGCCAGCGACCCCTCGGCCAGCTGCTGCGACCGCGGGATGTCCGGGTCAGGCGGCCCGGCTGCGTGGTCCAGACCGGCGACGCGGGTCTGGAACCCTTCTTGGTCGGCCCAGTCCTCCACGATCCGGCCGGTCCCGAACAGGTCCGGCAGGATCCGGGTCGAGTTCTGTTCCAGCCGGTCGCGGTCGAGCCGGTCCTTGTCCGCGGCCTTCCTGTGGGACTGCACGATCGCGTCGACATCAGCGTCCATGTCGGGATGGTCGCCCCGACGGTTGCGCGACAACGCGACATGTGCGGCCTCGTGGTCGACCTCGCGCAGCGTCTCGCCGGACAGCGACTTCGCACCGGCGACGATCGACACGGCCTGGTCCAACGTCAGCTGGCCGGTCTCGAGCAGCGTCGCGGTCACCGGCATGGCCGGCAGACGGCGCACCAACAGCTCGAACTTCCACGCATCCCGCCCCGCGAGTCTCCCGACCAGCGCGAGCCACTCGCTCTGGGTGTAGCCGGTGGTCTGGGCGGTCCCGCCCCACGCCGCGACGTCACGGAAGGCGTCGAGGATGCGCCGCTTGTGCTCCTCGAACTCGTCGAGCAGGCCGGCAAGCCGGCCGAGCGGGTCATGCTCGTAGGCACCGCCATCGTCGCCGGCCCAGCGGGGCCCGCGATCGTCGAAGCGGCGGTACGAAGTCATGGCCACACCATGCCGAGGGGGTGTGACACTCCCCCGTCATCCGCAGCGGGACCGCGCAGCCGATCTCACCCGCCGCACGAGGAGGCGACGGGTGACGGCCACAGCGGGCTCAACGACCGGCGAGGTCCTTGAGGAGGTTGGCCGTCTCGACCGCGCTGATCGCGGCCTCGGCACCCTTGTTGCCGAACTTGCCGCCGGCGCGGGCCTGGGCCTGGTCCCAGTCGTCGGTCGTCAGGACGCCGAACGCGACGGGGATGCCGAACTCCCGCTGCACCGCGGCGCAACCGGACGCAGCCTCGCCGGCGACGTAGTCGAAGTGCGGGGTCTGGCCCCGGACGACCGCACCGAGGGCGACGATCGCGTCGACCGTCCCGGCGGCAGCGTGGGCGCGTGCCACGACGGGCAGCTCCCAGGCGCCGGGGACCCAGCTCACCGAGATGTCGGCGGGGTCGGCACCGTGGCGGACCAGCGTGTCGACGGCACCGTCGACGAGGCGGTCGACGACGGCCTCGTTGAAGCGGGAGGCCACGACGGCGATGCGCAGGCCGCCGGCGTCGAGCTGGCCGGTGTGGACGGGGACCTCGGGGTTCACGCTGTCTCCTGGTGGTCGTCCGACGATGGTGCCCGGTCGTCGCGACCGGGGCCAGCGGCACCGGGCCCGTCGCCCGTGCGGCTGGCGCCCCCGCGGTCGACCTCCTCGGGGCGCGGGGCCATCGCGA
Organism: Nitriliruptoraceae bacterium; assembly: GCA_041627475.1. Taxonomy (GTDB): domain Bacteria; phylum Actinomycetota; class Nitriliruptoria; order Nitriliruptorales; family Nitriliruptoraceae; genus JBFGFG01. The sequence goes on along the minus strand of JBFKQZ010000184.1, from coordinate 5,049 downwards.
TGCGCTGCGGCACCTCCACCCTGGCCGGTGCGCTGTCGCGCTGCCGGGCGATGTCGCCCACGCCCGTCGAGACGGCCGTGCCGTCACCCGAGAGTGTGTGGCCCATGCGCTCGGCCTTGGTCTGGAGGTAGTCCTCGTTGTCGGCCGTGGGCGTGACCTCGATGCCGACCCGCTCGGTGATCGACAACCCGAAGCCGGGCAGCGCCGCGCGCTTGGCCGGGTTGTTCGTCAGCAGGCGCAGCGTGGACAGGCCGAGGTCGACGAGGATCATCGCACCGGTGCCGTAGTCACGGGCGTCGGCCGGCAGTCCGAGCGCGAGGTTGGCGTCGACGGTGTCCTGGCCCTCGTCCTGCAACTGGTACGCCTGCAGCTTGTGGAGCAGACCGATCCCACGGCCCTCGTGCCCACGCAGGTAGACGATGACGCCCTCGCCCTCGTCGGCGATGCGGGCCATCGCCAGGTCCAGCTGCGGTCCGCAGTCGCAGCGCAGTGACCGGAACACGTCACCGGTCAGGCACTCCGAGTGCATGCGGACCAGCACGTCGTCCTTGCCGGCCGGATCCCCGAGCACCATGGCCACCGACTCGGTGCCGTCGGCCGTGGAGCGGTAGCCGATCATGCGCCACTCGCCGTAGGGCGTGGGCACCCGTGCCTCCGCGACGCGCTCGACCAGCGACTCGCGCTCACGGCGGTACTCGACGAGGTCGGCGATCGTGACCAGCAGGAGGTCGTGCTCGTCGCAGAACTGCTCGAGCTGCGGCAGGCGCTGCATCGAGCCGTCGTCGTTGACGAGCTCGGCGATCAGTGCGGTCGGGCGCAGGCCGGCGAGCATCGCGAGGTCGACCGATGCCTCGGTGTGGCCGGGACGGCGCAGGACGCCGCCGGGGTTGTAGCGCAGGGGGAACAGGTGGCCCGGACGCGTCACGTCTGCGGGCGTCGAGTCGGGCGAGGCCAGGACCTGGGCCGTGCGCGCCCGGTCGGCAGCGGAGATCCCGGTCGACACGCCCTCGGTCGCGTCGACCGAGACGGTGTAGGCGGTGCCCTTGGGGTCCTCGTTGTCGACGACCATCAGCGGGACCCGGAGTCGGTCCAGGTCCTCGCCGAGCATCGGGGCGCAGATCACGCCGGAGGTGTGCTTGACGAAGAAGCCGAGTGTCTCGGGGGTCGCCTTCTCGGCCGCCATGACGAGGTCGCCCTCGTTCTCGCGGTCCTCGTCGTCGACCACGACGACGATCTCACCACGACGGATCGCCTCGATGGCGTCGGGGATCGTTGCGAACTCGGCCACGGGTGCCTCCTTCAGCTCTGCGGTGCGTACGGCGAGGTGGTGCCGCCGGCCAGCAGCCGGTCGGCGTACTTGGCCATCGCATCGGCCTCGAGGTTGACGCGATCGCCCACGGCCAGGTCACCCCACGTCGTCACCTCGAGGGTGTGCGGGATCAGGCCCACGCGGAACGTCGCCGTGCCGTCCTCGGCATCGGCCACGTCGACGACGGTCAGGCTGGTGCCGGCGATCGTCACCGACCCCTTGGGGACGAGGTAGCGGGCGACCTCCGGCGGTGCGGAGAAGCGCATGAACACGGTGCCGGGCTGCTCGACGCGCTCGAGCACCTCGCCGGTCGCGTCGACGTGGCCCTGCACGAGGTGGCCGCCGAGGCGGTCACCCAGGCGCATCGCCCGTTCGAGGTTGACGCTGTCGCCGACCTCCAGCGCCCCCAACGACGTCCGGGCGAGTGTCTCGTCCATGAGGTCCGCGGTGAAGCCGCCGCCCTCGGGCAGCGAGGTCACGGTGAGGCAGCAACCGTCGACGGAGATCGAGGCACCGAGCAGCGCGTCCTCGACGACCGTGGTGCAGTCGATCGTGAGGGTCACGCGGTCCGCGGCGACACGGTCGACCGCCGCGACGGTGCCGATCTCCTCGACGATGCCGGTGAACACGTGCAGGTCCTCGTGCGCTGGTGGGACGCACAGTGTGCCGCAGCGCGCGGGCCGGTCCGGCATCGAGGGCGCCGACCGGTCACTCCGGGCGCCCCACGACCTCCACGTCATCACCGAGGCGACGACCCCGCACGACCCGCCACTCACCCGCACGCCACGCCTGCGGCCAGCCGTCGCCGACCCCGCCGCCGCGGTGGACCACGAACTCGTCGACGAGCCCCGCGGTGACCAGCGCCGTCGCGAGCTGCTCGCCGGGTTCGGCGTACAGCGCGTGCAGGCCGCGGTCCTGCAGTGCCGCCAGCGCGGCGTGCAGGTCGACACGACCCGCGACGGCACCGACCACCACGACCTCGGCACCGGCCTCCTCCAGCGCACCGACGCGCACGGCGGGAGCGCGGTCGGTCGTGACGACGACCGCACGCCGTGCGACGACGGTCGCCCCGGGCGGCGTCCGGCCCGTCGAGTCGAGCACCACCGGGCGTGGCTGCCCCTCCACGAGTGGTGCGTCGCGCACGTCCAGCCGCGGGTCGTCGGCGAGGACCGTGCCGACGCCGACCAAAACAGCGTCGTGGCGCGCCCGCTGGGCGTGCACGGCGGCCCGCGCCGCAGGGCCGGTGATCCAGCGCCCGTCGGTCGGGACGGTGCTGCCGGTGCCGTCGACCGCGAGCTTGAGCGTCACCCACGGGCGCTGCACCGCGACCGTCCGCAGCCACGTGTGGAGCAGTGCGTCCCCCCAGCCGTCCAGACCCGTCACCTCGACGGCGACCCCGGCCGCGGCGAGGCGCTCCAGGCCGCCCCCGTGCCCCTCGACCGGGTCGCGACGCGCCGCGACGACGCGCCGCACGCCGGCATCGAGGAGCGCGAGCGAGCACGGACCGGTCCGGCCGGTGTGGTCGCACGGCTCGAGCGTCACGTACGCCGTGGCACCGGCGGCGCGGTCCCCCGCCGCGGCGAGGGCGACCACCTCGGCGTGCGGGCCGCCGGCACGCTCGTGCCACCCCTCCCCCACGACGACGCCGTCCGCGACCAGGACACAGCCGACGGGCGGGTTCGGCAGTGTCGTCGACGCACCCCGCCCCGCGAGCGCCCACGCGCGTGTGAGGTGGCGCCGGTCGTCGCTGCCCACGGCTACGGCCGGGACCGCCGGTCGGTCGCGTGGTTGGAGGTGCCGTCGCTGCGCATCTTGGCCACGTGCTTCATCTCCGTCGCGATCGACACGACCTGGCCCGGGTGCTCGAACGGTCCCGTCCCGGTGTGGGCGATGCCGATGTCGAGGGCGACGAAGCCGAACTGCTCGACGATGCCGCGCCGGTTCTCGATCTCGATGAACCCGCGGGCACGGTCCTCCTCGGCGTAGAACGACGGCGCCATCTGGTCGAAACGTCGACACAGCGCCTCGGCGAGTCCCTCGTGGTCCTCGTACCCGGTGACGATGACGAAGTCGTCACCGCCGACGTGACCCACGAAGCCGTCCTCGGGCGTGACGTCGTTGACCGTGTCGGTCAGCAACTCGGCGTACGCCTTGAGCAGCTTGTCACCCTGCATGAAGCCGTAGTAGTCGTTGTAGGCCTTGAACTTGTTCAGGTCGCAGTACAGCAGCGCGAAGTGGCCCCCGGTGGCGACCCGTCGCTCGAGTTCGGCCTCGATGCGGGTGTTGCCCGGCAGCCCCGACAGCGGCGAGACCTGCCGCATCGCCGAGGCGCGACGCAGGGCCGCCTGGATCCGGGCGACGAGCTCGTCGGGGTCGAACGGCTTGGTCACGTAGTCGTCAGCCCCCTCCTGCAGCCCGACGACCTTGTCCATCCCCATCGCCTTGGCCGTGACGAGGATGATCGGGATGTCGCTCGTGCGGGGGTCGTTGCGCAGCTGGCGCGTCGCCTCGAGCCCGTCCATGCGGGGCATCATGACGTCGAGCAGCAACAGGTCGGGCTCGACCTCGCGGGCCAGGTCGACGGCCTGGATCCCGTCCTCGGCGGCGTGGACGGTGAACCCGGCGATGCTCAGGGTCACCTCGAGGAACATCCGGATGTCGGGGTCGTCGTCCGCGAGGAGGATCGTCGCCGTCATCTCGCTCATCGAGCGACCCCGGTCTCCTGGACGGCGTCCTCTGCGGCGGCGAGGATCTCGCGCACGGCTGCCACGCGGTCGTCGTTGCGGAAGACCGACGAGCCGGCGACGAAGGTGTCGGCCCCGTTGCGCGCGCAGCCACGGACGGTGGTCGGGTCGACCCCGCCGTCGACCTCGAGTCGCCACGTCCAGCCGTTCGTGCGCCGGACCTCGTCGGCCTCCAGCACGGTGTCGAGCGCACTGTCGATGAACGACTGCCCACCGAAGCCGGGCTCGACGGTCATGACGAGGACCATGTCGACGACGTCGAGCACGTCCGCGGCCTCCTCGAGCCGTTCCGACGGCCGGATGGCGACGCCGACCTTGCCGCCGAGGTCGTGGACCGTGTGCACGAGGTCGACCGGGTCGGGGTCGGTGTGCAGGTGGAAGGTGACCGAGTCGCTCCCGGCCTCGAGGAAGCGCTCCGCCCACGTGCGTGGGTCGGCGACCATCAGGTGGGTGTCGAGGTGGCGGTCGGTCCGGGCCCGCAGCGCGCGCACCGTGTCGGGACCCAGCGTCAGGTTCGGCACGTAGTGGCCGTCCATCACGTCCACGTGCAGCCACGGGACCGCTGGCTCGACCGAGGCGACCTCGGCCGCGAGGTCGGCGAAGTCCGCGGCCAGGATCGAGGGGGCCACGAGCCGGTCGTGCGGAAGGGCTGCCATCCGGGGGTCCAGGTCGCTGTCCCTCGGAGCCTAACGACCGGGGACCGCCGGGTCAGAGCAGCACCGCAGTCGTCTCCACGGGCCCGTCGGCGTCCGTGCGGCCGGTCTCACGGTGCTCGAAGGTGGCGATGAACATGCCGTCGGTGCCGTCCGTGTCCGGCAGCAGCTGGCGGTGGCCCGTGCAGACCAGGCCGTCCGGTGTCGCTGCCTCCACGACGGCCTCGGTCTCGGCCCCCGTCCTGGTGCACACGGCGTAGACGAGCCGGCCACCCGGCGCGAGCCACCGACCCGCGCTGGCGAGCAGCCGACGCTGGATCACGGCGAGCGCCTCCACGTCCTC
>JBFKQZ010000183.1:0-6493 GCA_041627475.1 Nitriliruptoraceae bacterium | reverse complement strand
GCGCGGTACGCCGCACGCTCCTCGGCAGCCATCACGATGTGCACACGTTCACTACCCATGTGCATGACGGTAGCACACGGCGTCACTCGACCAGGAGGACGTCGTCGTGCCGCTGGATCTCCAGCGCGCGGTCGAATCGGTCGACTTCGCACGCCAGCTCGAGGTCGGGCAGCGGCAGGTCCTCACCGAAGCGCCGGCCGTGGTCGGACGCACGGATGCGTGCGAGGTAGGGCTCGACGGCCGGCCGCTCCCCCATCACCAGCGCCTGGAGGTAGTCGGCCAGCGCGCGGTCCTCGTCGCCGTCGCGACCCTCGCTCTCGCCGGTCACGAGGAACGTGACGACCTCGTCGCCGCGCAGGGCCTCGGCGGTCGCGCCGGCGTTGACGAACGCACCGGTCAGCAGGCGCGTGGCACCGGTGGCACCGACCGCGCCCTGGGTCCCCGCGGAGGTGCGCATCGCGAGCCGCTTTCCGGCCAGGTCTGCCCCGGCCACCTCGGCCGGTGAGTTCGACAGGTCGAACCCGTCGACGGGCAGCCCGCCGACCTCCCCCATGACGAGGTCGACCACGCCCTGCTGGCGCAGCGCGATCGCCTCGTCGACGCCGGCGACCAGGCGGATGCTGCTCGCGCCGCGGTCGAGGGCGTGCGCCATCGTCGTGCATGCGCGCAGCACGTCGATCACCACGACGGTGCCGGTTGCCTCGGCAGCTCGCGCAAGCGGCAGCTGGGTGAACGTGGTCATCGCCACAACCGCTCGGCCAGCCCGGTCGCACGACGCACCGGACGGACGGCTGCCTCGCGCAGTCGCTCCTCCGACGCCACGACGGTGACCCGGCGGCTCGCGCGGGTCGTGCCGGTGTAGAGCAGCTCGCGCGTGGTGATCCGGCTCTCGCGGTCCTGCAGCACCATCACCGCGTGGTCGAACTGGCTGCCCTGCGACTTGTGGATCGTCATCGCCCACACCGTCTCGCAGTCGGCGACCCGGATCGCGGCGACCTCACGGACCTCGTCGTCGGCGCCGAGGAAGGCCACGACCCGCCGGCCGTCGCGCTCGAGCGTCACCCCGACGTCCCCGTTCATCACGCCCAGGTCGTGGTCGTTGCGCGTCACCAGCACCGGTCGGCCGACGTACCACTCGTCGGTCGTGTCGAGGTCGTCGTGCGCCGCGGCCATCCACTCCTCGACCAGCTCGCCGACCGCCCGCACCCCGAGCGGCCCCTCGCGCACGGCACACAGCACCCGCAGCGCGTCGACCCGCTCCAGGGCCGCGCGGGCGTCGCCGGCGAGTGCTGCATCGACGTACGGCGACAGGGCATCCACGATCACCGGGCGCAGCAGTCGTGGGAGGGTCGGGCCGTCGTCGGGTGGTAGCAGCTCGACGTCGTCGTAGGCGTCGACACTCGCGCCGGGCTCGACCGCCGCACCGCGCAGGTAGGCGAGCACCTCGTCGGCGTCGTCCTCGACCCGCTGGATCGCCCGAGCGACGGCACCGATGCCCGTGTCGGGGCCGAACCGGCGGAAGCGCTCCAGCTGGACGATGCCGTCCCAGACACCCGGTCCGTCCATCGCGGCCCGCTCCCCTGCCACCGGCGCACCGGTCACCTCTTCCAGCACCGCGGTCCACGCATCGGACAGCCGCAGCGACGAACCGCTCGACCGCGGGCCGCAGACGTCGCCGAGCACCGCGCCGGCCTCGATGGATGTCAGTTGGTTGCGGTCGCCAACCAGCACGAGCTGTGCCTGCGGCCGCACCGCCGCGACGAGCTTGGCCATCAGCGACAGGGGCACCATCGAGGCCTCGTCGACCACCACCACGTCGTGCGGCAGCGGGTTGCCGGCGTCGTGCCGGAACCGGGTCGGCGAGCGGTACTGCCAGCGCAGCAGCCGGTGCAGGGTCTGGCCCTGCAGCGCACCGAGGACGTCGACGACGTCCTCGGGCAGACCCCGGTCGCGCACGGCCTCGCTGATCGCCTGCTCCATGCGCGCCGCGGCCTTCCCGGTCGGGGCGGCGATCGCCATGCGCGGCAGGTCGGTCCCGCGCTCCTGCGCGAGACGCACGTGGGCGGCGAGCAGCGACACCACCGTGTGCGTCTTGCCGGTGCCCGGCCCGCCCGACAGCACCGAGACGGGCCGCAGCAGGCCGTTGGCGACCGCCAGCCGTTGGCGGTCCACGTCGGGGCCGGTGGGGTCGTGCGGGGCCACCTGGTCGAGGACGCGACGCACGACGTCGGGATCAGTGGGCGCGGCAGCAGCAGCGCTGCGTGCCACCAACGCGTCGTGGAGGCCGTCCTCGTAGGTCCAGTAGCGGTCGAGGTAGACCCGCGTGCCGTCGACGACCAGCGGCGTGTCGCGCCCGGGGTCGTCACCGCGCCGGGCCAGCCGTGACCCGACGACGCGCGCCAGCACCTCGTCGCGATCCAGCGGCGGCAGTGGCTCGGGGTCCGGCCGCTCCCCCGCCCCGGTGGCCGGTGGACGCTCGACGACGACCTCGTCGTCGACGTCGGCGAGGTCGACGCACACATGTCCGCCACGGGGCGCGGACGCCGCGAGCGCAGCCAGCGTCAGCAGCGACGGGTCGTCGACGCCGCACAGCCGGCACAGACGGTCGGCGACGCGCACGTCGAGCTGGTCGACGACCCAGGCCACGGCCACCTCCTCGCAAGCTCCAGCGGCCCGGCAACCGTAGAGGGGGCCTGTGACACGGGCTGTAGCGTCAGCCGGCACGCGACCGGGACACCACGGATGTCGAGCACGGACCGGCCACGCAGCGCGCTGCAGCTGGTGCGGGACCGGACGCTCGGCACCTACCTGCTGGGCAACTTCACCTCCAACACCGGCAACTGGTTCCAGAACCTCGCGGCGAGCATCGTCGTGTTCCGCCTGACGGGGTCGTCGACCCTGGTCGGCGTCGTCGCCGCGTTGCAGTTCGGGGCGTCGCTGGTGCTCTCGCCCTACGCCGGGTCACTCGCCGACCGCTTCGACCGGCGACGGCTCCTGCTCACCGCCCAGGTGCTGGGTGCGGCGGCCGCGGGAGCGCTGGCCGTGGCCGTCGGGGTCCTCGGTGTCGACGGGCTGCCCGGCATCTGGCCGATCCTGCTCGCGACCGCGGTGATCGGCATCGGCTACGCGGTGTCGGTGCCGACCCTGCTGTCGTACGTCCCGGCGCTCGTGCCGGCTCGCGACCTCGACACGGCGATCGCGCTCAACTCGGTCTCCTTCACCGTCGCGCGGGCGATCGGCCCGGCCCTCGCCGGCATCGTCGTCGCAGCGGTCGGCGCCGCGTGGGCGTTCGGGATCAACGCGGTCAGCTTCCTCGGACTCGTCGTGGCGCTGCTGGTCATCGGCCACCGCCCCACCGAGGGTCTCGCGGGCGAGCACGAGGACCGCTCGGTGCGAGAGGGCCTGCGACAGGCCCGGGCGTCCCGACCCGTGCTCGTGACGCTGCTGTGCACGCTGGTGGCAGGCGTCGCCGCCGACCCGGTCAACACGCTCTCGCCGGCCGTCGCCGAGCGCCTCGGCCAGGGCGACGCCTTCGTCGGGTTCCAGGTCGGCGCCATGGGCGCCGGCGCGGCGTTCGGCACCGTCGTCGTCGGGCGGATGCGCGTCACGGTCGGCCGGTGGCAGACGATCATCGTGGGGCTGGTGGTGCTCGGTGTGTCGCTGCTGGGCTACGCGGTGGCACCGACCCCGTGGCTGGTGCTCGTGGCGCTGTTCGTCAGCGGCAACGGCTACCTGCTGACGGTCACCTCGCTCAACGCGGACCTGCAGACCCGTGTCGACGAGGCCCTGCGCGGCCGGATGATGGCGCTGTGGTCGACGGCGTTCCTCGGTTCGCGTCCTGTCGCCGCACTGGTCGCGGGCGGGACCGCGGACCTCGTCGGCACGGGCTGGGCGATCGCCGGCATGGCGGTGCTGCCACTTGCGACCGCAGCGTGGCTGCTCCGACGCCGTCCGTCGGACGCACCGATCGGCGGCTGAGCCACCGGGGACCTTGGCCACTGGTCGCAGGGCGGGAGCTGACGGAGACTGGCGGCGTCGACCGGGAGGTGGGGGATGCCCGCCGTGCTCGACACGGAGCGCAGGGTCGCGACACCGCCACGACCCACCGCTCCCTCGCGCTTCGGCCACCTGCTGGCGGCCGAGGTCGATGCGATCCTCCTGTGGGTCAGCCACCAGCTGCTGGACTGGGGCTGGCCGGCGTTCCTGACCGACGACTTCGCGAGCGTCCTCGGGCTGGTCACGGCGGCACTGGTGGCGAGCATCGTGGTCAACCTGGCGCTGGTCTTCCACGACCGGGGCCGCTTCGAGGTCGCGACCGAGCTCGTGACGACGGCGTTCGGACTGGCCGTCGGCCTGCGGCTGCTCGAGGTCTTCCCCTTCGACTTCGCCGGGTACGCCAACGACTGGTCGGGCGCCGTCCACGGCGTCCTGGTCCTCCTGATCGGCGTCACCGGTCTCGCCATGGTCGTCACCCTGGTCCGCCTCGTGGTCGGTCCCGGCGACGACTGACCGTGCCACCGGGACGGCCCCGGGACCACCGCGCCTAGGGTCGAGGACGGGCCGGAACCGGGGGGGCAGTGGCCGTGCGCGTGGTCGAGCGGGATGGGGTCCTGCAGACGCTCGACGCTGCCCTGGAGGACGCTGTCGCCGGTAGCGGCAGCGCGGTGTTCGTCGCCGGTGAGGCCGGCATCGGCAAGACCACGCTGGTCCGCTCCTTCGTCGCTCGCCACGGCGAGGTCCCGGCGCTCGTGGGGGCGTGCGACGACCTGGCCACCCCGGCACCGCTGGAGCCGCTGCACGACATGGCGGAGGACAGCTTCGAGGTCGCCGCCCTGTTCGACCGCCCATCGCGGCACGAGCTGTTCCTCGGATTCCTCGACCTGCTCTCGACCCCGGGCCGGCCCATCATCGTGGTGCTGGAGGACGTCCACTGGGCCGACGCCGCGACGCTCGACCTGCTGCGGTTCGTCGGGCGGCGCGTCGCCCGCAGCCACGCCCTCGTGCTGGCCACCTACCGGTCCGACGAGATCGGCACGGCCCACCCGCTGCGGGCCGTGCTCGGCGCCCTCGCCACGGTGCCGGCGGTCACGCGGCGCACCCTGGCACCTCTCACGGTCGAGGCTGTTGCCGAGCTGGCTGCGGGCACCGGCCTGGACCCGGTCGAGCTGCACCGGCGCACCGGCGGCAACCCGTTCCACGTCACCGAGGTGCTGGCGCACCCGGAGGCCGAGCTGCCCGAGACCCTGCGCGACGCCGTCCTGGCGCGTGCGGCACGGCTTGGGGACGGCGCACGGCGGGTGCTGGACGTGGCGTCGCTGGTGCCCGGCGGCGCGGAGCGGCCACTGCTGGACGCGGTCGCCGACCCCTCGGCCGACGACATCGACGCCTGCGTCGCCGCCGGGATGCTGCGACCGACCGACGGCGGCCTGCTGGAGTTCCGCCACGACCTCGCCAGGCTCGCCGTCGCGGCCGACGTCCTCCCGGCCCGGGCGGCCGACCTGCATGCACGCATCGCCGCCGCGCTGCTGGCCACACCCGACCCGCGCCCGTCCCGCGTCGTCCACCACGCCGCAGCCGCAGGTGACGGCGACACCGTGCTCGCCTGGGCAGTGACGGCAGCCGAACGCGCGGCCCGTCGGGGCGCGCACCAGCAGGCGACCGAGCACCTCGCGCGGGCGCTGGAGCATGCCGAGGGCCTGCCCGCTGCCGACCACGCCGACCTGCTGGAGCGCTTCGCCGCGTCCTGCACCCGCTCGGTCGGGTCCGGCCGAGGACTGACCGAGGTGGAACGGGCGGTCGCCCTGCGCCGTGACCTCGGCGACCCGCTCCGTCTCGGCAACGCACTTCGCATCCAGGCCGTGCTGCGGTACCAGTTCGGGGACAGCCCTGCGGCGTACGCCTCGATGGACGAGGCCCTGGCCGTCCTCGAGCCCCACGGCCCCTCCCCCGAGCTGTCGGACGCGCTGACGGAGGGCGTGACGCTTGCGATGTTGGCGCGGCGCTACGACGACGCGACCGCGCTCGGCGACCGCGCCATCGCGCTCGCCGAGCAGCTCGACCGGCCACGGGCGCTGGCGGCAGCACTGGACAGCTACGGCGCGGTCGAACTGCTGACCGACCGGGTCGAGGAGGGCGTGGCCCACGTCCTGCGCAGCATCGAGGTGGCGCGCGCGGCCGGGTACGACCACGAGGTCGCCCGGGCGCTCGGCAATCTCGGCTCCGGCGCCGGAGAGGTCCGCCGCTACGACGTCGCGGAGCCGTACCTGCGGGAGGCCATCGCCTACTCGGCCGAGCGGGACCTGGACAACTACGGGCAGTACGCCGAGGCCTGGCTGGCACGTGTGACGTTCGAGACCGGGCAATGGTCGACGGCCGCCGACCTCCTCGCTGCCCTGCCGCTGGACGACCCGGCGCTGCCCGCGATCACCCGCATCACCGGACTGGCCGTGCTGGGCAGGTTGCGGTTGCGACGCGGCGACCCGGACGCCACGTC
>JBFKQZ010000182.1:0-6528 GCA_041627475.1 Nitriliruptoraceae bacterium | reverse complement strand
CGGTCGGCGACGAGGTCGGGCATCGTGCCGTCCCAGCCGCGGGCGAGCATCGCCGCGTGGACACGTTCGCCGCGTTCGTACGATCGGATGAACAGGGCACCCGCGCTGGCGGCGATCGGCTTCGCCTGCCACAGCCACCGCGGGTCGTAGCCGCGGGCGGTCATGGCGCGGCGCATGCGGCCGAGCTCGCCGGCGATCACCTCGAGGTAGCGCAGCATGAACGCGGCGATCTGCGTGAGGACGGGGGGCACCCGCAGCCGTTCCAGGCCACGCAGGATCCGCGGGACCTCGGTCGTCGCCGCGAGCAGCACGGACGCCGCGACGCCGAGCAGCGACCGCGACAGGATCGTGGCCATCCCCCACAGGCCCTCGACCGCAACGCTGACGCCGAGGACCTCGGTGCGTTCACCGCTGGCGATGAACGGGAGCGCCAGCGCGAACAGCACGAACGGCAGCACGACGAGCATGCGGCTGAACAGGAACCGGTAGCGCACCCCGGCGATCCGGGCGATCGCGAGCAGGGCGACCGCGTCGAGCGCGAAGACCCACAGCGCCTCACGGGGCGTCAGCGCCACCGACAGGACGAACGCGACGACCGCGACGACCTTCGCCTCGGGCGCCATGCGGTGCACCGGCGAGTGCCCGTGCACGTGCAGCGCGTGTGCGTGACCCTGGCCCATTACGTCTCCAGGGGGCGTCGCCCCCCGGACCCCCCGGGCGGCCTGGCGGCGCCTGCGAAGGCCGGCGGAGAACCCTCTGCGGTTGGTCGCCCCCCGGACCCCCCGGGCGGCCTGGCGGCGCCTGCGAAAGCCGGCGGAGAACCCTCTGCGGTTGGTCGCCCCCCGGACCCCCCGGGCGGCCTGGCGGCGCCTGCGACAGCCGGGGCAGAACCCTCTGCGGTTGGTGTGGTCATCCGGGGAGTCCTGCGCGGCGGTTGCGGCGGACAGTGCTGGCCAGGCCGAGGCCGACGAGGAGGGTGACGGCGGTGCCCGTGGCACCGGCGATCGCGAGGGAGAGCTGCTCGTTCTCGATGCCGGCGGTGGCGTAGTCGGCGAAGATCGAGCCGGCGAGGGGCGAGTCCTCGGCGGTCTCGATGAAGCCGGTGTCCTCGGCGACGCGCTCGAGGCCGTCGGGGTCGTCGACCGCGAACTGGCTCACGACCATCGCGACGACGAACGACGCGATCACGCCGCCGATCGTCAGGGCTGCCAGCGGCTTCGTCTCGCGGGTGTCGAGCTCCAGACCGGCTGCGCCCTCGACGAGGTCGGGACGCACGGCCAGCACCGACCGGACCGTGAGCGCCGTGATGACGCCCTCGCCGATGCCGATCAGCAGGTGCACGGAGACCATCGCACCGAAGACGGTCGTGAACGGGACGGCGACCGTGGCGCCGAAGAGCCACTCGACCGAGAACGCGGCGCTCGAGAGCACGACGCTCACCATGGCGGCCAGCCCGGCGGCCGACGACACGCCCGTGACACTGTTGGGGAGGATCCGCCGGAACCCGAGGAAGGCGGCCCAGCCACCGAACGCCGTGACGATCGCCATGTTCAGCACGTTGTAGCCGAGTGCGCTGATGCCGCCGTCGGCGAACGCGAGCGCCTGGATCACGACGACGACGGTCACGACGAGCGCGCCCATGCCCGGACCGAGCAGCACCGCGGCGAGCGCCCCGCCGAGCAGGTGCCCCGTCGTCCCGGCCGCGACCGGGAAGTTGAACATCTGCGCGGCGAAGATGAAGGCCGCGGCGATGCCGGCCAGCGGGACCTGCTTGTCGCGCAGCGTCCTCCCCGTCATCCGCAGTGCCACGGCGACGGCCGCGAAGCTGATCAGCGCGGTGGCGACCGAGGTCGGGATGTTCAGGAACCCGTCGGGGGCGTGCAGGGCGAGCATCAGCACCTCGTCACCGTGTTATTGCGAATCATTCGCAGGAGACCATACTCCCACTCCTGCGAACCGTTCGCAACAAGCACCCGGCCGGATGGCCCGAGCCCATCGCGTGAGTGGCTCGCCCGTTATGTCGGGGCAGCCACTCACGCGATGGTCAGCGCCGCTTCGGCGGGGCGAACAGGGTGCGCAGCGTCCTCGCGACCCACGCGACGAGCTCACCCTCGGCTGCGTCGGGCAGCGGGATCTCGACCGTCTCGGTCGCGCGCTCCCACGTGGCACGGCGGTCGATCCGCTGCAGCCGCACGTCCTGGCTCTCGGTCAGCTGCACCGGACGGACCCGCAGCATGTCCTTGCGCGTCACACCGACGTCGTGCACGCCCCACCGCCGCAGCGCCGCCTTGAGGGCCGCCAGCGTCACGAGCCGTTCCGCGGGCGGGGGCAGCTTCCCGAACCGGTCCTCGAGCTCGGCCCGGACGTCCTTCACGCCGGCGGCGTCGCGGACGGCCGCGATGCGCTTGTAGAGCTCCAACCGCTGCTTGGCGTCCTCGACGTAGTCGTGCGGGAGGTGGGCGTCGACGGGCAGGTCGAGACGGATCTCGACCTCCTCCTCGATCGGCGTGCCGTTGAGGTCCGCCACCTCCTCCTTGAGCAGCTGCGCGTACATGTCGAAGCCGACCGCGGCGACCTGGCCCGACTGCTCGGCACCGACGACGTTGCCGGCGCCGCGGATCTCGAGGTCGCGCAGGGCGATCTGCAGGCCGCTGCCGAGCCGGGCGTGCTCGGCGACGGTCTCGAGTCGCTGGTAGGCCGTCTCGGTCAGCTCGACGTCCGGCGGGTAGAGGAAGTAGGCGTAGCCCCGCTCGCTGGACCGGCCGACGCGACCGCGCAGCTGGTGCAGCTGCGAGAGTCCGAGCAGGTCCGACCGCTCGACGATGAGGGTGTTGGCGTTGGGGATGTCGAGCCCCGACTCGACGATCGTCGTGCAGACCAGCACGTCGATCTCGCGCTCCCAGAAGCCGAGCATCGCCTGCTCGAGCGTCCGCTCGTCCATCTGCCCGTGGGCATGGCCGATGCGCGCGTCCGGCACGAGCTCGCGCAGGTGCTCCTCCACCGCGGGCAGCGTGTCGACCTGGTTGTGGACGTAGAAGACCTGGCCGTCGCGCAGCAGCTCCCGGCGGATGGCGAGCGCGACCTGGTCCTCGTCGTACTCCTGCACGAGGGTCAGGACGGGCTGGCGGTCCTCCGGCGCGGTCTCGATCGTCGACAGGTCCCGGATGCCGGTGACGGCCATCTCGAGCGTGCGCGGGATCGGCGTCGCCGACATCGACAGCACGTCGACGCTGGTCCGCAGCTGCTTGAGCCGCTCCTTGTGGCTGACGCCGAAGCGCTGCTCCTCGTCGACGACGACCAGCCCGAGGTCCTTCCACTGGACCGACTTCGACAGCAGTGCGTGCGTGCCGATGACGATGTCGACGGTCCCGGCAGCGAGTCCGTCGAGGACCTCGCGGCGTTCGGCGGTCGAGGAGAACCGCGACAGCGAGCGCAGCTCGACCGGGAAGCCGGCGAAGCGCTCGCGGAACGTCTCGAAGTGCTGCTGGGCGAGGATCGTGGTGGGCACGAGCACGGCGACCTGCTTGCCGCCGAACACGGCCTTGCCGGCGGCGCGGACGGCCACCTCGGTCTTGCCGAACCCGACGTCGCCGACCAGCAGCCGGTCCATCGGCAGCGGGTCCTCCATGTCGCGCTTGATCTCGTCGGCGGATGTGAGCTGGTCGGCGGTCTCGGTGTGCGCGAAGGCGTCCTCGAGCTCGCGCTGCATCGCGCCGTCGGGGTCGTAGGCGTGCCCCTCGGCGTGCATGCGCGCGGCGTAGAGGCGGATCAGCTCGGCCGCGATGTCCCGGACGTTCTTGCGGACCCGGTTCTTGGCCTTCTCCCACTGGGCGCCGCCCAGCCGCATCACGGACGGCGACTCGCCGCCCTGGTACTTCGCGACCGCGTCGACCTGGTCCGACGGCACGAACAGCCGGTCGCCCTTGGCGTACTCCAGCTCGACGTAGTCGCGCTTGGCGACGTCGCCCGAGGGCGTCGTGATCTCACGCGTGACCATCCCGACGAAGCGCCCCACGCCGTGGGTGCGGTGCACGACCGCGTCACCGGGCTCGAGGTCGAGGACCGCGTCGGCAGCTGCCGTGCGCGTCCCCATCCGTCGCGACGCCCGACGGCGGCGCGGACCGAAGACGTCGAACTCACCGAACAGCGCCAGGCCGAGCGCGTCCGCGTCGACGCCCTCGCGCAGGGGGCTGACCACGATCTCGGCGCGCTGGCCCGGCGGGTCGTCGGGCAGCACCTCGCCGTGCACGACCGCGGGCACGGCCTGGTCGCGCAGGACGTCCGCGAGCCGTCGCGCCGGTCCCGGGGCGCTGGCGGTGAGCACCACCCGACGACCGCCGCGCAGCAGCTGCGACACCTGCGCACCGAGCCGCTCCACGTCGCCGCGGAGCGAGTCCCACGGCAGCCCCGGCAGCCGGGTGCCGGCGAACGGCGACAGCTCCCAGACCTCGTCGCCGGCGTGGTGGCGCAGCGTCCCGACGTCGGCGAAGGCGAGGCCGACCTCGTCGCCGTGGCTCTCCTGGAGCCACGCGACCTGGCCGAGGACCTCGGCCTCCTCGTGCAGCTTCGTCGCTCGCTGCCCCACCAGCGTCGGGTCGACGATCGCGAGACCTGCGTCGGGCCCGAGGAAGTCGGGCAGCAGCGCCGGCCGGGGGTGGAGGTAGGTCACCAGCGACTCGGCACCCTCGAAGACCTGCCCCTCGGCGAGCCGCTCGAGGTGCTCGGCGATCGACGGCTGCCCCTGCGCGCGCCGGCGGGCGCGCTCACGCAACTCGGCCGACAGGACCAGCTCGCGGGCCGGGTCCACGCGGACGTGGTCGACGTCGGCGACGGAGCGCTGGCTGCCGACCGCGAAGGTCCGCATCGTCTCGACGTCGTCGCCCCAGAACTCGATGCGCACGGCGCTGTCGGCAGCCGTCGGGAAGACGTCCACGATGCCGCCGCGAACGGCGAACTCACCGCGGGTCTCGACCTGCGGCGTCCGCGCGTACCCCAGACCGGCCAGCCCCTCGACGAGCTCGTCGAAGGTGCTCCAGCCTGCATCTTCCCGCTCGCTGCCGGGCATGGCGATGTCGATGGGAGCGCGGTCACCGAGGGCCGGGTCCATCGGCTGGAGCGCCGCCCGGATCGGCGCGACGACGACGAGCAGTGGCTCCTCGTGCGCCTCGGGCCGCGCCAGGCGGTCCAGCACCCGCAGGCGCCGACCGACGGTGCGCGGCTGGGGCGACAGGCGCTCGTGCGGCAGCGTCTCCCACGACGGGAACACCGCGACGCGGTCCTCACCGACGAAGGCGCCGATGCCGTCGGCGAGCGCCTCGGCGTCCGAGGTCCGCGGCACCACGACCAGCAGCGGCCGCACCCGCTCCGCGAGCAGTGACAGCGCCAGCGGCCGGGCAGCCGCCGCGACGTGCAGGTCACGGTCGAGGAGGTCGTGCTCCCATGCGTCCCGCGCCCCGCGCAGCAGCGGGGCGAGCGGACCGACCGCCGGGTGGACGGCGGTGGAGGTGGACGACACGCGTCAGCGGGGCCGGCCGTGGCGCGGGATCGCGCCCTTCGGCATCGGGATGTTGCCCTTGTCGAGCGGCGCGAGCTTCCGCGCCAGCTTGGGCACCTCGGTCTTGGACAGCGTGTTGGAGAACTTGGCCAGCTCGACCTGGAGCTTGCCGAGCTCGACGGTGTCGTTCTCGCCGTCGCCGACCAGCACGGTGTGGATCGGGGTGTCACCGCTGATGCGCTTCAGCCGCTTGCTGGCCTGGGCGATCAGGCCCTTCACCCGCTGCCGGTTGTCGCCCTCGCCGACGAGGACGATCCCGCAGCGACCGACGGCGCGGTGCACCATCTCCTGGTGCTTGTTGACGGCGACGGCGGGCGTGATGAACCACTGGCCCCGCATCTGGTCGAGCACGGCCGCGGCGGCGCCGGGGATCCCCTCGATCTGTTCGAACTGCGCCGCCTGCACCTTGCGGCCGAACACGAGCATCGCCGAGAAGATGCCGACGAACGCACCGATCGGCGTCCACAGGGCCCAGCCACCGGTGAGCGCGGCCACGACGACGCCGATGACGATCGGCAGGACGAGGGCGAGGCCGAGCCACAGGTCCAGCCGCGGATCGACCTCCTTGGTCATCCGGTAGGCGGCACCCAGCTGGCGGAAGCGGTCCATCATGACGTTGCCTTCGTACGGCTGTGGTAGCGGTTCTGGGTGGGCTCGAGGCCTTCGCGGACCAGCATCTCGATCGCCTCGGCGGCGTCAGCGACGACCAGCTCGACCTCGTCCTGCTCGGCCGACGAGAACGGCCGCAGCACGTAGTCCTTGCCGGGCATCCGGCCCGGCGGCTGGCCGATGCCGACGCGGACGCGCAGGACGTCCTTCGTGCCCATCGCCCGGACGACGTCGCGCACACCGTTGTGGGACGACCCCCCACCGAGCTTGCAGCGCAGCTGACCGAGCTCGAGGTCGAGCTCGTCGTGCACGACGACCACCTGCTCCGGCGGCGCGTCGAACCAGTTCGCGGCCGCCTGCACCGG
>JBFKQZ010000181.1:0-6573 GCA_041627475.1 Nitriliruptoraceae bacterium | reverse complement strand
CGGATGCCGGCCAGCGGGCCGCGCTTCCCCGTGCGCACCTACGACGCCGAGCGGCCGTGGGCCTACCTCAAGATCGCCGGCGGCTGCGACCGCATGTGCACGTTCTGCGCCATCCCGTCGTTCCGCGGCGGCTTCCAGAGCCGGGGCATCGACGAGCTCGTCGCCGAGGCCGCGTGGCTCGGTGAGCAGGGCGCGCGTGAGCTCGTGCTCGTCAGCGAGAACACCACGAGCTGGGGCAAGGACCTCGGCGAGTGGAACGGTCACCAGGGCGGCCGTGCGCTTGCCCCCGTGCTGCTACGTGAGCTCGCCGCGGTCGACGGCATCGAGCGGTTGCGGCTGCTCTACCTCCAGCCCGACGAGCTCCAGTGGCCGCTGCTGGAGGCGATGGCCGAGATCCCCGAGGTCATGCCGTACGTGGACCTGTCGATGCAGCACGTCGACCAGGACCTCCTGCGCTCGATGGCCCGCGCCGGGTCGCCCGACCGCTTCCTCGACCTGATCGGCCAGATCCGGGAGCTCATGCCCGAGGTCGCGTTCCGGTCGAACTTCATCCTCGGCTTCCCCGGCGAGACCGATGAGCACGTCCGGACCCTGGAGGACTTCCTCCACGAGGCGCAGTTGGACTGGGTCGGGTTCTTCCCGTTCTCGGTCGAGGACGGCACGCCGTCGGCCACCTTCGAGGACCAGGTCCCCGAGGAGGTCGCCGCCGCACGGGTCGAGCACCTCGCCCGGGTGCAGGAGCGCATCGCCGACGAGCGCACCGCCCGCTTCGTCGGTCGCACCATGCCCGTGCTGGTCGAGGAGGTCGGCGAGTTCGGCACGATCGGCCGCATCCCGCAGCAGGCGCCCGAGACCGACGGCGAGGTCCGGCTCGAGCTGCCCGACGGCACCGCGCCCGACCTCCCGATCGGACGGACCGTCGATGCCCGCATCACCGCGAGCGAGGGCGTCGACCTGGTGGCCGAGCCGGTGACCGTGGGGCGCGAGGCCAGCGGCGTGGGGCGTGCCGGTGGCTGACGACCTGCCGGGCAAGCTGCCCGACGCCGCCGTGCCACCGCTGGAACCAGCGGTCGAGCCGCACTGGGCGAACATCCCCAACGCCTTCACGTTCCTGCGTGTCCTGCTGGTGCCGCTGGTCCTGTGGCTGCTGACGGTCGACACCGTCGAGGCGCGCTGGTGGGCGCTCGGCGTCTTCGTCTTCGCGGCGATCACCGACAGCTTCGACGGCTGGGTCGCGCGGCGATTCAACGGCGTCACCCGCTGGGGGCAGCTGGCCGACCCGCTGGCGGACAAGCTGCTCGTCCTCGGTGCGCTGGCGTCCCTGGCCCTCGTCGGTGAGGTCTGGTGGTGGGCGGTGCTCGTGATCCTCGCGCGCGAGGTCGCCGTGACCGCGCTGCGCGTGCGGCTGGTCTCCCGGCTGCGGCTGGTGCTCCCGGCCTCGCGCTGGGGCAAGGCCAAGACCGTCACCCAGTTCCTGGCGATCAGCGCCTACCTCGCCCCGCCGATCGGTGACACGGTCGCCGACACCCTGCTCGTCCTCGCAGTGCTGGCGACGGTCGGGTCGGGCATCGCCTACCTCGTCGGCGTGCGCGCCGCCGCGGCCGTGGCCCCCGAGTGACGACAGCGGCGATCTGCACGATCGGCGACGAGCTCGTCGCCGGTGAGGTCGTGGACAGCAACAGCGCGTGGCTCGCCACCGCCCTCACGGAGCTGGGCGTCGAGGTGGCGACGATCGTCTCGGTCGGTGACGGCCTGGACCGGCTGACCGCCGAGGTCCGCCGGCTCGTCGGTGCCCACGACGTCGTGATCTGCAGCGGCGGGCTCGGGCCGACCTCCGACGACCGCACACGCGAGGCCGTGGCGGCCGCCGTCGGTGTCGGGCTCGAGCGGCACGAGGACCTCGCCGACCGCCTGCGACGGTGGTTCGCCGACCGCGGGGCGGAGATGCCCGAGGCCAACCTCCAGCAGGCGGACGTGCCGGCGGGTGCCGACGTGCTCGCACCGAAGGGGACCGCACCCGGCTTCGTGCTGGCCGCCGGCGGCGGGCTCGTCGCCGCCCTGCCCGGCGTGCCGTGGGAGCTCAAGGCGATGTTCCGCGAGTCCCTCGAGCCGGTGCTCGTCGCCCGCAGCGACATCCGGCCGGCCGTGACGCGGGTCGTCAACGTCAGCGGACTCGGCGAGTCCGCGTGCGCCGCGCTGCTGGCACCCCTCGAGGACGAGCTGCCCGACGGCGTCGAGATCGGCTACCTAGCCAGCGGCGGCGAGCTGAAGGTCAAGCTCACGGCTCGCGACGGGGACCGCGCCTCGGCCCGGGCGATGACCGACGAGCCGCTGGCGCGAGCCGTCGAACTGCTCGGGGGCCACGTCGTGGGCATCGACGGCGGGTCCCTGGAGCAGGTCGTCATCGCGCGCTACGCCGCAGCGGGACGCACGATCGCGGTCGCCGAGTCGGCCAGCAGCGGGATCCTCGCCGACCGGCTCGCCACGCCGGACGGAGCGTCGGCCGTCTTCCTCGGCGGCGTCGCCGCGTACTCCGCGGCGGCCAAGCGTGACCTGGTCGGTGTCGAGCAGGCCGTGCTCGACGAGCACGGCACCGTCTCACGTGCGACGACCGAGGCGATGGCCGTCGCGATCCGCGAGCGACTGGGCGCGGACGTCGGTGCGGCGACCACGGGCGTGGCCGGCCCGGACCCCGTCGAGGGGCACCCGAGCGGCACGATCATCTGGGCGATCGCGACCGCCGCCGGCGTGCGCTCGTGGGAGCGGGCACTGCCCGGTGACCGCACGGCGGTCCGGCAGCGGCTGGCGACGGCCGCGCTCGAGGGGCTGCGCCGGGCACTGTGACCCGGGCGCCGTGACCCGACGCCGTCAGGCGTCGCCGACGGTCACGCCGTGGCGTCGGCTGCGGCGTCCGCGTCGTCGTCGTCGGCCGCGCCCGACTCCGGACGCGGCACGGGAGGGGGGAGCGGGTCACCGCTCTCGCGCAGCTGGGCGGTCAGCTCCCAGACCCGGTCGAAGACCCGCATCGCCTGCTTGGCGTCGTAGAGGGCGCCGTGGGCCTGGCTGCGGTCGTGCTCGATCCCGAGCGCGTCGCAGGTCTTGGCGAGGCTGCGCGGGCGTTCGGGCCCGGGCGCGATCAGCGGCAGCGCGAGGGTCTCGACGTCGAGCAGGTGGTGGTCCCAGGTCGGCTCGACCCCGAGCTTGCGGCAGGCCAGCTCGAGGTGGCGGGCGTCGAAGTCCGGGACGGCCCCGACCAGCACCGCGTCCCTCGCGTCCTCGAGGAACTGCGTCAGCCACTCGGCCATGGGCGTCGTGGACTGGTTCGCGATCCGGTCGTGGTACTGCGTGATGCGCAGCGCGTCGGGCTCGGCCGCGTCGAGCGTGTGCTCGGGGTAGTAGGTCCGTTCCTCCTGCCGACCGTCCTCGAAGCGCACGATCCAGGAGACCTCGGTCAGCTCGTGCCGGGTGTGGTCGAGTCCGGTCGCCTCGGTGTCGATGAAGACGAAGCGGGTGCCGGACGCGGCGTGCGGGGGGAGGTCCTCGGCGGTCATCGGGTGCCTGGCGGTCGGAGGGCGCGTGACGGTGCGCAGTGCTCGGGACCGTAGCCAGTGGGCGTGACGGGCCGGGAGGGGCGGGGACGCCTCCGTGGTGCGGCCGCACGCGGTCCGTACGTTCGTGACCGCAGCCGTCCCGGCCGCCACCGCGCTCGTGCGGGGCGCGCCGTCGACCGGGACCGCGCGGCGAACATCCGTGCGGAAGGACCGTGACACCGAACAGGTGTTCGGGTAGTGTCCACAGCCGTGCGGGGCCCGGCTCGACCCACTGTCACACCCCCTCCATACGGTTCCGCCGCACTGCACGACCGCCCACAAGCCCGCCCCGCGGGCGCCCAGGAAGGATCCCACGTGGACCGCACCAAGTCCCTCGACGACGCGCTCGCCAACATCGAGAAGCAGTTCGGTACCGGCTCCGTCATGAAGCTCGGCGACGACAACGTCAAGCAGGTCGCCGCCATCCCGACCGGCGCCATCTCGCTGGACCTCGCCCTCGGCATCGGCGGGCTGCCCCGCGGTCGTGTGGTCGAGATCTACGGCCCCGAGTCGTCGGGCAAGACGACGGTCGCGCTGCACGCGGTGGCCGAGGCGCAGAAGGCCGGCGGCATCGCCGCGTTCATCGACGCCGAGCACGCCCTGGACCCGCACTACGCCCGGGCGCTGGGCGTCGACGTCAACGAGCTGCTGGTGTCGCAGCCCGACACCGGCGAGCAGGCGCTCGAGATCGCCGACATGCTGATCCGGTCCAACGCCGTGGACATCATCGTCATCGACTCGGTCGCCGCGCTGACGCCCCGCGCCGAGATCGAGGGCGAGATGGGCGACACCCACGTCGGTCTGCAGGCCCGACTGATGAGCCAGGCGCTGCGCAAGATCGCCGGGTCGCTCAACAAGTCCGACACCTGCGCGGTGTTCATCAACCAGCTGCGCGAGAAGATCGGCGTCATGTTCGGCTCGCCCGAGACCACCCCGGGTGGTCGCGCACTGAAGTTCTACTCCTCGGTGCGCCTCGACGTCCGCCGGATCGAGTCGCTCAAGGACGGCACGAACGTGGTCGGCAACCGGGTGCGCGTGAAGGTCGCCAAGAACAAGGTGGCCCCGCCGTTCAAGCTCGCCGAGTTCGACATCATGTACGGCGAGGGCATCTCCAAGGAGGGCTCGCTCATCGACGTCGGCGTCGACGAGGGGATCGTCCGCAAGGCCGGTGCCTGGTACTCGTACGACGACGAGCAGCTCGGGCAGGGCCGCGAGAACGCCCGCCAGTTCCTCATCGACAACCCCGACATCCGCAACGAGATCGAGAAGAAGGTCAAGGAGGCACTCGGCATCTCGCCGCTCGCCGCCGACGAGGTCATCGACCTCGACGGTGACGAGGACGAGGACGACGAGTGAGCGACGCGACCTTCAAGGACGCAGAGGCATTCCTCGAGGAGCTCGGGGTGGAGCGTCGGCCGTTGGTCGTCGAGCTCCCCGAGGCCGAGGAGGGCGGCCGGTCGTCGCAGGACGGTGCCGCGGACGTGCCCGGGGTCGACACCGACGAGGTGTCGGCCGGGACGCCGCCGCCGCTCGACGAGGCCGTGAGCGAGGCGATCGCGACCGTGCGCCGCATCACTGCGGGGGCACCGGCCTCCGAGGGGCGCGTGCGGCGCAAGCTCCAGCAGCGCGAGTACCCGGCGCCGGTGGTCGACGCGGCGATGGAGCGCGCGCGTCGGGAACGGCTGGTCGACGACGACGCGATGGCCGCGGCGCTGGTCGCCGAGTGGCGTGCCAAGGGCCACGCCCCCACGCGGTTGCGGGCCGACCTGCGCAAGCGTGAGTTCGACGAGGAGGTCGTCGAGCGCGCCGTCGCGGTCGCCGAGGACGACGAGCCCCTCGCCGCGGCCTTCGCGATCGCCAAGGACCGGGCCGTGAAGATGCGCCACGTCGACGCCGAGACCGCCTTCCGCCGCATCATGGGCTACCTCGCCCGCCGCGGCCACAGCGAGGCCGTCTCGCGCAAGGCCGCCCGCGACGCCGTCTTCGACGACCGCGAGCGCGAACGCACCGCCGGCCACTGACGGCACCGGCAGTGTCGGGCCGCCGGGCACGGCGCCGGTAGCCTCCGGGGCGACGATGGAGGTGCCTGCGATGGACGTGCTGCAGACGTGGATCGTGGTCGGCGTGCCCGGCCTGCTGACGGCGCTCGTGCTGTTCGTCGGCAACAGCCGCACCCGCGCGATCGCGGGCTACGTCGTGCTGCTGGCGACCCTCCTGGCGTTCGTCCTGATCCCCGGTGAGCCGATCTCGGCCGCGGCGATCGGGCTCGTCCTGGTCGTGCTCGTGGCCAACGGTCGGGGCCAGGGTCCCGACGACGCGATGCCGGAGCACCACGAGAACCGCAAGCGGTTCACGGTCGCGGAGCACTGAGCCGACCCGTGGCACGGACGTATGCGATTCGCACCTTCGGGTGCCAGATGAATGCCCATGACTCGGGGCGGGTCGCCGGCCTGCTCGAGTCCATGGGGTGGCGCGCCGCGTCCTCGGACGACGAGGCCGACCTCGTCCTGCTCAACACGTGTGCCGTGCGCGAGAACGCGGACAACAAGCTCTACGGCACGCTCGGGCACCTCAAGGCGACCAAGGACGCCCGCCGGGCCGAGGGCAAGGACCTGACGATCGCCGTCGGTGGCTGCCTCGCCCAGAAGGACGGCGACCAGATCACCGACCGGGCCCCGTGGGTCGACGTCGTCTACGGCACGCACAACATCGGCTCGCTGCCGAAGCTGCTCGCCGCGGCCGACAGCCAGGAGATCCCGGTCGTCGAGCTCGTCGAGACGCTCGAGACGTTCCCGAGCGCCCTGCCCGCCAAGCGCGAGGTCCGCCACCACGCCTGGGTCTCGATCAGCGTCGGCTGCAACAACAGCTGCACCTTCTGCATCGTCCCGGCGCTGCGAGGCCCGGAGGTCTCCCGCCGGCCGCACGACATCGTCGAGGAGGTCCGCCGCCTCGTCGCCGACGGTGTCGTCGAGGTCACCCTGCT
>JBFKQZ010000180.1:0-6628 GCA_041627475.1 Nitriliruptoraceae bacterium | reverse complement strand
GCGCCGGGTCCCTGCCCGGCGCATCGTCGTTCCCGCCCGTCGCTGCTCCGTGAATGGCATCCTCCGCCCATGCACATCACCACGTCCCGCCGCGCGCGCCGCGCCTTGTTGCTGGCGCTCCTCGCCATCGGCCTCGTCCAGGCCCCCGTCGCCGCGACGGTGGGTGAGCCCACGGAGGGTCTGCCCCCGGGCATCGGCATCAGGCTGCTGGACGTTCCCGTCGACCGGGCCGACGATCCGCGCGCGAACCAGTACGTCGTCGACCACGTCATCCCGGGCGCCGTCGTCGAGCGGCGTCTGCTGGTCTCCAACGGCACCGACGAGCCCATGCCTGTCGAGATGGTCGCTGCTGCGGCACGGATCGATGACGGGTGGGTCGTCGAGGCCACCAACCCCCCGGGCTCCATCGCCGACTGGATGACGGCCGAGCCGTCGTCGTTCGTGCTCGCGCCCCAGTCCGCCGTCGAGGTGCTCGCGACGATCCAGGTCCCGGGTGGCACGACGGCCGGTGAGCGCTACGGCGTGTTCGTCGCGCAGCCCCCGGCAGTCCAGGCAGGAGCCGTGGACGTCGTCTCGCGCGTCGGGATGCGGGTCTACCTCTCGGTCGGTGGCGACGAACCGGAGACCGACTTCACGATCGACACCTTGCTCGCGTCCAGGACGGCGGAGGGCGCGCCGAGCGTGGACGTGGGCATCCTCAACACGGGCGGACGGGCCATCGACGTGTCCGGTGAACTCCTCCTCCGCGACGAGTCCGGTTCGGTCACGGCGGGGCCGTTCCCGACGGCGTTGCCGCGCACGTTGGCGCCGCAGTCCCGCGACCAGGTCACCGTCCCGCTCCCCGAGTCGCTGGCCTCGGGACCGTGGGAGGTGACGGCGACCATGCGGTCGGGTCTGGTCGAGCGTGTCGCGACCTCCACGATCACGTTCCCGGATGAACCGGGGACCACCGCCGACCCGGCCGACTCGGAGATCATCGGGGGCACCGACGAGGACGGCAACGACATCTCGGAGCGGCTGCGGCAGCAGCGGCGGACGCTGCTGCCGATCGCGGCGTTCCTGATCCTGCTGGCGATCGGGGCGCTCTTCCTGCTCCTGTGGTGGCAGCGACGCGACCAGGAGGACGACGAAGAGGAGACGCCCGCCGCTGCAGCCGCTCGGAGCGGCGCCGACGACGGGCGTGGTGACTGAGCACCCCCGGTAGGAATCGAACCTACGCTTCTGGCTCCGGAGGCCAGTGCTCTATCCACTGAGCTACGGGGGCGAGCGACGCCCAAGCCTAGCGTCCCCGACCACCACCACCGAAACGAGGACCGGGTGCGCACACCACGAGTGCTGGTCGTCGACGACGACGCGAGCATCCGCGGCCTGCTCGAGGTGACGTTCATGACCGAGGGGCTGGAGGTCACGACGGCCCGCAACGGGCAGGAGGCGATCGAGTCCGCGCTCACCGACCCGCCGGACTGCATCCTGCTCGACGTGATGATGCCGGTGCTCGACGGCTGGGGCGCGGCCGAGCGCCTGAAGGCCGAGCCCAGCACCCGCGACATCCCCCTGGTCTTCCTCACCGCACGGACCCAGGACAGTGACCTGGCGCGCGGTCGCGAGCTGGGTGCCGTCGCCTACGTGACCAAGCCCTTCGACGTTGCGGACATCGCCGACCTCGTCAACGAGCTCGTGGATCCTGAGGGCACGGCGGCCGCCCGTCAGTGGTAGGCGTCCCGGCCGAACGTCCTACGCTGGCCGCTCGCCCGACGTCACCTCCCACCAGGACCGCGCGTGGCCACGCCCACCGACCTCGACCCCGTCCTCGCGGACCTCGACCAGCGGCTGCGTGCAGCCCTGGCCGCCGCTGAGCTGCCCGACGCCGACCCGGACTTCGAGCGTCCTCGCGACCCGGACCACGGCGACTGGGCCACGGCGATGGCACTGCGTCTCGCCAAGCCCGCGAAGAGGAACCCGCGCGAGATCGCGCAGGCCGTCGTCGACGCGCTCGAGCTGCCGGACGCCGTCTCGTCGGTCGAGATCGCCGGGCCGGGCTTCCTCAACTTCCGCTTCGGCGACGCGTACTGGCACGACGTGGTGGTGCGCGTGCTCGACGCCGCCGGGTCGTGGGGGCGGACGCAGGCCGCGGAGACCGAGAAGGTCAACGTCGAGTTCGTCTCGGCCAACCCGACCGGGCCGCTCCACGCAGGCGCCGGTCGCTGGGCCGCGACCGGTGACGCGATCGCCGAGCTGCTGAGCGCCGTCGGCCACGACGTCGAGCGCGAGTACTACGTCAACGACGCCGGCGAGCAGGTGCGCCTCTTCGGTGAGACCGTCGCCCTCGTCCACGCGGGCGAGGCGTTGGGCGAGGACCACTACAAGGGTGACTACGTCACCGAGCTCACCGGCGAGCTGGCGGAGGAGCACGGCGACCTCGCCGCGCTCGACGCGGATGCCCTCGGCGCGCTGGCGGTCGAGGCGATGCGGGTGCACATCGAGGAGTCGCTCGAGGACATGGGTGTCCACTTCGACACCTGGTTCTCCGAGCGCCAGCGCCTGCACGAGACCGGCGCGATCGAGGACACCATCGCTGACCTGCGCGAACGCGGGGTCACGCGCGAGAACGAGGGGGCGCTGTTCCTGCGCACCTCCGAGCACGGTGACGACAAGGACCGCGTGCTCGTCCGCTCCGACGGTCGGCCGACCTACTTCGCCGCCGACTGCGCCTACATGCGCGACAAGTGGTCCCGCGCCGACCGGCTGTACTACCTGCTCGGTGCCGACCACCACGGCTACGTCGCGCGGCTGAAGGCCGCCGCCGACTGCCTCGGCATCCCGCCGGAGGCGCTCGAGATCCGCATCGGGCAGCTGGTCAACCTGCTGCGCAGCGGGGAGCCGGTGAAGATGTCCAAGCGCGCCGGCGAGTTCGTCACGCTGACCGAGGTCGTCGACGAGGTCGGCGTCGACGTGGCCCGCTACCACTTCCTGCGCCAGTCGCTCGACTCGACGATCGACTTCGACCTCGACGAGGTCACCAAGCAGTCCAGCGAGAACCCCGTCTACTACGTGCAGTACGCCCACGCGCGGATCGCCTCGGTGATCGCGAAGGCTGACGACGAGGGCTTCGACCCGGGGAAGCCGTCGGACGACCTCGACACCTCGGTGCTGACGACCGCCCCCGAGATCGCGCTGTTGCGCGGCCTCGCAGCGTTCCCGGGCGTCGTCGACGAGGCGGCGGAGCAGCGCGCCACGCAGCGGCTGACCCGGTTCATCGAGGAGTACGCCGCGGAGTTCCAGCGCTTCTACACCGAGTGCCGGATCCTCCCGCCCGCGTCCGAGGGCGGCGTCGACGCGCTCGCCGGTGACGAGGCGGCGACCACGCTCGCGCGCTCGCGCTACTGGCTCGCCGTCGCGGCGAAGCAGGTGCTCGGCAACGCACTGGCGCTCCTGCGCGTCTCGGCCCCGGAGAGCATGTGATGGGACGCGGCATGCATCGTTCCCCGTGGCCGTCGACGACGGTCCGCGACGCCGACGGCGCGCTCGTCATCGGTGGCGTCAGGGTCAGTGACCTCGCGGCCGAGCACGGCACGCCGCTGTGGGTCGTCGACGAGCAGGACCTGCGCGACCGCTGCAGGTCCTACCGCGAGGCGTTCCCCGACGTCTGGGTCGCCTACGCGTCCAAGGCGTGGTGCACCACCGGGATCCTCCAGATCGTCGCCGACGAGGGCCTCTGGATCGACGTCGCCTCGGGCGGCGAGCTCCACACGGCCCAGCACGCCGGCGTGCCGATGGACCGCGTCGTCCTGCACGGCAACAACAAGTCGGAGGCAGAGCTGCGGCAGGCCGTCGAGGCGGGGGTCGCCCGCATCGTCGTCGACTCGCTGATCGAGCTCGAGCGCCTGGGCCGGATCGCCACCGAGGCGGGCACCACCGTCAAGGTGTGGCTGCGCATCACGCCCGGCATCGACGCGCACACCCACGAGTTCGTCCGCACCGGCCAGGACGACAGCAAGTTCGGCTTCACGCTGTCGCTGGGTCTCGCCGACGAGGCGATGCAGGCGGCGCTGGCGACCGACGGCGTCGAGGTGGCCGGCATCCACGCGCACATCGGCTCGCAGATCTTCGGCACCGACCCGTTCGTGGCCAACGCCGAGGTGCTGATCGAGCTGCTCGCACGGTGGCGTGACGAGTTCGGCGTGACGCTGGGGGAGTGCAACCTCGGCGGCGGCATGGGCATCCGCTACACCCACGAGGACCACCCGGTCCGCATCAACCGCTACGGCGACGCCGTCGTGCAGGCCGTCGCCGACGCGTGCGAGGACCACCGCTACCCGGTCCCGCAGCTGGCGGTGGAGCCCGGCCGTGCGATCGTGGGCCCGTCGACGATCACGGTCTACGAGATCGGCACGGTCAAGCCGCTGCCCGGCGTGCGGACGTACGTCAGCGTCGACGGCGGGATGAGCGACAACATCCGGCCGGCGCTGTACGACGCCGAGCACGAGGTCGAGCTCGCCAACCGCGAGTCGCACCAGCCCCCGATGGCGGTCAGCATCGTGGGCAAGCACTGCGAGTCGGGCGACCTCGTCGCCGAGCGGACCCGGTTGCCCGAGGACACCGAGGTCGGTGACCTGCTCGCGGTGGCGGCGACCGGTGCGTACACCGAGTCGATGGCGTCCAACTACAACCGGCTGCCGCGGCCGGCCGCGGTGCTGGTCCGCGACGGCGAGGTACGTCCGCTCATCCGTCGTGAGACCTACGACGACCTGGTCGCCCGCGACGTCCCGTTGGGCTGACGGCGGGAACGTCGCACGTCACGCTGCACGCGTGCGCTTCGACGACCGCCTCGATGCCGGCCGGCAGCTCGCTGCCGCCGTGGCCGACCGTGTCCGCGGTGAGGACGTGGTCGTGCTCGGGCTGCCGCGCGGTGGCGTCCCGGTCGCGGCGTGCCTCGCAGCTGCGCTCCACGCACCGCTGGACGTCCTGCTCGTGCGCAAGGTCGGGCACCCACGCCACCCGGAGTTTGCGATCGGTGCAGTGGCGGAGGGCGGTGTCGAGGTGCACGACGAGGCAGCACAGCGCAGGCTCCCGCGGGCCGTGGTCGCCGATGCCGTCGGTCGTGCGCGTCACGAGCTGCGTGAGCGCGCGGACCGCTACCGCGGCGTGGCGCCGCCCGTGCCGGTCGAGGGGCGGACCGTGGTCGTCGTGGACGACGGGCTCGCGACGGGCGCGACGGCCCGCAGCGCGCTCCAGGCAGTCCGCGCCCGGCGCCCGGCCCGGCTCGTCCTGGCGGTCCCGGTCGCGAGCCCTCGCGGACTGCAGACGGTCCGGGGCGCGGCGGACGACGTGGTCTGTCTCGGCGCACCCGCGGACTTCCGCGCGGTTGGCAACCACTACCGGGACTTCTCGGCGACGACCGACGACGAGGTCCGTGCACTGCTCCGCCGGCATGCGGGGTCCGGGCCACCCGACCACGATGCGGCACCGAACCACGACTGACGACGAGCGGAGGTCGCAGTGGAACGGGTGCTGGTCACGGGCGCCACGGGACTGATCGGTCTCGAGGTGGTGCGCGAGCTCACGGCCCGCGGCATCCACGCCCGGGCACTCGTGCGACGTCCGACCAGGGCGGGGCTCCTCCACGGCCTCGATGTCGAGCCCGTGCAGGGCGACCTCACACGCCCCGCCAGCCTCCGCCGTGCGGTCGAGGGGATGGACACCGTGATCCACCTCGCAGCCCGGGCGACGATGGAGCCGGTCGAACGCCTGCGTCCCACGATCGTCGACGGCACGCGGTCGCTGGTCGAGGCCGCGGTCGACGAGGGCGTGGCCCAGGTCGTCTACGCGAGCTCGCTGCTGGCCCACGGCTCGGCACCTCCGAGCGCGCCCATCGACGCCGGCACGCCGACGGACCCGCAGGTGGGCTACGGCGTCGCGAAGGTCGAGGCCGAGGCGGTGCTCGACGAGACGACGCGCGGGAGCGGCACGGAGGTGGCAACGATCCGGCTGCCCCACGTCTACGGCCCGGGCGACCTGCTGTTCAGCCGCATGCGGAGCGGGCTGCTGGTCACGCCGGGCCTCGGTGGCAACCTCTACGCGCACCTGCACATCGAGGACGCCGCCCGGCTGCTCGTCGAGGTGGCACAGCAGCGCTGGGTCGGCGCGAGCGCGACGGCCGACGACCGGCCGGCCACGTGGCGCGACTTCTTCGGGGTCGTGGGGGCCCACTTCGCTCGGTTCCGCCACCTACGCGTTCCCGCGCCGATCGCCCGCCTCGGCGCTGCAGTCCTCGATGCTCTGGATCCGCGGTCACGCCCGACGGTGCTGACCCCCGACGCGGTGGTCGGGTGGAACCTGGCCCAGCCCGTGGCCCCCGGCCTGATCTGGGACGACCTCGGCGTCCGTCCCCGGTACGGGACGATCGAGTCCGGGGTCCCGGCCGCCCTCGACGGCAGCCTGCTCTTCCGCTGGCGCCACCCCGTCGACGACCCCACCTGACCTGACCCAGCACCAGTGCCCCCACCACGGTGGGGGTCAACGGGCTCGGGCGACTTCCGGCGGTGACTGCGCCGTGGGTCGTGTTCCGCGGGGGTAGGTCGTGTGGACTGCACGGCCCGTCGGGCGCCGGCGCAGTTCGAACCGGCCG
>JBFKQZ010000179.1:0-6723 GCA_041627475.1 Nitriliruptoraceae bacterium | reverse complement strand
GCGCCACGTGCGCCGCCTCGTGATCCACCTCGCGCAGCGTCTCGCCAGACAGCGACTTCGCACCGGCAACGATCGAGACGGCCTGGTCCAACGTCAGCTGGCCGGTCTCCAACAGCGTCGCCGTGACGGGCATGGCCGGAAGCCGACGCACCAACAGCTCGAACTTCCACGCGTCACGGCCAGGCAGCCGACCGACCAGCGCGAGCCACTCCGACTGGGTGTAGCCGGTGGTCTGCGCGGTCCCGCCCCACGCGACCATGTCGCGGAAGCCGTCCAGCACCCGGCGCTTCGCCTCCTCGAGCTCGTCGAGGAGCCCAGTCATCCGCTCCAGCGGATCGTGCTCGTAGGCACCGCCAGCGTCGCCGGCCCGGTCAGGGCGGCGGTGGTCGGAGCGGCGGTACGAGGTCATGGGCCACACCCTGCCGAGGGGGTGTGACATCCAGGTCCGGCAGCAGCGCGAACCGCGCGCTCATGTGCGCTACTGGTCCGGGCCGTTCGGGGAGGTCAGGAAGGCGTGCTCCTCGACCACCTCGCCGTCCACGAGGTGTTCCCGGACGATGCGTCTGGCTGCCTCCTCGTCGACCGCCGCGTACCAGGTGCCGTCGGGCTGGACGAGGGCGATCGGGCCGTGCTCGCAGATCTCCAGGCAGGACACCTCGGTCACCATGACCGAGTGGCGCAGACGGGCCAGTGCGACCTCGTGCTTGAGGGCCTGCAGCGCACTCGCGGGGTCGCCGGCCGCGTCGCAGTCGACCGACGTGCACAGCTGGACCTGCTGGCGCATCGTCTCGGCCTTCGCGATCGCCGCGCGTTCGGCGAGCACGGCTCGGGCACGGGCGTCGAGCGCTTGGTCTGCCATCGGGGGGTCCGTCGGGAGGGGGAGTGCGACGGTACGGCCATGCGGCCGCAGGCCGCTAACCCTCCGTTAGGGGATCGTGCCGCCGCGTTGACGGTGGGCCAGCTGTCGACGAGTATTCGTCACGTCGAGGGACCGACCGAGGAGCGACCGATGAACACCTACTCGAACGCCCCGACCCGCAACTGGAACCTGCCGAGCTGGGGACCCGGTGGTGCACTCCTCGCGCTCGTGCTGTTCGGGGGCGTGGGATGGTTCCTCCTCAGCCCCGGTCCGGTCGCGGTGCTGAGCGCGGAGGACGTGGACGGGCCCTGGCCGTTCGCGGCGAGCGAGGTCGAGGTCCACTGCCGGACGGGCCGGGCCTTCGTCGAGATCGACGGCACGCCGTACGCCCTGAGCACGGAGCTGCGGTCGGCGCCCGACCTCGCGACGCTCGACCTCGACACCGACGACGGCGTGTGGCTCCGGCGGGACGACGGCACCAAGGTTCCCCTGCAGCCGGCCCGCGCCGTGGCCGAGCAGCACTGCCGCTGACCCGCCGCTGCCCGTCCGGACGCCACCGGGCGGTCGGACGGGGTGGCACTAGCATCCCCGGGCACGCAGTGACGTGCAGGAGCAGCAGTGTCCTTCGAGGGTGAGTTCGTCCGGCTCGAGGTCGACGAGGAGTCCCGTGTCGGGACGATCCGGCTCGACCGTCCGCCGATGAACGCCATGGCGCAGCAGGTCTGGTACGAGATCGGCGACGCCGCACTCGCCGCCGAGGAGGACGACCGCGTCGGCGCGATCGTCGTCTGGGGCGGGCCGAAGGTGTTCGCCGCCGGCGCGGACATCAAGGAGTTCCCCGACCTCGACATGCAGGCGGTCCAGGACATCGGGACGAAGTTCCAGCGCGCCATCGACCAGCTCGCCCGGACGTCCAAGATCAGTGTCGCCGCGATCAACGGCTACGCGCTCGGCGGCGGCTGCGAGGTGGCGCTGGCCTGCGACTTCCGCGTCGTCGCCGACAACGCCAAGCTGGGCCAGCCCGAGATCCTGCTCGGGCTGATCCCGGGTGGGGGCGGGTCGGTCCGCCTCCCGCGGCTGGTGGGTCTCGCGAGGGCGAAGGACCTGATCTACAGCGGCCGCATGGTGGACGCCAGCGAGGCCGTCGAGATCGGGCTGGCCGAGTTCCACACGCCGGCGGACGACGTCTACGACAAGGCCTGCGAGCTCGCCGCTCGCTACGCGAACGGTCCGTACGCCCTGCGGCTCGCCAAGCGCATGATGGAGGAGGGCCTCGAGCTCCCCACCGACCAGGCGCTGCGGCTCGAGCGCGACCTGTTCGCCGCCTCCTTCGCCTCCGACGACGCCGCCACCGGCATCGCCAGCTTCCTCGAGCACGGCCCCGGCAAGGCCGACTTCGACGGTCGCTGACCCACGCGCCCCGCGCAGCACGATCCCCGCCGCCGACCGCGGCAGACAGGCACGACACATGAGCGCCGACCTCACCGCCGTCCCCGACGCGGCCGTCCTCGACATGAAGGCCAAGCAGGCCGCCTACCACGACTGGGAGTCGCAGAGCTACGAGGAGAAGTTCTGCATCAACTACGACCAGCCGTGCATCGACTACGTCCGCGGCCGCTTCGACAAGGTCGTGCCGGCCCCGGTGGACGGTCGGGTCCTGGAGCTCGGCGGTGGCACCGGCTTCTTCTCGATCAACCTCGCGCTGTCGGGGGCGATCACCGGTGAGCTGCACGTCAGCGACATCTCGCCGGGGATGCTCGACGTCTGCGCCACGAACGCGGCTGGCAACGGTGTGGAGGTGGTGACGCAGGTCGGCGACGCCGAGGCGCTGCCGTACCCCGACGACCACTTCGACCTCGTCATGGGCCACGCGTTCCTGCACCACCTGCCCGTGCCCGGCCTGGCCATCCGCGAGGCGTTCCGGGTGCTCAGGCCGGGAGGCCGCCTGCTGATCGCGGGTGAGCCGACCGAGCTCGGTGACCGCATCAGCCACGTCGTCAAGCACAACACGTGGCGGGTGTTCCGTGCGGTCACGGCGCTGCCCGGCATGCAGCGCTACCGCCGCGAGGACCTCAAGCACGGCGACGCCTCGGAGCGCGACACGATCATGGCCCGGCTGGAGGACGAGGTCGACCTCTGGACGTTCCGGCCGAAGGACGTCGCCCACATGGCGTCGCTGGCAGGGTTCGAGGACGTCGACGTCCAGACCGAGGAGCTGCTGGCCAACTGGTCCGGCTGGGCGGTGCGCACGATCGAGGGCTCGATCGCCGACGGCGTGCTGGGCCTGCCCTGGTTCCGCTTCGCCTACGGCTCCTACCTGTTCCTGACGCAGGTGGACGAACGCGTCATGCGGCACGTCGTGCCGCAGCGCTTCTTCTACAACCTCCTCCTGTCGGCGACGAAGCCGGCCTGAGCATGGAGCCGATGGCGCGCCCGAGCGACGACGAGGTCCGGTCGGCCCATGCCGCCCTCGTCGACGCCCGGGTGCGACAGGCCACCGCCGCCGAGGCACAGCGCCGCGTCAGCCGGCTGGTGCACGACGAGGAGGCCGAGGCAGGCGTCGAGCCCGCGCGACGTCGTCCGCCGCTGCGGCTCCGGTACCCGCGGTGGGGCTGGCGACGTGCCGTCCGCTTCGCGGTCGAACGGCGGATGCTGACACCGGAGTACGTCACCTACTACCGCCGGTGGCTGTGGCACCGGGCCCGCGTCGCTGCCACCGGCCAGCACGTCGACCTGCAGGGCATGGTCTTCTTCGGTCGCCGGGTCGAACTGCGGGGTCGCACGGGACACGGCCGGCTCGTCGTGGGGCCGTGGACGCACCTCGGCGACGACAACAAGCTGCGCGCCCACGAGGGGCAGCTCACGGTCGGCGAGAAGGTCGTGATGGGCCGCGACAACGTGATCAACACCTACCTCGACGTCGAGGTCGGGGCGGCATCGATCCTCGCCGACTGGATCTACGTCTGCGACTTCGACCACCGCACCGAGCGGCTGGACGTGCCGATCAAGGACCAGGGCATCGTCAAGAGCCCCACGCGGATCGGCAGCGACGTCTGGATCGGGGAGAAGGCCAGCGTCCTGCGTGGCGTGGACATCGGGCACGGCTCGGTGGTCGCCAGCCACTGCCTGGTGAACAAGGACGTGCCCCCGTTCTCGATCGCGGTCGGGGTGCCGGTCCGCGTCGTGCGGTCGCGACTGCCGAAGGGCATGGACCCGGAGGAGGCGTACGACCTCGTCCGGCGTGGGGAGCCGATCCCCGGTGACCCGCTGGAGGACTGACGAGGGTCAGCCCGCGAGCCCGTCGAGCTCCAGGATCGGTGCGGCGCGGAGCAGCTGGCGCAGTGGCGTGCGGTCCGGCGTCGTGCCGCGCAGCGCCTGCTCCTCGGCGATCGCCTGCTCGTGGACCTCGACGGTCGCGCGGGCGACCTCGGCCCAGTCGTACCGGGCGAGGATCCGTTCGCGGCCCCGGGCCGTGAGCTCGGCGGCGAGCTGGCCGTCGGACAGCACGCGGGCCAGCACGTCGGTGAGGTGCTCCGCGTCCTGCGGGGTGAACGTCAGCCCGTGCCCTCCGGACACGACCTCGCGGAGGCCGCCGGTGTCGCCGACGACGACCGGCGTGCCGCACGCCATCGCCTCGACCGCGACCAGGCCGAAGGGCTCGTAGATGCTCGGTGCGACCGCGACGTCGGCGGCGGCGTAGTGCAGCCGCAGCTCGTGGTCCTCGAGGAAGCCGGTGAAGCGCACGTGCTCCTGCAGCCCGAGCTCGTCCACCTTGCGGCGCAGCTCGTCCGAGTAGGTGCCGACCCCGGCGATGAGGAACTCGGTCGGCCCGACGCGCTCGCGCAGGTCGTGCAGGGCGTCGAGGACGGTCTGCACGCCCTTCTCGTACTCGAGCCGGCCGGCGAACAGCACGACGTTGGTGTCCGGGGGCGCCAGGTCGCGGCGGAACGCGGCGACCTCGTCGTCGGGCAGTGCGAAGTCGTCGACGTCGACGCCGTTCGGCACGACGTCGATGGTGTCGGTGGGCTTGGCGAAGATGTCGGCGACCTGGTCGTGCATGTAGCGCGAGCAGGTGATGACGCGCCGGGCCTCGTAGGTCAGCCACCACTCGATCTGGTGGATGAGCTTGTTCATCGGTCCGGGCAGCCACCCCTGGTGGCGGCCGTACTCAGTGGCGTGCACCGTGGCGACCAGCGGCAGGTCCCAGGCGTCCTTGATCCCCGCGGCGGCCGAGGCGACCAGCCAGTCGTGGGCGTGGACGACGTCGAACGGGCCCTGCTCGCGCACGAGCCGGTGCGCCGCCGCCTGCACCCGGTTGTTGAACGCGAGCACCCACGGCACGAGCTGCGTCGCGAAGTCGAGCCGCGGGGCGGTCTCGCCGACCCGGACGACGTGGACACCGTCCACGTGCTCGTCACCCGGGAGGTCGTCGTCATGGCCGCGCGTGACGACGTGGACGTCGTGTCCCTGTGCCGCCAGGTTGCGGGACAGGGCACCGACATGCCGTCCGAGCCC
The DNA here is from genome assembly GCA_041627475.1 of Nitriliruptoraceae bacterium. Lineage (GTDB taxonomy): Bacteria > Actinomycetota > Nitriliruptoria > Nitriliruptorales > Nitriliruptoraceae > JBFGFG01. Next base: position 1,349 of record JBFKQZ010000179.1, on the reverse strand, counting down.
ACCGACGACGCGGGGTGGGTACTCCCAGGACAGCAGCAGGATGCGCACGCGCCGAGCCTACGGCAGCGGTCCACGGCGGCCGATCGGCCGTACGCTGCGCGACCGGCCGCACCGGAGGCGTCATGGGCGAGGAGCAGGGGCGTCGCTCACTGTGGCGACGCATCGCCGGGGACGGCTCCCACCTCGGGTTCTGGACCTTGCCGGTCTTCGTGGCGACCGCCCTCGGCGGCGCTGTGGTCGCGGGTGCGCTGGCGCAGGTGTACTTCGCCCAGCAGGTCGCCCAGCTCGAGGAGGAGACCGCTGCCGCACGCGCGGCGGCCGAGGTCGCGGCGGAGGACATCGACGCCGCCCGGCAGGAGGCCCTGGACGCCATCGCGGAGCAGCTCGACGGTGTCCGGGACGCACTGGAGGTCGCCCGGCCGCTCGAGGACCCCGTGGCAGCCGGGGTCGTCGCGCTGACGGTGGAGCTGACCCCGGCGGCACCGAGCCCGGCACCGACGGCGCAGCCCGGTGGCCAGTCGCAGCCGGAGGGTGCGCCGCTCGCGTCGACCGGCGACGGCGCCGAGGAACCGGCTGCCCAGGAGGGTCCGACCGGTCCGCCACCGCCGGTGGCGGGGGCGCCGACACGTCGGGCCGTCGGGTTCGCGGTCGCGGTCGACGGTGGCACCACCTTCGTCGCGACGTCGTTCGCGGCGGTGGCGGACCCGGGTGGCGTGGACGGTGTGGCACCGGCCGTGACCGTGACGGCGTCGTCGGGCAGCGCGCGCGGGATCGTGCACGCCTGGGACGAGGCCCGGGGCGTCGCTGTCGTCCGCGTCGCCCTGGCTGACGTCCCCGTCCTGCCGTGGCGGCCCGCCGCGACGCCGGTGGCCCAGGGGGACGTGGTCGTGCTGGCTGCGGTGACGCCCGGCCTCGCCGGCGTGCAGCTGCCGGGTCGCGTCGGTGCGGTGACCGATTCGGCCATCGTCAGCGACCTCCCCGTGGATCCCGTGTACGACGGTGCGCCGCTCGTCGACGCCGACGGTCGCGTGGTCGGGCTCCAGTCGTCGGCTGCCCGTCCGTTCGGCCCGGGGTCCTCGGGTGCGGTCCGAGCCGGCGCGCTGTGCGTCGAGCTCGTCAGTGGGTGCGAACTGCTCGAGCAGGCCGCCGACTGACTTCTCTCCGTGGCCAATCGGCCACGGAGACGTAGTCTTTCTTGTCCCTTAACGTTCTCTTATCGGACGATGACGATCCGTCAGTCACACTAGTCATCCCACAAGAGAGAACCCTCCGATGGTCGATGACGCCGGTGACAGGCCGCTCGTGCTCGTCGTCGACGACGTGCCGACGAACATCGACGTCCTCGTGGG
>JBFKQZ010000178.1:0-6734 GCA_041627475.1 Nitriliruptoraceae bacterium | reverse complement strand
TGGAGCCGACCGGCGAGGACGATGAGGGGCGCTGGTGCGAGACCGAGGCGCACACCACGCCCGAGCGCGTGATGGCCGCCATGCTCCAGGGTGACTACCTGCTCCAGGCCCACCTGTACGTGGTGGCGCTGCACCGCTACCTGCAGGCGCGGCTCGGTCCGGCCTACGACTACGACACCCACGTCGGCGGCTGGGCCTACCTGTTCCTGCGCGGCATGACTGGCGAGTCGGTGCGTCGCGCCGGGGACCTGCCGCACGGCATCGCGACGGGCCGCCCGACCCGCGAGCTCGTCGAGGACCTGGACGCCGTCCTCCGCGGGTGAAGGCCTCGTGAGAGTGTCTTCACGAACCGGCCACCGACCCGCCCAGTTCGTAGGGTCTGGTGACCGGTACGGAGCCACACATGTCCGCCCTTCCCGCCCCCGTCCGCATCGCACGTGCGCTGCTGGCCGGTCTGCTCGCACTGGTGCTGCTGCCGCCCGTGGCGCGGGCGGCGACGACCGTCGAGGTGCGCATCGGGTCGGCCCTGAACCCCGCCGAGATCACGGTCGCGCCCGGCACCACCGTGACCTGGGTGAACGCCGACACCGAGCGTCACCGCATGCGCGCCACCGCCGGTCCGGCCGAGTTCGACAGCGGCAACCTCGACCCGGGCGCCCGGTTCAGCCACACGTTCACGACCGAGGGCACGACCAGCTACGTCGACGACCGTGACCGCGACGACACCGCGTACCACGGCACGGTGGTCGTGGCTGCCTCCGGCACGCCCGACCCGGACCCCGCGCCCGACGAGCCGACCGGCCCGACGACGCACCAGGTCTCGATGCGGGACCGTCGCTTCACCCCGGCCCGGCTGGAGATCACGACCGGCGACACCGTCCGGTTCCTCAACGACGACGACCGCGACCACACTGCGACCGCCGACGACGGCAGCTTCGACAGCCGGATCCTCGCCGCTGGCCAGGACTTCAGCCGGACCTTCACGCGGGCAGGCACGTTCTCGTACCTGTGCCTGCTCCACCCGGACATGGTCGGGACCATCGCCGTGGCCGACCCCGGCGGCACCGCGCCGCCGCCAGCACCCGCCCCGGCTCCTGCTCCTGCGCCTGCGCCGGCGCCCGGCGACACGACGTCGCCCTCGGCGCCCGGTGGTGACGGCGCCGCGGCCGCGCCCGTGCGTCGCACGATCGAGATGCAGGACTTCGCCTTCGCGCCGGCGGCGGTCGAGGTCCCGGTCGGGTCGACGGTGGTGTTCACCAACACCGGCCGTGCACTGCACACGGCGACGGCCGACGACGGCAGCTTCGACTCGGACCTGGTGTCGCCCGGCGGCTCCTACGAGCGGCGGTTCGACCGGACCGGCACGTTCTCCTACCTCTGCCTGCTGCACCCGGAGATGGTCGGGCGGGTCGTCGTGACGGCCGCCAGCGGTGGCGGCACGAGCGGTGGGAGCTCCACGGGCACCGCAACGGCCGGCGGTGCGACGGCCGGCAGCACGGCAGCGCCCCCGACGCCCCCACCGGCACCCGGGACCGTCCTGGTATCGCTGGACGACTTCGTGTTCTCGCCGGCGACCATCGACCTGCGCGTCGGTGACACCGTGCGGTTCCGCAACGACGGCGCGGCGCTGCACACCGCGACGGCCCGCGACGGCTCCTACGACAGCGGGCTGCTCCGCCCGGGTGGCGTGGCCGAGCACACCTTCGACGAACCGGGGACGTTCGCCTACTGGTGCACGTTGCACCCGCAGATGGTCGCCACCATCCGGGTGGCCGACGCGGCCGGTGCGGTCCCGGCACCGGAGCCTTTGCCCGCGGACGCTGCCGCCGGCCGTGACGAGGCTGCCGGAGCCGACGAAGGCCCGGCGGCCGACGCCGCGGCCGTGTCGATGGTCGACAACGCCTTCGAGCCCGCCGTCCTCGAGGTCACGGTGGGGGAGGAGGTCGTCTGGACCAACGACGGTGCGGCCGCGCACACGGTCACGGCCGACGACGGCGCGTTCGACAGCGGCATCCTCGCCCCTGGCGCACGGTTCGCGGCCACCTTCGACGAACCCGGGACGATCACCTACAGCTGCATCCTGCACCCGGGCATGACCGGTGAGGTGCGGGTCCTCGCGCTCGCCGACGATGGAGGCGGAGCCGTCGGGCTCGGTGCCGCCGACGACGCCGGCAGCGGGCTGTCGACGACGACCCTGCAGCTGCTGATGCTGGCGGCCTTCGCGGTCGCGCTGGCGGCCTTCACGGCCCTGGCCCGCCGCGTCGGTGAGCTGGACCGGGAGCACGCCCGGTGACGGACGTGCTCCGGTGGCCTGCCTGCCCTCAGAGGCCGCAGCGCTCGAGCAGGGCGTCGTCGAGCTCCGCGGTCTTGTAGACGTGGACGCGCCCGTCGGTGAGGTCACCGATCCGGGTGCCGTTGCTGTCGGTGCGCATGTGGACGCGCGTGTGGAACACGTGGCCGCCGGGCTCGTCGGCGTGCTTGGACGTCTGGCCGCTCGCGACGTCGGTGACGCAGGTGCCCGGGGTCACGACGTGGTGCTCGTGGTGCGCGGCGGCAGGTGACGCGCCGAGCACCAGACACGCGCCGGTGATGGTGCTCACGAGCGTGCGGCGGGCGCGGGACGGGGTGGTGCGGATCATCGTTGTCTCCTTGGTCGGCCGCGGGCGGGGTCTCGTCCCCGCGCGGACGCGGTCGTGCACGGGACTTCGCCGACCGGGACGAGACGTCACACCACCGGCCGGACACGCGCGCATGTTGCTCATGTCGTGACGCTGAACGCTCAGTCGGTCGGCGCGATGTGACGCCTCGCGGCTGCCCGCGAAGTCCCCGTCGAGCCAGCCATCCCGACCAGGAGCGCACCGTGTCCACGGCCACCGTCCCCGTCCATGCCCATCGCCACCGACCGTCCGGCGCCGCCGGCCTCACCGTCCTCGCGGCCGGCCCGGCCTGCGCCGTGTGCGGGGTCCCGTTCATGTGGCCGGCGCTCGCCGCGATGGGCCTGGGGGCCTCGGTGTTCGTGGCCCACACGGTCTCGTGGGTCGTCGTGCCGGTGCTCGTGGTGCTGCTGGCACGCAACGCGCGTCGCCACGGCGATCGTCGGCCGCTGCGGGTCGCCGCCCTCGGCGCGGTCGTCTACCTCTTCCACACCGTGCTGCACTTCGTCGGCGGCGGCGCGGACCTCGCGTTCGTCGTGACCGACAACGTCGCGGTCGTGCTGCTCGGCACCGGGGCGCTGTGGGACCTGGCCGTGACACGGCGGGCCCGACGGGCCATGCGGATCCGGGCGTCTATGGTCCAACGACAGGACGTGCATCCGGGCACGGGAGCAGTGGCATGAGCGACATCGTCATCGACCAGCAGCCCGAGTTCGTCGACGTGTACGACGAGCACCTCGCCCCGCTCTGGCGGTACGTGCGCTCGCGTGTGCCCGACCCGCACGCCGCCGAGGACCTCACGGCCGAGGTCTTCTCCCGGGCCTGGAAGGGCTGGGGGCGGTTCGACCCGCGACGGGGCAACCCCGCCGCGTGGCTGTTCGGCATCGCCCACAACGTGGTCGCCGACTGGTGGCGCCACCGGCCCGCGGAGGTCGCCATGGAGGAGCTGCCCACGCCTGTGAACGACACGACCCCGCCGGACCCGGTCCAGCAGCCGCTGCGCCGGGAGGCGACCGAGCGGGTCGCGGCAGCGGTCGCCGACCTGTCGGAGGACGACCGCGACGCGTTGGCGCTGCGCTTCGGGGGCGGTCTGGCCGTCGCCGACGTCGCGGCCGTCCTGGGCGTCTCGGTGTCGGCTGCCAAGATGCGGCTGCACCGCGCGGTGGAGCGTCTGCGCTCGGTCGTGGTGGCGGCCGACGCCGACCTCGCACCGCACGACCTCGCGCCGACGCTCTCGGCACTGCTCGACGACACGCGTGGCCGGCTCGACACGAGCGGGTTCGACCCCGCCACGCGCGAGCTCGTCGCCCACCTCGCGGTCGTCCACGCCCACGAGGTCCCCGAGGAGCTGCCACGTCGCATCGCCGCATGCATCGGCTGCCGTGAGTACCGCCAGCAGCTGCGACGCGGTGATGCCCGACGCAGCCGACGGCGAGAACGCCCGGCGCTGCTGGCGGCGCTGTGGGCCCTGCTCGGGGTGGGGTGCCTGATGTGCGTGATGCCGTTCATGTGGCCGGTGCTGAGCGCCGTCGGGTTGCGATCGGCCGCCTTCTACAGCCACAACGCCGGCCTGCTGGCGGCACCGGTCGTGTTCTGGATCGTCTGGCGCCAGGCACGCCGGCACGGTGACTCGCTCCCGGTCCGCCTCGCGGCGGTGGGGCTGGTGCTCCTGGTCGGCCACACCGCGCTGCACGGCGCGGGCAACGTCACGGTCGGGGACGGACCGGGGATGCAGGCACTCCACGCCGTGTGGGTGTTCTTCGACTACGCGGGTGCCGGGCTGCTGCTCGCCGGTGTCCTGGCCCACTGGCGGGCCCTGGACCGCTGGATGCGGGCCCAGCGCGCAGCACTCGTCGCTCGGGTCGCGGCAGCCGGGGTGGTCGAGCCGGTGCCTGCGCACCGACCGGGCTGACCCGAGCGGTCACCTCGTCATGCCCCGGCGGTGAGCACGGCGCGCAGCTGAGCCGTCGTCGGGGACCCGGACGGTCCTTCTGGCGTCCGGTAGATCCGGCACGACAGACCGACCGGGTCGTCGTCGCTGGCGAACGGGTCACGCCCGTCGACGAGGACCGTCGGTGACCCGCGGAAGCGGAGCTCCTCGGCGGCCTCCGGCGTCTCGACCCGCTGGTGGCCGAGGTGGAACCCGAGCTCGTCGGCGAGCGCGCGCAGCCGACGGTCGGTCGTCTCCCAGGACGGACAGCCGTCGAAGTACAGCAGTGTCACGTCCATCGCGTGGCCCCCTGGGGTCGATGCTCCCATGGTGGACCCTCGCGCGTCCGCGTGCAGCCAGCAGTCCGCACCGGCCCGACGGTCTGTGCCGCCGGGCCGGTGCTGCCCTGCCGGTGCCGCCGCTCAGCTGTACTCACCGACGCGGTAGAGCTCCTCGGCGACGAGGCCGTGCGCCTCGGCGTGGACCCGGCTGACGGTCTCGGCGTCGGGGCCCTCGGCGAGGCAGAAGATCTTGCCCGCCTCCTCGTCGACCCAGTACTTGCGGTAGTCGACCCCGTACCGGCCCTGCGTGGCGAGGTCCTTCTTGTGGGCCTCGGCGACGGCGTCGGCGGTGACGCTCTCGCCGAGGGTGTGGACGTCCATGAACAGCGGCATGTGCGCTTCCTCTCTGTGGTGGTGTGCGGTGCAGGTGCGCCGCGGTGGGTCACTCCGTCACGGGCGCGCCCGAGTGGGCGTAGGGGTCGAGCAGCCGGACCTCGCTGACGCGGGTCACCTCGAGGCCGTTGGCACCGGCAGCGCGGCGCACGGCCTCGGGGTGGGGGCCCTCGTAGAGGGCCCAGGTGGTCCGGTCACCGACGTACGAGCACAGCCACGTGACCGAGGCCATGAGGTTGCGCTCGACCAGCTCCTCGACGTCCGGGGATCCCGCGGCGCCGGCCGTCGGCGTGGCCTCCAGCAGGTAGCGCGACATCCCGTCCTCCTGTGCGGATGTGGACGCGAGCGACGCTACGAACGGCCCGTCCGGGGGAGATGGGGAGGCGCTCCCCATGTTGGGGTGCGGTCGGTGCCTAGTGCTCGGTGACCAGCTCGGCGGCCTCGTGCCGGCTGCGGACGCCAAGTTTGGCGAGGATCGACGACACGTGGTGGCCGGCCGTCTTCTCGCTGATGAACAGCGTCTCGCCGATCTGGGCGTTGGTGAGCCCGTCGGCGACAAGGTCGAGGACCTCGGCCTCCCGGGGGGTCAGCCCCGCTGGATGGCGGGCCGTCGCAGGACGTGGGCCCCGTGGGACAGAGCGGACCCCGGCCGCCCGCATCTGCTGTCGCAGTCGCGCGGCGGCAGGTGCGGCCCCGAGGTCGTCCAGCAGCGTCAGGGCCCGGCGCTGCTGGTCCTCGTCGCCGTCGGCGAGCGCGTCGGCCTGCTCGTGCGGGCAGCCGACGGCAGCCCAGGCTGCTGCCGCGGCGGTCGGGTCGCCCGCGACCTGCAGGCGGTAGGGCGCGGCGGCCCCGTCGTCGAACGCCGCGCGCCGGTGACCGTCGAGGGCGTCGGCCCGCCACAGCTGCAGGCCCAGCTCGCCGAGTGCCCACGGGTGCCCGAGCCGGTCGGCGAGCGCGAAGGACTGCTCCACCAGCTCGTCGACGCGCTCGGGCTCGCCGTCCAACAGGGCGGCCTCGGCGCGTGCAGCGGCGACCGGCCACAGTCGCTGGAGGTCACCGGTGTGTGTCGCCAGTTCCCAGGCCTCCTCGAGCGGGGACGTGGCGTCCGGGTCGCCGCGTCGCAACCGCAACCTGCCCAGCACGGCCAGTCCGGTGATGCGGGTGATCGCGGGCAGCGCCGGGTCGTCCAGCGGCAGGGCAGCGAGGAGGTCGGCCGCCGTCGACCACTGCCCGGTCTCGAACGTCACGCGTGCCAGCCAGGCCTCGGCGTACTGCCCGTAGTTGTCCAGGTCCCGCTCGGCCGCGTAGGCGATGGCCTCCCGCAGGTACGGCTCCGCGACGTCGTAGCGGCGGACCTCCCCGGCGCCGGAGCCGAGGTTGCCGAGCGCCCGGGCGACCTCGTGGTCGTACCCGGCCGCGCGCGCCACCTCGATGCTGCGCAGGACGTGGGCCACGCCCTCCTCGACCCGGTCGGTC
>JBFKQZ010000177.1:0-6736 GCA_041627475.1 Nitriliruptoraceae bacterium | reverse complement strand
GTCGCTGGTCGCCACGGCCTGGCGCACGGGCTCCAGCCCCGCACGGCCGTCGCCGAGGTGGAGGTGGACCGTGCCGGCCTTGCCGGCCAGCAGTGCAGCGGTCCGCACGCGGGTCGCGAGCGCGACGAGCTCCGCCGCGGTCGGCGCGGTCCCCCGGTGGTCGCTGACGGCGACCTCCCCGACGCCGAGGACCGCGTCGACGTGGACGAGGTCGCTCGCGAGGTCGCCCGTGATCGTCGCCGGCGGGAGGCCGTAGCCCCCGGTCAGCATCCACGCCTGCAGGCCGAGCTCGCGGAGTGCCCGGACGCGGGCATGGACCTGGCCCGGCGTCCGCACGACGTCGTCGGTGCCGAGCAGGCCCACGACGCTCGTGACGCCGGCGGTGGTGTAGGTCGACAGCGGCGGCTGGGGCGTGGCCGTGGTGGGACCACCCTCGCCACCCCCACCGGTGACGTGGACGTGGGCGTCCACGAGCCCCGGGACGACCGGCGCGCCGTCGAGGTCGCGGACGGTGACCGCCGGCCCGGGTCCGACCGGCGCGTCGCCGGTCCCCGTCCACACGACACGGCCGGCGACCAGCAGCACGTCCAGCACGCCCAGGTGGTCCGGGGCGTGCACGTCGGCGTTGCGCAGCAGCGTGAACATGGGCGGGAGGCTACGCCCCGCCGGGGCGGTCACCGCACCCCTGCACAGAAGGGAGCAGGAGGACGCGGTCTCGGCGGCGAAGCCCTCGGGCGCCGAAACGATGCCCGGAGCCCCACCGTGCCGCACCTCCGTTCCCTCCTCGCCGCCAGTGGCGCCGTCGCGCTGCTCACCGCGTTCGCACCGGTGGCACAGCCGTCGACGAGCACACTCCACGTGCTGCCCCTCCACAGCGGCGCCGTCGACCCGGTGGTCGACCTCGCGGCCGCCGACCCGGTCGCCGAGGACCTCGTCCTGGTGCAGTTCGAGGAGCGTGGCGCGACGGACGTCGTCGACGCCCTGCCCGCGACCGGTGCGACCCTCGTCCAGCCGTTGGCGCCCGTGTCGTACCTGGTGTGGGCGGACGCCCCGACGACGCGGACGATCCGCGCCCTCGACGGCGTGCGCTTCGCCGGCGTGCTGCCTGCTGCTGCGCGCATCCACCCGTCGGTGGACGGTGCCGAGCTGCTGCGTGTCACCGTCGTCGGCGACACCCTCGCCGGGCGCCCGGTCAGCGGCACCCACCGCGGGTTCACGAGCACCGACGGCACCGTGCTGACGGTGCCCGGCGACGCCGCCGTGGCCGCCGCCCTGGCACGTCTCCCGGAGGTCTACTCGGTCGCTGCGGGCACGGAGCTCCAGGGTGCTGCGGCGCTGCGTGACGAGCGCACCGCTGCCATCGTCGCCGAGGGTGTCGCGGCACCGACCGCCCCCTACCGGCCCGCCGAGGACCTCGGCGTCGACGGCACGGGCGTGACCGTCGCGGTGGTGGACGGCGGTGTGGACACCACCCACCCGGAGCTGCCGGGTGGCACGGACGGCCGCACCGTGACCTGCACCTCCTACACGCGCACGCTCGGTGCCGACTGCCCGGCCGGCAACACCGACGACGCGATCGGCCACGGCACCCACGTCGCCGGCATCGTGCTCGGCAGTGGCAGCACCGGCCTGGGTGACGGCGGCACCGGCGGGTACGCCTTCGGTCGCGGCGTCGCGCCCGGTGCGTCGCTGCACGTCCAGAACGCGATCAACCTCACGGCGTCACGTCCGAGCATCACGGAACTCTTCGCCGACTCCCACCGCGCAGGTGCGACCGTCGTCCAGAACTCCTGGGGCCCCTCCGGCACACCGCAGGGCTACGACGAGCCCACCCGCCAGGCCGATGCGGCGGTCCGTGACGCGGACCCGGACGCACCCGGTGACCAGCAGCTCGGTGTCGTCTTCTCGATCATGAACGGCTCGGGCGGCACCTCCACCCAGGGCGCGCCCGACGAGGGCAAGAACATCCTCGCCATCGGCGGGTCCGGCTCCGGACGCCCCGGTTCGCCCGGCGGTGACGACCTGTGCACCTGCACCGCCCACGGCCCGAACCTCGACGGCAGCCGCCTGGTCGACCTCGTCGCCCCGGGACAGGGCGTGATGAGCACGCGCGCCGCCCAGGGTTCGCTCTGCGGCGTCCCCGTCCCGGCCGCGACACCGGTCCAGTTCCCGTCGCCGCTGCACGCGACCTGCACCGGCACCTCCATGGCCTCCCCGCACGTGTCCGGCGCCTACGCGCTGTTCACCGAGGCGTGGCGCGCCGGCCACGACGGGGCCGACCCGTCGCCGGCGCTGGTGAAGGCGGCCTTCGTGAACGGGGCCGTCGACCTCGCCCGCACCGGCGGCCGACCCGGCGTCGACGCCAATGGCCGGCCGCTGCGACCAGTGCCCAACGAGCAGCAGGGCTGGGGCCGCCTGGACCTCGGCCAGAGCCTGGCAGCGCTCTCCTCCCCCGGCGCGCTCCACGTCGAGCAGGGCAGCCCGTTCGACGCGTCGGGCGAGACGGCGACCTTCACGGTGGAGACCGACGGCACGACGCCGCTGCGCATCACCCTCGCATGGACCGACGCGTTCGGCCACGGTCAGGGCGGCGAGCTGCGGTCGCTGGTCAACGACCTCGACCTCGTGGTCGTCGCACCGGACGGCAGCACCTACCTCGGCAACGTGTTCTCGGGTGGCCGGTCCGTGACGGGCGGCGTCCGGGACACGCTGAACAACCTCGAGAACGTCTGGTTCGACCGAGCTGCAGCCGGCACGTGGACGATCACCGTTCGGGCCACGGAGGTCATCGGCGACGGCGTGCCGTCGACCGGTGACGCGACGGACCAGGACTTCGCGCTCGTGGCGACCACCGGCTGATCGGGGCACCGTCCGCGTCCTCCTGCGGTTAGGGTGACCGTCGGCAGGAGGACGTGCCCTGCACGACACGCGGACACCGGACCAGCTGCTGCGCGACGCCGTGGCCATCCGCCGCCTGCTCGACGACGCCGGCGACGAGGACCACGCGGCCCGCATCCGCCTCGTCGCGTCGCAGGACCGTGTGCGCCTCGAGGCGGCACGCCAGTGGCACGCCCACGGCTGGCGCCCCATCACCGAGGCCGTCGTCGTCCGCCCGCCCGCCCGGACGCTCCTGCTCGCGCCGGCCCTGGCGGTCGGCGCCGCGGTCGCGCTGTCGTGGACGCTGCTCGGCACCGGCCCGCCGGTCGTCCTGCTGCTGCTCGTGGGCGCCGCGACCGCCCCCTTGCTGGCCGAGTGGCGCGGTGCCACCCCGCGCGAGGTCCGACGACTGGCCGGCCTCGCCGCGGTGGCGCTGGCGCTGCACGTCGTGACGGGGCCGGTCCCGGCAGCATTCGTGTTCCTGCCGGGTGCGTGCCTGCTCGCGGCGATCGGGCTGGCCGGGACGTCGCCCCCACGGCCGCCGGGGGCGCCCCGGCCCTCAGGGCGCCCGTAGCCAGGGCGGCCGCGGGGCGTCGATCCGTTCGATCGGGGCGTGGACCTCACCGAACCGGTCGGTGTCCCGCGCCTGCCAGGCCTCGTACGCGGCGGTGATCTCGTCCTGTGTGCGGGCGACGAAGTTCCACCACATGCGGACCTCCTCGCCGAGCGGCTCGCCGCCGAGCAGCAGCCAGCGGTCGCCGTCGTGGGCGTCGACGCGGACCTCCTCGCTGCCCGGTGCCAGCAGGACGATGTCGCCGAGCCCGGCGATCTCCTCCCCGACGGCGACCTGCCCGTCGAGCGGGACGACGCAGTGCTCGAAGGCCGGGTCGAGCGGGACGTCAGCGATACCGCCACGACCGGTGACCTCGACCCCGACGAGCGGCGAGTCGGCGCGCGCGGGCGACGACGCACCGAGCAGCTCACCGACGAGCAGCCGGCCGCTCGCGCCCCCGAGGTCGACCTCCGGCAGCTCGGCGTGGTGCTCGAACGCGTTCTCGCCGAACCGGGTGGCCTCGGGCTGGGCCACCCACAGCTGCACACCGCGGAACCGTTCGTCAGGGCGCGACAGCTCCGCGTGGGCGATGCCGTTACCGGCGGTCATGAGGTTGAGCTGGCCGGGTCGCAGTGGCTGCTCGGTACCCAGCGAGTCGTGGTGCAGTGCCTCACCGGCCAGCAGCCACGTCACGGTCGAGAGGCCGATGTGCGGATGCGGCCCGACCTCCATCGGGTCGGGACGGATCGCGTCGTCGGGGCCCATGAGGTCGACGAAGCACCAGGCGCCGACGGTCCGCCGACCGCGGGTCGGCAGGACGCGGACGATGTCGAGACCGCCCACCCGGGCGGTCCGCCCCGCGATGATCTCGTGCTCGGCCTGTTCGTCTGGGACGGTCATCGCACGACTCCTGCCGGGGCACCTGCAGTCTGGCACGATGCCACCCCACCGAGGCCGGACGTCCGGCCGCCCACCCGGAGACCGACCGTGTTCGCACGCGTCCTCAAGGCCCTGCTGGGCCTCGCCATGATCGTCGCCGGGATCCTGCTGTCCCCGGTCCCGGGCCCCTGGAGCATCCCCCTGGTCGCGACGGGCCTCGGGCTCGTCCTCGCCCAGAGCACGCCGGGGCGCCGCGTCCTGGCACGCGTGCGGCTCTGGGCGCGTGACCGCTTCGGGTCCCACCGCGTCCGCGAGGTCGAGAAGCGCATGCCGCGCGACGTCGTCGCTCAGGACACCCAGCAGATGAAGCTCGATCTCGAGGAGTACGAGCGCCGTCGGCGAGAGAAGCGCAAGGGTCGGCGCTAGCTCGACTGCTCCTGGCGGCGACGCCGGTGGTCGAGCGCCAGCGGCAGGGCGACCACGAGTGCCCGCAGCGGGTCCGTCAGCTCGAACGGGAGCTCCAGGCGCCACGTCTCCTTCGAGGACAGCGTGAGCGCCGGCGTCTCGCGGGTCACGACTGCCGTCGCGCCGTCAGGCAGCGTCACGTGCCGGTCCCGGTCGAACCAGCCCTGCGCGTCGACCTCGCCGGTGCGGCCATCGGCCGCCTCCAGCGTCATCGCCGAGGTCAACCACGGCCGCGTGATCGCACCCAGCGGCACGTCGTCGCTGCGCACGACCTCGTAGTGCCGGTCGCTCGACGCCTCCATCGTCCACTCGGCACCGAAGGCACCGCGCCACGTCCACGTCGGTCCGCCACCGAAGAAGGAGCCACGCCGGAGGTCCACCGTCGCGACCTCGGCACCGTCCTCGGTGACCACGCACGACGCGGCGCTCGACAGCCAGTCGCCCCGGGTCTCGTAGACCAGGGTCCGGAGGGCGGCGTCGACTACTGGCCGCCCTTCTGGACGTAGTTGCGCACGAACTCCTCGGCGTTCTCCTCGAGGACGTCGTCGATCTCGTCGAGCAGGTCGTCGACGTCGTCGACGACCTCCTGGGCCTCGTCCGACGCCTCGGTCGAGACGTCCTCGACCTCCTCGTCCTGGTCGCGGTCACTGCCGCCGTGGACCTGTCCGCCGTCGCTCACCCAGTTCTCCTGCCGGCCGTCCGTGCTGTGCCCGAGCGTACGTCCGGATCCGGCGTCTGCACGCCGGTGTCCCCCTCGGGTGGTGGGTCGAGCAGCTCGTGCGTCCATGCGGTCGGCCCACCACGCAGTGTCGATGCGCCGACCACACCCGTCCAGGGGACGTGGCAACCGCTCGTCAGCCCGCCCGAGTGACCGATGGGTCACAGGGACTGCAGGGAGCGGACATCGAGCTGCGGCAGCGCCCGGAGAGCGGCCAGTGCGGACCGGGGCATTCACACCGTTTCGCAGCGGTGTTTGACTGGATGGACCCACGTGGACGGTGTCGCTGCCAGGGGTGCGGCGAGCCCCCGTGGGAGCCCCCCGGAGAACGCCATGTCACCCGCTGCCCACCTCAGTCGGTGGCCACTGCTCGTGGTCACCATGCTCCTCGGCCTCCTGGCCCCGATGCTCCTCGCCGTCCCGAACGCCGATGCCGCGCACGTCGCCCCGGTCGTCTACGCGGGCAACCCGCACTGCGATGACCTCATCCCTGCAGACGACTACCTGTTCGTGCTCAATGATGTGCCGCCGATCACCCAGGTGATCCCCCTGTCGAACGGGGACCTCACCGGGACGCTCTCCATCACGGTCAGCAGTGACGGGAAGACCTTCGACTTCTCACTCACCGGCGCCTTCGGCGTGTCGGCGGTGGCGGTCAAGGGCGGTCCGAACGTGAATCTCTACGACTACCGAGGCCTCGGTGGAGAGGTGGCCGACACGGGGCTCCGCTCACCGCTGCAGAACGCCTCACTGCCCGGACTCAGCCACATGGACTTCTGCTTCGTCGAACTCAACCCGAGCACGACCCTTTCGCTGACGACCGAGGGCCTCGACGTGCCCGGCGTCTCGAGCTACGACGCGTCGACCAACACCCTGACGGTGCTCGAAGGCTCCTCCGTGTCGCTCGACGCGGTGGAGACCAACGACGGCAACGTCGCGCTGACCGACACCTACGTGCTCTTCGACGGCGTCGCCTGCGCCGGCGGCAACCAGAAGGACGGCCCCGCCTCGCTGCTACCGGACGAGGACTTCACGGGGACCTGCGACTTCAACGCCGTCGTCGGCGAGACGACGGTGACGGTCACCGGGCACGGTGCGTACGGCGGCAAGGACGTGACGTGGTGCGCCGACGAGTCCGATCCGCCGGCCGACACGATCTGCGACCAGGACGAGCGGGACGAGATCACGATCGTCGGGATCAACCCGTCCACCGACCTGGGCCTGAGCGCGTGGGACTCGTCGCC
>JBFKQZ010000176.1:0-6739 GCA_041627475.1 Nitriliruptoraceae bacterium | reverse complement strand
GCCGATCGCGCTGCCCACCGGCGAGAAGCGGACGTTCCTGCGCGATGGTGACGAGGTCACGCTGCGCGGGACCGCGCTCGGCGGCGCCGTCCGGCTCGCCGATGTCGTCGGGCGCGTCGCACCTGCCACCCGCGCCTGACGCCCACCCACCTGACTGGAGCACCCATGACCGACCTGCGCACCACCGTCAGTGGGCTCATGCCCGACCTCGTGACGACCCTCCGGGACCTCGTCGCCATCCCCTCGGTCTCCGCGCAGGGCTTCCCGCCCGACGAGGTCCGGCGTTCCGCCGAGGCGGTCCGCGACCTGCTCGCCGACGCCGGGTGCGAGGACGCGCGGCTGCTCGAGGTCGACGGGTCGCACCCCGCCGTGTACGGCTCCGTGGAGGGACCGCCCGGTGCGCCGACGGTCCTGCTGTACGCGCACCACGACGTGCAGCCGCCCGGACCGGCGGACGACTGGACCTCGCCGGCGTTCGAGGCGGACGAGCGTGACGGTCGCCTGTTCGGTCGTGGCGCGTCGGACGACAAGGCCGGGATCATCATGCACCTCGGCGCGCTGCGTGCGTTCGGTGGGCAGCCGCCGGTGACGGTGAAGGTGTTCGTCGAGGGCGAGGAGGAGATCGGCTCCGCCCACCTCGGGACGTACCTCGACCTGTACGCGGACGAGCTCGCGGCCGACGTCATCGTG
This sequence comes from Nitriliruptoraceae bacterium, assembly GCA_041627475.1. Lineage (GTDB taxonomy): Bacteria > Actinomycetota > Nitriliruptoria > Nitriliruptorales > Nitriliruptoraceae > JBFGFG01. The sequence goes on along the minus strand of JBFKQZ010000176.1, from coordinate 6,049 downwards.
ATCGGTGACTCCGGGAACTGGGAGGTCGGCGTCCCGGCGCTGACGACCTCGCTGCGGGGGCTGGCCGCCTGCGTCGTGGAGGTCCGCACCGCGGCGCGTCCCGGCCACTCCGGCATGTTCGGCGGCGCCGTCCCCGACGCGCTGACCGCGCTGTCGCGGCTCCTCGCGACGCTGCACCACGACGACGGCAGCGTGGCCGTCGAGGGGCTGGTCAGCGGTGCGCCCGCGACCGACCTCGACGTCCCGCTGGAGCAGGTGACCGAGCCGCTCGGGACCGTCGAGGGGCTGCAGCTGCTGGGCGAGGGGACCCTCGCGTCGCGGCTGTGGACCAAGCCGGCGATCTCGGTGCTCGCGATCGACGCGCCGCCCGTGGCCGAGGCCATCAACGCGCTCGTCCCCGTGGCCCGCGCCAAGGTCAGCCTGCGGACGGCGCCGGGACAGGACCCGGACGCGGCGCTCGCAGCCCTGACCTCGCACCTCGAGCAGCACGCGCCGTGGGGCGCGCAGGTCACCTGCACCGGCGTCGAGTCGGGACCGGCGTTCGAGCTGCCGATCGAGGGGCGCGCTGCCGAGCTGTGGCGGGACGCGATGGTCGACGCGTGGCAGGGGACCGAGGTCGTCGAGATGGGCGTCGGTGGCTCGATCCCGTTCGTCGCCGACTTCGCGGAGCGCTACCCGGACGCGGCCATCCTGCTCACCGGCCCCGGTGACCCGACGTCCTCGATCCACGCACCGGACGAGAGCCAGCACCTCGGGGACCTCGAGCGCTGCGTCCTGGCCGAGGCACTCGCCCTGCAGGCCCTCGCCGAGGGCTGAGGCTCAGACCTTCTCGACGTGCACCGACATGGTCGCGCCGGCCAGCTCGGCCGTCGTCTCCTGCGGCGTCGGTGACCAGTCCACCTCCGTGGCGAGCACCTGCTCGGCGACGTAGCCCTGGTGTGGCCGGAGCTGGTCGTGCAGGGCCTGGCTCGCGTGGAGCGTCAGCCGGATGCGGTCGCTGACCTCGAGGCCGGCGTCGCGGCGGGCCTGCTGGACCGCGCGGACGAGGTCGCGGGCGAGGCCCTCGGCCTCGAGCTCGGGTGTCACCTCGGTGTCGATCGACACGACCGCGTCGTTGGTGCGCAGCGCACGGGCCGTGACGCCCTCGGCCGGCTGCAGCGCCAGCTCGAAGTCGTCCGGGTCGAGCGTCCACGTGCCGACCGTGGCCGACCCGTCCTCGTGGACGGTCCAGTCACCGGCGTTCGCCGCCTTGATCACCTTCTGGGTGTCGGGGCCCAGCTTCGGACCGATCGCACGACCGTTGGGCTTGAGCCGGAACGTGCCGAGCTCGCCGACGTCCTCGCGGACCTCGACCTGCTTGACGTTCACCTCGTCGGCGACGAGGTCCAGCAGCCCGTGCGTGAGGCCCTCGACGCCGCGACCGGCGATCGTGAGCGTGGACAGCGGCAGGCGGGCGCGCAGCCCCGCGTCCTCGCGGAGGTTCAGCGCGGCGGTCACGACGTCACGGGCGCGGTCCATCGCGGCGGCGAGGTCCTCGTCGTCGGGGAAGGCCGTCGCGTCGGGCCAGTCCTCGAGGTGGACCGAGCCGCCACCGGTCAGCGTGCCGTGGATCTCCTCGGTGAGGAACGGCAGCAGCGGCGCGAGCACCTTGCTGACGGTCACGAGCACCGTGTAGAGCGTGTCGTACGCGTCGCGCTTGTCCGCGGCCGCCTCGTCGTCACCGGCGACCGACGGCGACCAGAAGCGGTCACGCGAGCGCCGGATGTACCAGTTGTTGAGCGCCTCGAGGAAGTCCAGCACGGCGTCGGCCGCGTCGGACAGCTCGTAGCGGTCCAGCGCGTCCTCGACGTCCTCGATGAGGATGCGGGTCTTGGCCAGGACGTAGTGGTCCAGCAGGTGGTCGCTGTCGGTCCGGAAGCGGCCGTGGATCCCGTCGGCGTTCGCGTAGAGCGTGAAGAAGTAGAACGCCGACCAGATCGGGTTGAGCACGACGCGGATCTGCTCGACGATCTGCGAGCCGTCCTCCTCGACGCGGAGGTTCTCGCCGCGAAGGACGGGCGAGGCGACGAGGAACCAGCGCATCGCGTCGGAGCCGACCTGCTCGAACATCTCGAGCGGCTCGGGGTAGTTGCGGAGGCGCTTCGACAGCTTGCGTCCCTCGCCGTCGAGCACGATGCCGTGGCAGATGACGTTCTGGAACGCGGGCTGGTCGAAGATCGCCGTGGCCAGCACGTGCAGCGTGTAGAACCAGCCGCGCGTCTGGCCGATGTACTCGACGATGAAGTCGGCCGGGAAGTGCTCCTCGAACTTCGCCTTGTTCTCGAACGGGTAGTGCAGCTGGGCGAACGGCATCGAGCCGGACTCGAACCAGCAGTCGAGCACCTCGGGCACGCGGCGCATCATCGACTGGCCGGTCGGGTCGTCCGGGTTCGGACGGACCAGGTCGTCGATGAACGGCCGGTGCAGGTCCTCGATCTCGACGCCGAAGTCGCGCTCGAGCTCCTCGATCGAGCCGTAGACGTCGACGCGCGGGTACTGCGGGTCGTCGGACTTCCACACCGGGATCGGCGCGCCCCAGAACCGGTTGCGCGAGATCGACCAGTCGCGCGCGCCCTCCAGCCACTTGCCGAACGCGCCCTGCTGGACGTGGTCCGGGATCCAGTTGATCTGCTGGTTCAGCTCGACCATGCGGTCGCGGAACCGGGTCACCTCGACGTACCAGGACGGGATCGCCTTGTAGATGATCGGCGTGTCGGTGCGCCAGCAGTGCGGGTAGTTGTGCTCGTAGGTGTCGTGGCGCACCAGCGCACCCGACTCCTTGAGGTCGCTGATGATCACCGGGTTGGCGTCGAAGACGTTCATGCCGGCGTACGGCGGGACCTCGTCGGTGAACTGGCCGGCGTCGTCGACCGGGACGACGAGGTCGATCCCGGCAGCGGTGCAGACGTCGTAGTCGTCCTCACCGAAGCCCGGTGCCATGTGGACCACGCCGGTGCCGTCGCCGGTCTCGACGAAGTCGGCGACCAGCACGCGGTGCGCGCCGTCGTGGCCGGCGAAGAAGTCGAACGGTGGCAGGTAGGTGAGCCCCTCCAGCTCGCTGCCCGCGAAGGTCGCGACGACCTCGGGCTCCTCACCGAACTCCCGCTCGTAGGACCCCAGTGCGTCCTTGCCGAGCAGGTAGCGACGGCCGTCCTCGTGCTCGACCAGCGCGTACGTCACGTCGGGGCCGACGGCCACGGCCAGGTTGGACGGCAGGGTCCAGGGGGTCGTGGTCCAGATCAGGATCGAGGTGGGCCGCTCGTCGCGGCCGTCGACGGTCACCGGCTCGTCCAGCTCGAACGCGACGGTGATCGCGGGGTCCTGCCGCGGCCGCGTCGCGTCGTCCATGCGGATCTCGAAGTTGGACAGCGGCGTCTGCGCACCCCACGAGTAGGGCATGACGCGGGCGTCCTCGTAGACCAGGCCCTTGTCCCAGAGCTGCTTGAACGCCCAGATCACGGACTCCATGTAGGGCAGGTCCATGGTCTTGTAGTCGTGGTCGAAGTCGACCCAGCGCCCCATGCGCGTGACGTAGTGCTCCCACTCCTCGGTGTACTGGAGCACCGACGCACGGCAGGCGTCGTTGAAGCGGTCGATGCCGAACTCCTCGATGGCCTTGCGGCCCGAGACGTCCAGCTCCTTCTCCGTGACCATCTCGGCCGGCAGCCCGTGGCAGTCCCAGCCGAACCGGCGCTCGACGCGTTCGCCCTTCATCGTCCGGTAGCGCGGGATGACGTCCTTGACGTAGCCGGTGAGGATGTGGCCGTAGTGCGGCAGGCCGTTGGCGAACGGCGGGCCGTCGTAGAAGACGTACGCCTCGTCCTCCGGGTGCTGCTCGACCGAGCGCTCGAACGTCTCCTCGGCAGCCCAGCGCTGGAGGATCCGCTCCTCGATCGCGGGGTAGTCGGCGCGGGCGGGGACGTCGGGGTAGGGCTGCTGGGAGGACATCGGGACCAGTCCGTCTGGGGGGCGTCGGCGGGGTCTGCGGGTCGGGCGCGGCGTGTGGGCCGGCGGCCCACGAGCCTACTGGCGCGTCAGTGCGCGACCCTGCGCACGCTGGGCCCGGCTGACATGCATCGAGGGGCAACGAACGGGCGCGACAGCAGGCTCCCCGGCCGAATGCTGGTTGCACAACGCATATGTGCGACCACTCTCGGCCGACATGGGATGCAGGGGGACTTGCCCATGGGTCGACTCACGAACCGGCGCGCACGGTGGCTGCTGACGGCAGTCACCGTCGTCGCGCTGCCGCTGGTGGCCCTCCTCGGTGCGAACCTGCGACTCGCCAGTGGAGCGCCGGTCCTGACACTGGTGCTCGCCGTCCTCGTGGCGCACGTCCTGTCCATCGGCCCACGGGCGTACCCGGTCGCGTGGTGGGGGATGCTGCTCGAGGCGACCGTCACGAGAGGCGCGCCGCTCGACCCGGCCGTGCTCCTGGTCACGGCCGCCCAGGCCGCGGTCGTCGTGCTGCTCGTACGTCTGCTCGAGGTGCGCTTCGCCCACCACGGTCCCATCCGCAGTCCGATCGTGATGGTCGAGTTCGGGCTCGTCGCGGCCGTCGCGGCCCCCGTCGCGCTCGGCCTCGTGGTCGTCGTGGCCGAGGAGGCGCTCCGGGCCGACCTGCTGCCCGGCTCGCTGCTGCACTGTGCCGCAGCGACCGGGATCGGAGTCCTCTCGCTCACGCCCGGCCTCCGGATGGTCATCCGCGGGCAGGTGCGGCAGCTCGACCGCACGCGCGTGCCCGCGGCGCTGGCGACGGCCGTCCTCAGCGGTGGTGCCGTTCTCGCCCTCGTCGTGCTGGGTGGTGAAGGGCTGCTCGTCGCGACCCAGCTGTTCGCCGTCCCGGTCATCGCGATCGCGCTGCTGCTCGGGACCATCGGCTACTCGCTCGCCGTCGGTGCGGCGGCACTCGTGGTGAGCGCGGTGCTGGCCCTCACAGGCGCGACGAGCGGCATCGACATCACGACGACGTCGCTCGTGACGTGGTGGGTGCTCGGCTTCGTCGGGCTGCTGCTGGCCACCGACGGCGACAGTCGACGGGCGACGTCGACGGAGTTCCGGTCCTTCTTCATGCGTTCGGCGACGCCCTCGGTGACGGTCAACACCAGCGACGGCCGCGTCCTGCGGGCCAACGACGCCGTGGCGGACCTGTTCGCCACGACCGCCGCGGGCCTCGTCGGCCGGCCGATGGAGGAGCTGCTGCCGGACGACGGCGAGCTGCGGTCGCAGCTGCGCCAGCTCCAGCTCGGCGAGCTGGACGAGATCAGCACCGAACTGGCGCTGCCGCAGGTCGACGGTGACGAGCGGTGGGTGCGGTGCAGTGCCGTGCGGGTCGAGCTGTGGGGCCCGCAGCACGACGTGCTGCAGCTGCAGTTCGTCGACCTCACCACCGAGCGGACCCGCGCGATGAACCTCGAGCGGACCAACGAGTCGCTCGAGCAGTTCGGTCGTCGGGTCACCCACGACCTCAAGCAGCCCGTCTCGGCCGTCGCGGCCTACGCGGCGACCCTCCTCGAGCACGGGGACCGCATGCAGGACGAGATGGTCCGCACCATGCACGAACGGCTAGCACGCGCCGCGCGCCGTGCCGTCCAGCAGCTCGATGACACCTTCGCGGCTGCGGCCGCCAAGGACCCCGGCCGCATCGACATCCGCCTGCACGAGCTCGTCGCCGACGTCGTCGGGGTGGTGGACCTCGCGCTCAACGAGGCCGGCGCAACCGTGGCGACCAACCTGATGCGCGGGCGCGTCCGGTCCGACCCGGCGAGCATCCGGCAGATCCTGCTGAACCTGCTGACGAACAGCCTGAAGTACCACCGGCCCGGGACCGCGCCACGGATCAACGTGTCGTCACGGGTGCGCGGTGCCGGGGTCGAGATCACCGTGACCGACAACGGGATCGGGCTCCCACCGACGGCGCTCGACGAGGTCTTCACGCGTGGGGCGCGGCTGACCCCGGAGCGGGCCGACGGTCGCGGGCACGGCCTTGCCGACAGCCGGGAGCTGGCGG
>JBFKQZ010000175.1:0-6879 GCA_041627475.1 Nitriliruptoraceae bacterium | reverse complement strand
GGACGCGCTCGGGTTCCGGGCGGGCTTCACGCACATGGAGTGGTACCGCCGCGACGACGGCGAGGTGGTGTTCGGCGAGATCGGGGCCCGCCCGCCGGGCGCTCGGACCGTCGACGTCATGAACTACATCATCGACGGCGACCTCTTCCGCGGCTGGGCCGAGGCGGTCGTGCACGGCCGGCTGACGCAGGACACCACGCACCGGTGCAACGTCGCGTCGATCACCAAGCGCGCCCGCGGCCACGGCCGGATCACCGGCGTCGAGGGCCTGACCCGACTGCTCACCACCTACGGCGAGCACGTCGTCGCGCTCGAACTGAAGGGCATCGGCGAGGAGCGCGCCGACTGGCGGCGGTCGATCATCGGCGACGGCCGGGTCGTGGTCCGCCACCCCGACCTGCAGCTGACGTTCGAGATGGCCGAGCGCTTCGCGTCCGAGCTGCACCTCCACGCCGGCTGACCACTCCCCCGCGACCACCCTGCAACCCCACCGACGACACCAGGAGGACGACAGATGGCAGAGCACCTGGTCGGGCTGCTGCTCGGCGCCGAGAAGGACTGGCCGGCGACGTTCGAGAAGCTGGTCGAACGCCTCGACCTGTCGATCGCGCACGGCGGTGAGACCCACACGTGGCGGACGGAACGCGTGACGATCGAGCCGTTCCGCCTGCGCGCGCGGCCGCGCTACGACCTCGTCATCGACCGGCTGGCGCACTGGTACGACGTCCCGCGGGAGTGGCTGAAGAAGGTCGCGCTTATGGACGCGACCTACCTGATGAACAACCCGTTCACGTTCCAGTCGATGGAGAAGCACGCCGCCTACTGCGCGATGATGCGGCTCGGGCTGAAGATCCCCGAGACCTGGCTGGTGCCCCACAAGGACCCGCCGGACGACCCGCGCTTCCCCTACACCTCGCAGCACTACAACCTGCCGTTCGACCTCGGCGAGGTCGCGGCGCAGGTCGGCTACCCGCTCTACATGAAGCCGTTCGACGGCGGCGCGTGGCGCGGTGTGTCCCGCATCGAGGACGAGGAGGAGCTGCGCCGGGCCTACGACGAGTCCGGCAAGATGCTGATGCACCTGCAGGCGACGGTCGACTTCGACGTCTTCGTCCGGTCACTGACGATCGGCGCCGAGACGATGACGATGCGGTTCGCGCCGGAGCGTCCGATGTACGACCGCTACCAGGTCGAGCACGACTTCCTCACGCCCGAGGTCGGCGAGGAGGCGCGGATCATCACCCGCATCGTCAACGCGTTCTTCCGCTGGGAGTTCAACAGCTGCGAGTCGCTGGTCACGGGACCCGAGGTCCAGCCGATCGACTACGCGAACGCCTGCCCCGACGTGTCGCTCACGAGCCTGCACTACTACTTCCCGTGGGCGATGTCCCGACTGCTGAAGTGGACGGTCTTCGTCACCGCGACCGGTCGGCAGATGCCGATCAACCTCAACCCGCGCGGCTGGTTCGAGATCGCCGACGACCCCGACCGCGACTACCACGACAAGCTGGCCGGCTACCTCGCCCTGACCGACGAGTACTTCGAGCAGGACGCCTACGACGAGTTCTGCGCCGAGCACCTGGCCCACGTGGACGAGGCGATGCTCGAGCTGGTCGAGGACGACTGGTTCGACACGATGCTCGTCGACACGGTCCGGGAGACGTTCCCCGAACACGAGCACGAGCGGTTCGTGGCGCACTACCGCGGGCTGCTGGGGGCCTGGGCGGACGACCAGCACTGAGCTCCGGGGGGGAGGGACGGTCGATTGGCGACGCCACGACCCATATGGTTAGGCTCACCTAAGTACCTGTCCATCCTCCCCTGGAGATCCTCCCAATGCTCGGCACGACCCGACGAATCGCTGCGCTCACGATCCCCATCCTGCTCCTCACCGCCTGCAGCGCGCAGGACGAGGGCACCGTCCGCAACCTCGGCGAGGCATCCGGCTCCGCATCCGGCTCCGGTTCGGCGTCCGGCTCCGGCTCGGCATCCGGCTCTGCTTCCGGCTCTGCCTCGGGCATCGAGGTCGGCGACGAGACGGAGGCCTTCGGCGGCTTCTCCCCCGTCTCGGACGTGGACGCGCACGCGCAGGTCAGCCTCGACGTCTGCGACATCAACGACCTGCTGCCCGGCGACGGCAGCGAGATCGACTGGGCCGGCATCACGACGATCTACGAGGAGGGCGGCAACTCGCCGTCCGCCGACGGCTTCCGGACGCTGGTCGGCAACGCCACCGCCGACCGTGACGAGCCGCTGTGGAACCTCTACACCGAGCGCCTCGGCGCGAACTGGCTCGACGACCTGACCCGTGCCGCGCTCGACGGCACCGGCCCGCTCGAGGGCGAGGACGACCTCGTCCGCCGGCAGATCGCCCAGAAGACGATCAAGGACGCCAACCTCATCGCGTGGGCGTTCCACGAGCTCGACGCCGGCCGGGCCGGCATCGAGGCCGGCGAGCTCGACCCGGCCACCGGCGCCCCGCACAAGGTCGACGAGATCTGGGCGTTCCAGCACGGCGTCGAGCCGGGCTGCGCGCCGTACGGCACCGCGATCTCGCGTGGCGAGGACTTCGGGACCGGCACCGCCGCGCCCGACCGGGCCCTCGCCGCGGTCGAGGCACTGCAGCAGGCCGCCATCGACGGTGACCTCGACGCCTACGACGCCGCCTACGACGAGTACGTGACGGCCACCGCGATCCCGTACCTCCAAGCCACGATCAAGTACGCGCAGACCACGTCGGACCGTCTCGCCGAGGGCGACGAGGCCGCCGCGCGGATCCAGCAGGCCGAGGGCTGGGCCTTCTTCCGCGTCGTCGAGCCGCTGGTCGCCGAGGTCGACGCCGACGCCGCCGACACGATCGCCGGCCTGCTGTCGCTCGACACCGCACCCGACGCCGACACCGGCGAGACGGTGCGCACGGCGCTGGAGTCCACCTACGACGGGCTCGGGGTCACCGCCGAGGACATCGGCACCTTCGCAGGCTGACCCACGCCCCACACGCCACGAGGCCCCGGTCGCGATGACCGGGGCCTCGTCGGTGCTGCGACGTCAGCCCTGGCTGGCGGCCAGTGCCTGGTCGAGGTCGGCGAGGATGTCGTCGATGTGCTCGATGCCGACGCACAGCCGGATCATGTCCGGCTTGACGCCGGCTGCCTCCAGCTCCTCCTCGTTGAGCTGCCGGTGCGTGGTCGACGCCGGGTGCGCCGCGAGCGACTTGGTGTCGCCGATGTTGACCAGGCGGGTGAACAGCTCGAGCGCGTCGTAGAACTTCTCGCCGGCCTCGAAGCCGCCCTTGATGCCGAACGACAGCAGCGCCGACGGGCGGCCGCAGACGTACTTCTCGGCGTTCTCGAAGTAGGGCGAGTCCTCCAGCCCGGCGTACTCGACCCACTCGACGAGGTCGTGGCCCTGCAGGTGCTCGGCCACGGCCTGGGCGTTGTCGACGTGCCGCTCCATCCGCAGGGGCAGCGTCTGGATGCCCTGGAGGATCTGCCACGCGTTCATCGGCGAGATCGCGGCGCCGGTGTTGCGCAGCGCCACGGTGCGGGCGCGGCCGATGAAGGCCGCGGGACCGAGCGCCTCGGTGTAGACGACGCCGTGGTAGGCCGGCTCGGGCTCGGAGAACTGCGGGAAGCGGTCCTTGTTGGCGGCCCAGTCGAACTTCCCGCCGTCGACGATGACGCCGCCGAGCGTGGTGCCGTGCCCCCCGATGTACTTGGTCAGCGAGTGCACGACGATGTCGGCACCGTGGACGATGGGCTTGCACAGGATCGGCGTCGGGACCGTGTTGTCCACGACGACCGGGACGCCGTGCTCGTGCGCCACCTCGGCGATCGCGCCGATGTCGGGGATGTTGCCCGCCGGGTTGCCGATCGACTCGAGGTAGACCATCGCGGTCCTCTCGTCGATCTCCTTGGCGATGGCCTCGGGCGAGTCGTCCTCGGCGAAGCGCGCCTCGATCCCGAGGTCGGGGAGCATGTGGCGGAACAGCGTGTAGGTGCCGCCGTACAGCTGCGGCACGGTGACGATGTTGCTGCCGGCCTTCGCCAGCGTCAGCGCGACGTAGGTGATGGCCGCCGACCCCGCCGAGGTGCACAGCGCCGCGACGCCGCCCTCCAGCTGCGCGAGGCGCTCCTCGAGGACCGCCTGCGTCGGGTTCATGATGCGGGTGTAGATGTTGCCGGGCACGGCGAGGTTGAACAGGTCCGCGCCGTGCTGGGCGTTGTCGAACTCGTAGGCGACGGTCTGGTAGATCGGCACGGCGACCGACTTGGTGGTGGGCTCGGGCTCGTAGCCGGCGTGGATGGCGAGGGTCTCGTCACGCACTGGGGTGCTCCTGGTCAGGGTCGGGCGGACCGGCGGGCGCCGGGCCGAGGTCGAGCGGGTCGTCGGGGTCGATGCCGTCCATCAGCGGACGGCCGCGGACGTGGTGGGTGGTCCGGTAGACCAACCCCAGCCAGTTCGCGAACATCGACCGGGCCGTGTCGACCCACGTGTTGTCGAGGTGGGGGAGGATCTGCTCCTGCGGCAGCGGTGGCGGCTCGCGGCCGGCCTCGCGCGCGTCGACGGCCTGCTCGATGTGGCGGTTGACGATGCGGGTCGCCTCGTCGGAGAGGTAGCCGGCCGGGTGCGGCGGCGACCCGGCGAGCTCGCCGGCGAGGTAGCGCTGCACCTCGCGGTCGTACTCCTTGAGCAGGCTGATCGTGTCGTACTCGGGGTGGCCCTGGAAGTAGACGACCCGCAGGCCGTCGGGGCTGGTGCCGAGGTGGAAGCCACCGTCGACGGTCTCGGCGAGCACGCGGACGCCGGCCTCGCGCAGGCGCGCCGGCGAGATCGTGTTCCAGCGTGAGTGCGGCGCGTCGAAGCGGGTGTTGGTGGCGCGCACCAACGGGTGGGTCGTGTCCACCACGCGGTGGGGGAACACGCCCCAGCGCTTGTCCTGCATGCGACGGCGGCGGATGCCGTGGAACCGCTGCACCAGCGCGTGGGTCGCGAGGCACGAGCACAGCGTGCTGGTGACGTGCTCGGTGGCCCACGCCATGAGGTCACCGAGCGGCTCCCAGAACGGCTCGTCGGCGAGGTCGGGCTGCGCCACGTTCGCACCGGTCAGCACCAGCGCGTCCAGGCCGTCGCGCTTGAGGTCGTCGAGCGACTCGTAGTGCGCGTCGATGTACGCCTGCGCCTCGGGCCCACGCTCGATGCCGGGCAGCGAGAAGGGGTGGACGATCACCTGCACGATCTGGTTGGCCTCGCCGACCAGCCGCAGGAACTGCTGCTCGGTTGCGCGCAGGGCGGCGTCGGGCATGGCGTTGCACAGCCCGACGTGCAGCTCGCGGATGTCCTGGTGCTCGGCCTGGTCGCGCGTCAGCACGGTCTCGCCGGCCGCACGGAGCGCCGCGAAGCTCGGGAGGGAGGAGTGCTCGACGAGGGGCATGCGGGCGACCCTAGGGCAGCACCCACGGGGCCCGCGTGGCGAACAGTGCGAACACGAAGAACGCCCCCGGCACGTGACCGGGGGCGTTCGTGTGTTGGCGGAGGGTGGGGGATTTGAACCCCCGATGGGGCAGGACCCCATACACGGATTCCAGCCGTGCGCCATAAACCGGACTAGGCGAACCCTCCATCGGCACGACCCGAGGGCCGTACGGCCAGCGCAGGGTACCGAGGTCGGCGGACGGTGGGTTCGCCCCGTTCGCACGGCTCAGGTGGCGACCACCCGACGTGACCCGCGACGGTTCGTCCTCGAACCGACCTCCCCGGAGCCCGACCATGATGGTCTCGGACGCCGACCGTGCCGCCGTGGCACGGCAGGTGGACGCGACCCTGCGTGGCGCGGCACCGGACGAGGACGACCGCTTCCGGTCGACCACGGACGACGACGAGGGCGCCTTCGTCCGGGCGATGGCCCTCGAGGCCGCGACGATGCTCGAGGACAAGCCAGCGGACCGCGTGCTCGCGTGGGCCGCGAACGTCGTGCCCCGCTTCGTCGTGACCTCGTCGTTCGGCGCCGAGTCGGCGGTCCTGCTGCACATGATCAGCGAGGTGGCGCCGCAGCTGCCGGTGTTCTTCCTCGACACCGGCTTCCACTTCGACGAGACGCTGGTGTTCCGCCGCGAGCTGGCGACGCAGCTCGGCCTGACCGTGCTGGACCTGCGACCCGACCAGTCGGTGGCACAGCAGGCCATGACGCACGGTCCGGACCTGTTCGACACCGACCCGGACCGCTGCTGCCAGCTGCGCAAGACCATCCCGCTGCGCCGGGCGCTGGCGAGCTTCGACGGCTGGGCGACCGGGGTCCGTCGCGCACAGACCCCCGAACGCGCCGGGACCCCCGTGGTCGAGGCGCGGCAGCACGACGGCCGCTGGCTGGTGAAGGTCGCCCCGCTGGCGACGTGGAGCGACGCGGCGGTCGACGACTACCTCGCCGAGCACGACCTGCCGCGCCACCCCCTGGTCGCCGAGGGCTACCCGTCGATCGGCTGCGCGCCCTGCACGCAGCCGGTCCGCGACGGCGAGGACCCGCGCGCCGGGCGCTGGGCGTCGTTCGACGGCAAGACGGAGTGCGGTATCCACCTCGAGTCGGACGGTCGTATGGTTCGCAGCACCACGACCCCGGGCTGAGGCGAGCAACGACCACATGGCCTTCGACTACCCGGTCACGCTCGACCTGGAGGGCCGCTCCTGCGTGCTCGCGGGCGGCGGCCCCCTGGCCGAGGAGCGCCTGACGGGGCTGCTGCGGTCCCGGGCCGACGTCGTGGTCGTCACGCCCGACCCCTCCCCGGGGCTGACCGCCATGTGCGCCGCCTTCGACGTCGCGCTCGTCGAACGGCTGCTGGAGCCGGACGACCTCGACGGCGCGACGCTCGCGATCGTCACCCG
>JBFKQZ010000174.1:0-6924 GCA_041627475.1 Nitriliruptoraceae bacterium | reverse complement strand
GGCGATCTGGTCGTTGCGGCTGCGTCCGGCACGGAGCTTGCCCCCCAGCGGCCCGAGCTCCTCGACCAGCCAGCGCTCGATCGCGCCGTGCACGTCCTCGTCGTCAGCGGTCAACGGGAACTCGTCGCGGGCGAACAGCTCCTTCGCCTCGCGGAGGCTGGCGACCATCCGCTCGTGCTCGTCCTCGTCGAGGATGCCGATCCGGTGCAGCTCACCGGCATGGGCGATCGATCCGTCCAGGTCCTCGGCCCACAGGCGGGTGTCGAAGTGCGTGGACACCCCCAGCGCCCATGCGGCGGGCGCGGGGCCGCTGCTGATCCGGGCACCCCACAGGCGCCCCTCGCCGGTCGCGTCGTCGTCCTGAGTCACACGCCCTCCTGGTCGGTGCTGCACGCTAACGCCTCGGTCAGGCACCGCCGCCGTCGTGCTCGTCGGGCACCACGCAGACGAGGTGGCCACCGGGGCTCGACAGGACCACCCAGTGGCCGTGGTGCTGGGCGACCGAAGCACCGAGGCCCGTCAGCCGAGCGACCTCGGCGTCACGGGTGGCCACGTCCGGCACGTGCAGGTCCACGTGCACGCGGGCGGGGCCGTCACCCAGCTCCTGCACCAGCACCGCGAGCCCCCCGCCGGGGCCGGTCACGCCGCGCACGCCCCGGAACTCCGGGTAGCGGGGGCCGGGCAGGACGACCTCGCCGTCGACGGCCGCGGCCCAGAACGACGCCACGGCCTCGGTGAGCGCCGCCGGGACGTCGATGGACACCACGTGCAGGTGCGCCGCCGCGCGGTCCGCGTCGAGGTGCTGGACCTGACCGGTCGTGGTCACGCAGAACGGCAGGCCCGCGGGGTCGGCGAGCACCCGGCCGGCCTCGCCAGCCGGCAGCGGTCCGACGTCGGTCGCGCCGAGCGAGCGCAGCCGCGCCACCTCGCCGTCGACGTCCTCGTCGGTCTCGAGGTCGAGGTGGAACCGGCCGGGCCCGTCCTCCAGCCGCTGGACGTGCACACCGATCGGGGCGCGGACGCCGTCGAGGTGGGTGTACTCGGGCTCATCGGTGCCGCGGGGCGTCCCGCCGAGCGCCGCGGCCCACCACGCCAGTGCGGCGTCGTGCTGGTCCGGCGCGACGTCGACCTGGAGGTTGCGGACCCGGAGCACGTCAGTCGACCCCGGACTCGATGGCGGCCTCGTCGAGCGCGACCTCCTCGGAGCCGTCCCGCTCGGGGTTGGTCGCGATCTTCGGGAAACCACCCTCGGGCAGGTCGCCGAACAGGGTCCCGTGCTCGACCAGGAGCGTTCCCTGGTCGAGCGGCTGCCCGGCGTACTGCTCGAGCTTGTCGCGGGAGTCGGCGATGTCGAGGTTGCGCATCGTCAGCTGGCCGATGCGGTCGGTCGGCCCGAAGGCGGCGTCCTCGACGCGCTCCATCGAGAGCTTGTCGGGGTGGTAGGAGAAGCGGTCGCCCCGGGTGTCGAGGATCGTCCAGTCCTCGCCCCGGCGCAGCCGCAGCGTCACCTCACCGCTGACCAGCGACGCCACCCAGCGCTGCGTCGCCTCGCGCATCATGAGGGACTGCGGCTCGAGCCACCGGCCCTCGTACAGCAGTCGGCCGAGCCGGCGCCCCTGGGTGTGGTACGCCTCGACGGTGTCCTCGTTGTGGACCGCGTTGAGCAGCCGCTCGTAGGTGATGAACAGCAGCGCCATGCCGGGCGCCTCGTAGATCCCGCGCGACTTGGCCTCGATGATCCGGTTCTCGATCTGGTCGGACATCCCCAGCCCGTGCCGACCGCCGATGGCGTTGGCCTCCAGGACCAGCTCGACCGGGTCGTCGTACTCGGTGCCGTTGATCGCCACCGGACGCCCCGCCTCGAACCGCACGGTGACGTCCTCGGGCTCGATCTCCACCGCGGGGTCCCAGTGGCGCACGCCCATGATCGGCTCGATCGTCTCCATCGAGACGTCCAGGTGCTCGAGGCTCTTCGCCTCGTGGGTCGCGCCCCAGATGTTGGCGTCGGTCGAGTACGCCTTCTCCTCGCGGTCGCGGTACGGCAGGTCACGCTCGGCGAGCCAGCGACTCATGTCGGAGCGGCCACCGAGCTCGCGCACGAAGTCCGCGTCCAGCCACGGCTTGTAGATGCGCAGGTCCGGGTTCGCGAGCAGGCCGTAGCGGTAGAACCGCTCGATGTCGTTGCCCTTGAACGTCGAGCCGTCACCCCAGATGTTGACGCCGTCGGCCTGCATCGCGCGCACGAGCAGCGTCCCGGTGACGGCGCGACCGAGCGGCGTGGTGTTGAAGTAGGTCCGCCCGCCCGAGCGCAGGTGGAAGGCGCCGCAGGCCAGCGCCGACAGCCCCTCCTCGACCAGTTCGCTGCGGATGTCGAGCACGCGGGCGATCTCGGCGCCGTACTCCTCCGCGCGGTCGGGCACGGTCGAGACGTCATCGTCGTCGTACTGCCCCAGGTCCGCGGTGTAGGTGCAGGGCACGGCACCGTGCTCGCGCATCCACGCCACGGCGACGGAGGTGTCGAGCCCGCCCGAGAAGGCGATGCCGACGCGCTCCCCGACCGGCAGGCTCGTCAGGACCTTGCTCATGGTGTGCTCCGCTGGGGTCGTGGGCGGACAGCGCTAGTGAATAGCATATGCATACTGATGCACAAACGAGTGGGCGGGCAGCGCCTCAGCCCCCGTCGATGCGGGCGCGCAGCAGGTCCGCGAGGTCGCTGCCGCTGGTGCCCTCGGTGGCGACCACGATGACCGTGTCGTCCCCGGCGACGGTGGCGATCACCTCGGGCAGCGACGCGAGGTCGATCGCGGAGGCCACGGGGTGGGCACAGGCCGGGGGCGTGCGCAGGACCGCGAGGTTCCCGCTGGCCAGCACGTCGGTGACGAACTGCCGCAGCGTCCCGTCGAGCGCGTCGCGTGCCCCGCCCTCCTCGGCGAGACCCGTGCGGTAGGCATGGCTCCCGTCGGCCTGGCGCACCTTCACGGCGCCGATGCTGGCCAGGTCGCGACTGACGGTCGCCTGGGTCACCTCGAAGCCGTGCGCCGCGAGGGCCTCCACGACCTCGCCGTGGCTCGAGAGGTCGCTGCGCGACACGAGGCGCCGCAGCACCCGCAGTCGATCAGCCCGGTCCGTCGTCACGTCGCGTCCCTCAGGTCAGCAGGTGCAGCAGCAGCGCCTTCTGGGCGTGCAGCCGGTTCTCGGCCTGGTCGAAGACGCGGCTCGCAGGGCCGTCGATCACGTCGGCGGCGATCTCCTCGCCGCGGTGCGCTGGGAGGCAGTGCAGCACGATCGCGTCGTCCGCCGCGACGGCGAGCTTGTCGGCGTCCAGCTGGAAGCCCGCGAAGCGCGAGAGGCGCTCCTCGGCCTCGGCCTCCTGCCCCATCGACGCCCAGACGTCGGTGTACAGCGCGTCGGCGCCCTCGCACGCGGCCATGACGTCGGTCGTGACGACGACCTCCACGCCGCTCTCGGCCGCCGCGGCCTCGGCGCTGGCGACCACGTCGGCATCGGGGGCGTAGCCCTCCGGGTGGGCGACACGGACGTTGACGCCCGCCTGCGCGCTGGCGACCAGCAACGAGTGCGCGACGTTGTTGCCGTCGCCCACGTAGGTCAGGGTGCGGCCGCGCACGTCGCCGAAGGCCTGGTGCATCGTCTGCAGGTCGGCCAGCGCCTGACAGGGGTGCTCGTGGTCGGTGAGCGCGTTGACCACCGGCACGGTCGCGTGCTCGGCCAGCTCGTCGATCCGCTCCTGGCCGAAGGTGCGCAGCACGATCCCCTGCACGTAGCGCGACAGGACCTGCGCCGTGTCGGCGATCGTCTCGCGCTTCCCGAGCCCGATCTCGGCGTCGTCGACCTTCATCGGGTGGCCACCGAGCTCGTGGATGCCGACCTCGAAGCTGACCCGGGTCCGCAGGGACGGCTTCTCGAACACGATCGCGACGGTGCGGCCGTGCAGGTCGGTGGTGCGGGGGTCGCGGCCGGCCGCGAGCGCGGCGTCGCGGTCACGCTTCAGCACCGCGGCGCGCTCGAGCACGGTGGCCTGCTCGCCCGGCGACAGGTCCGCGGAGCGCAGGAAGTGGGTCGGTCCGGTCATCAGGCGTCCTCCGTGAGCAGCGTCCTCAGCTGGTCCAGCAGCAGCTGGGGGTCGAACGGCTTCTCGTAGACGTTGTCGCGGCCGAGCAACACACGCGCCTGTGCGGCGCCCTCGGGCGACCCGGTGATCACGATGACCGGGAACGGGACCGCGCCGTCGTGCTCCTCGAGCAGCTGGCGCAGCACCCGCTGCCCGTCGACGTCCGGCATCATGATGTCGAGCAGCACGGCGTCCGGCCGGGTCGTCGCGAGCTTCACGAGCCCCTCGAGCCCGTCCCCCGCGGTGGCGACCTCGTAGCCCTCGTGCTGGAGCAGCTGCTCCAGCAGGGCGACAACGTCCTTGTCGTCCTCGATGACGAGCACGGTGCTCATGCGTCACTCCCCGCGGACCCGGTGTCCGCCTCGACGGCCGCGACGGCGTCCTCGATCCCGGCCAGCGCCAGCGCCACCTCCTCGTCGGTGAGGACGAGGGGCGGGGCGAGACGCACGGTGGACCCTCCGACGGCGTTGACCAGCAGCTTGCGGTCGGCGCAGGCGCGGGTGACGTCGGCGGCGACCGGTGCCGCGAGCTCGATGCCGAGCAGCAGACCGAGTCCCCGGACCCCGGTGACCAGCTCGTGCCGCGTGGCGATCTCGTCGATGCCCGCCGTCAGCAGGTCCGACAGCTCGCGTGCGCGGGACAGTAGGTCGTCGCGCTCGATGGTGTCGAGGACCGCGGTGGCCGCGGCGGTCGTGACCGGGTTCCCGCCGAAGGTGGTCGCGTGGTCCCCGGGCCGGAACACCTTCCCGGCGTCACCGCGGGCGATGCACGCACCGATGGGCAGCCCGTTGGCGAGCGCCTTCGCGGCGGTCACGACGTCCGGCTCGACCGGCCCCTGCTGGAACGCGAACCACGTCCCGGTGCGGCCGATCCCGGTCTGGACCTCGTCGAAGAGCAGGAGCGCGTCGTGGGCGTCGCAGGCCTCGCGCGCCGCGACCAGCACCTCGTCGGGCACCGGCCGGACGCCGCCCTCGCCCTGGACGGGCTCGAGCAGGACCGCGCAGTGCTCGTCGGTCACCGCCGCGGCGAGGGCGTCCGGGTCGTCGTACGGCACGGTGTCGACGTAGCCGAGCAGCGGTGCGAACGGCGTGTGCTTGGCGGGCTGCCCGGTGGCCTCCAGTGTCGCGAAGGACCGACCGTGGAAGCTGCCCTCGAGCGTGACCACCCGGACCTTGTCGTCGTGGCGCTGCTTGCCGTGACGGCGGGCCAGCTTCAGCGCCGCCTCGTTCGCCGTCGCACCGCACTGTGCGAAGAAGACCCTCGCGTCGTCCCAGCCCGTGACCGCCGCCAGCCGCTGGGCGAGCCGCACCGCGGGCTCGGTGAGGTAGAGGTTCGACGTGTGCACGAGCCGGCCGGCCTGCTCGGTGACGGCGCGGGTGACGGCCGGGTGCGCGTGACCGAGGTTGGTGACGGCGAGGCCGCACAGCAGGTCGAGCCACGGCTCGCCGTCGGCGTCGAACAGTGCCGCCCCCTGCCCGCGGAGGAACAGCGGTGAGGGCGAGCCGTACGTGTCCATGACGTGGGCGGCCGCGAGCCCCTCCACCTCGTCGGTGTGGTCGCTCACGAGGCCACCTCCGTCCGGCGTTCGCGTTCGAGGGTGATGCCCTCGGGGCCCCCGGCACCGCGGGTGATCATCGTGCCGACGCCCTCGTCGGTGAAGATCTCGATGAGGATCGCGTGGAGCACGCGGCCGTCGAGGATGTGGGCCTGGGGCACGCCGTCGGCCATCGCCTGCACGATCGAGCGGACCTTGGGGCGCATGCCGGCGTGGAGCTCGTCCGCGGCGAGCATCTCCTCGAGCCGCTCGGCGGAGACCTCGCTCAGCAGCGAGCCCTCGTCCCCGAAGTCGAGGTACAGGCCGGGCACGTCGGTGAGGTAGACCAGCTTGGACGCCTGGAGCGCAGCGGCGATCTCGCCGGCGGCGAGGTCGGCGTTGACGTTGCGGACCTCGCCGTCCTGTCCACGGCCGAGGGTCGCCACGACCGGCAGCAGCCCGTCCTCGAGCAGGTCGTCGAGGACCGTCGTGTCGACGCGGTCGACCTCGCCGACGAGACCGAGGTCCTCCCCGGCCGGCCCGACGGCCGGACGCACGTGCAGCAGCCCCGCGTCGGTGCCCGACACGCCGACGGCCGGCGCACCGGCGTCCTGGACGTGACGGACGAGCTCGGGGTTGACCTGGCCGAGCAGGGCCATCTGCACGACGTCGAGCATGTCGGCGTCGGTCACGCGCAGGCCGCCGACGAAGTGGCTCTCGACGTGCAGCTTCTCGGCGAGCTCGCTGATCTGCGGACCGCCGCCGTGGACGACGACCGGGCGCAGCCCGACGAAGTGGAGCAGCGCGATGTCGGCGGCGAACGAGCGCTTGAGCTCCTCGTCGACCATGGCGTTGCCGCCGTACTTCACCACGACCGTGTGCCCGTGGAAGCGCGTGATCCACGGCAGGGCCTCGCGCAGCACCGCCGCCTTGTCCTGCGCGGCCGCGATCCGTGGGTCCGTCGTGGTCATCATGGTCTCTGTCGTCTGCGTCGGTTGCCGCTGTCCGGGTTGTGTGGCCAGCGACGGGGTCTGGGGTCGGAGACCCCAGCGGGGGCCTGGGGGCGGCGCCCCCGTTGGTCATGTGGTGTAGTACGCATTCTCCGCGACGTACGCGGGCGTCAGGTCGGCGGTGAGCAGGGTGGCCGCGGCGTCGCCCGCACCGAGGTCGATCTCGACCTCCACGAGCGGCTTGTCCATGCGCGCGGCGAGGTTCCCGCGGTCGAACGCGACGGCGGCACCGAAGCGGCAGACCGTCACGC
>JBFKQZ010000173.1:0-6935 GCA_041627475.1 Nitriliruptoraceae bacterium | reverse complement strand
GCCGACCCGTACCTGCCGGACGGACGACTCGACCTGAACCGGGCCACCGCGACGGACCTCGAGGAGCTCCCCGGGGTCGGGCCGGTCCTCGCCGGCCGCATCGTCGCGCACCGAGAGGAGCACGGCCCCTTCACCGAGGCGGTCGAGCTCCGTGCCGTCAGCGGCATCGGCGAGGCGACGTGGGCGTCGCTGCGTGACCTCGTGGGGGTCCGGTGACACCGGTGGTGCCGCTGGCGGCGGTCACGGCGCTCGTGGTCGCGCTGGTCGCGCCTGCGACCCCGCCATGGTTCGGGCTCGGCTGTGTGCTGGCTGCCGGCGCGTGTCTCGTCGTGGGCGCGCGGTGCAGCCACCCGACACCGCTCGTGCTGGTCGCCGTCGTGCTCGTCGTCCTCGGTGCGACCGGGGTCCGGCTGCACAGGATGGCCGACGGACCGCTCCATGCGGCCGCGGCAGCGGCTCGCGCCGTGGACGTGACCGTCGAGGTCGTGGGGGAACCGGACGAGCTCGCAGAGGGACGGTGGCGGGCAGACGTTCGCGTCGTCACGGTGGACGGCACGGCCAGCGGCCGGCGGGCCGAGCTGCACACGGCGGCGCCGCTGCGTTTCGGTGCGACGGCCACGGGCACGGCCGAGGCACGGCCGGTGACCAACGCCTGGCAGCGGCACCGGCACGTCGTCGCGCGGCTGACCCGGGCGGACCTCACCGAGGTCGCCGGGCCAGGACCCGTGGCCGCCGGGACGACCAGGGTGCGGGTGGGGCTGGCCGCAGTCGCGTCGGCCACGTTGTCGCCGGGACGTGCTGGCCTGGCCACCGGGCTGGTGACCGGCGACACGGGCCTCCTGCCCGATGGCGACGCGGCCGCGATGCGGGCCACCGGCCTGACCCACCTCACCGCCGTCTCGGGTTCGAACGTGGCGATGGTCGTCGCGGGCGCGTGGCTGGTGGCGGGAGCCGTCGGCCTCGGGGCGCGGGGCAGACGACGCGTCGCGCTGGTCACGCTGGCGCTGTTCGCGGTCCTCACACGAGCCGACCCGTCGGTCCTGCGGGCGAGCACGATGGCGGTCCTGGCCCTCGCGGCCGGTGCCCGTGGTCGCCGCACGCGACCCCTGCAACTGCTCGCTGCGGCGGTGCTGGTGCTCGTCCTGCTCGATCCGTTGCTCGGTCGTCGGCTGGGACTGCTCCTGTCCGCGGCGGCCACGCTGGGCGTCCTCGTCGTCGCCCCACGGGTCCGTGAACGGCTCGCAGCCGTCGTCGTGCTCGGCCGGGCAGGACGCCTGCTCGACCTGCTGGCGGTGACCATCGGGGCCCAGGTCGCCGTCCTGCCGGTGCTGCTCGTGGCGGGCGACGGGGTGTCCCTGGCGACGCTGCCGGCCAACCTCGTGGCGGTGCCGGCGGCGGCCCTGGCATCGGTCCTGTGCACGGCCGCGGCGGTCGTCGCGCTGCCGCTGCCGGGGCTGGCCGGTGGCCTGCTGGTCCTGGCCGGCCCGGCACTGGGCGTGGTGCTCGGTGCCGCACGGCGGCTCCAGTGGTGGGGGCCGGTCGTCGGGGTGGCCGAGCCGATCGTCCTGGTGGGCGTCCTGGCAGCGATCGCGTGGTTGCTGGTGCACCGCGGTCGGCGCATCGCGGGGCTGGTCGCGGTGCTCTGCCTGGTGCTGCCCGTGCTGCCGTCGCCGTCGGCCCCCGACGGCTTCGTCCTGACCGCGATCGACGTCGGTCAGGGCGACGCGTTCCTGCTCACCACCGACCACGCCAGTGTGCTGGTCGACACCGGTCGGGACGGTCGTGCGGCACGGTGGCTGCGCGCCGACGGCCAGGCGGTCCTCGACCTGCTCGTCCTCACCCACGCCGACGGCGACCACACCGGCGGGGCACCGGACGTTCTCGCCGCGGTCGAGGTCGGCACCGTCTGGCAGCGACCGCGGGGCGACGAGTTGCCGCCCCCCGCGCTGGCCGACGCACTCGCCGCGGCGGCGGCACACGACGTCCCGGTGCACGCACCCGTGGCGGGGCAGCAGGCGGTCGTCGGTGACCTCACCGTCCGGGTCCTCGCTCCAACAGGTCCGCGGGTGCACCTCGGGCGCGACGGGGTCGAGAACGAGTCCTCCCTGGTCCTGCGCGTGGACGGACCCGGTGGGTCCGTGCTGCTCACCGGGGACATCGGCCCGGCGGCGCACGCGGCCCTGCTGGCGGACCCGGCGACGCGGGCGCTGCTCGACGTCGACGTCCTGACGGTCCCGCACCACGGGTCACGGCACGTGGACGCCGCGCTGCACGAGGTCGCCACGGCTGCGGACGCGGTCGTCAGCGTCGGCGGGGACAACCGCTACGGGCATCCCGCACCCGACGTCGTGGCGGCCGTGGCGGCCAGCGGTGCCCGACTGCACCGGACCGACCGCGACGGGACGGTGCGGATCGAGGTGGCGCGTCCCGGCGGTAGGGTCGCCGCCGATGCAGGCCTTCACGCTGGTGACCTCCGACGACCCGTTGCTGCTGCGACGGGGGATCGACCGCGCGCTGCGCGACGTGCCGGAAGGCGCGGACGTCGAGCGCACCGACGTCGACGAGGAGGGGCTGCCGGACGTCCGCACCACCTCGCTGTTCGGTGGGGACACCGTCCACGTGCTGCGGTTCGGTCGTGTGCCGAGCGGCGGCGTGCTGGACGAGGTGAAGGCGCTCGCTGCATCGCCGGGGGACACCCCGGTCGTGGTGGCGGTCGAGCACGGTTCGGGGAACCTGCCCAAGACCCTCCGTGACCTGGCCGACCTGGCCGGCGCCCACGTCGAGATGTCCCGTCCACCCGACTGGGCCGACGAGCAGTGGGACCGGCTGGTCGGTGACGAGTTCCGCACGCACGGCCGGCACGCCGACGCCACCGCGATCGCTGCGATCCGTCGCCACGCCGGGCTCGAGCCGGGGACGATCGCCGTGCAGGTCGCGACGGTCTGCGCGAGCGCACCGTCGGGCACCGACGCGATCGGCGAGGACGACGTCGAGCGCGTGCTCGAGGGCCACGGGCGCCAGTCCGGGTTCGCGATCGCCGACGCGATCGTGGCGCGCGACGCCGCCGCCGCGCTGACCGCGACGCGGGGTGCGCTCGAGGCCGGGGACAGCCCGGTCATGCTCCTCGGTGCACTCGGCTACCGGCTGCGCCAGCTGCTCGTCCTGCGTGCCGGGGGTGACGGCCGCGCCGCCGGGCTCGGTCGCCGTCCGGTCAGCGGCGGCCGGTTGCGCGCCCTGACCCGCGAGGCACGCGAGTCCTTCGGCCCGGGCGAGCTGGCCTGGGCCGTGGACCGCCTCGCGCAGCTGGACCACGACCTCAAGGGCTCCGACCTACCGAGCGACCTGCTGTTCGAGGTGGCCGTCGTCGAACTGTGCGAGGGATGCCAGGTCGACCCGATCCGCCCCACGCACACCCTCACCCGCTGACGGGTCAGGCGCCAGGGCACGGCGCCACCGCGCCATCGACTCCGAGTTTCCTCGCAACTCGCGAGGAAACTCGCGGACGCCGGCACGCTTCGGCGGTCTGCCCGCCCCGGGGGGACGAGTTTCCTCGCACGGTGCGAGGAAACTCCGGGGGCGTGACGGGTCAGGAGTCGACGCCCTCGACGGCGGTCCGGAGGGTCCGCAGGGCGACCGCCACACCGTCGAGGCCGGCCTGCACGTCCTGCTCGACCCCGGTGATCGTCCGCCGGGCGCGCTCCAGGGCGGCGCTGCGGCGGGACGCGAACCGGCGTGCCGTGGTGCCGCCGTCCGCGAGCAGGTCGCTGGTCTGCTCGGTCAGCGCGAGCTGGGCCGCGCGGGCGCCGAGCTGGCGCAGGTCCGCGGCCAGCGACCTCCGCAGGCGGCGGCGCCACACGGTGGTCGTGCTGACCCGGTCGAGCACGCGGTAGAGCCGGTCCAGTCCGAGGACCTCCAGCAGGTGCAGCAGCACGTCACCGACGAGCGGCGCCTGCGCGGCGTCCCACTCGAGCGCGCGCAGGGTCGCGGCGACCTCGGGCCCCAGGGTGAGGTCGCGGGTGCAGGCGATGGCACGGGCGAGGTCGTCCGGGACGAGGTCGTCGAGCAACCGCTCGGCGCGCGCGACGCGGTGGCGTCGCTGGTCACTGGTCCCGAGCTCGAACAGCGCGTCGGCGTAGGCCCGCACGGCATCGCGGTCGCGCGGGACGAGCACGTCGGGGTCGACGCCGCCGGGCTCGCTCGCGTAGCGCCGGGTCAGGCTGCCCAGCAGCATCTCGATCTCGTGCGCCATCTCGTCCTGGAGGTGCGGCCCGACCTCGTCGATGAGGCCCTCCAGCTGCCACCAGCGCTCGTCGATGCCCGTCACGTCCCGGGAGGTCCACCACGCCGCGGTGACGGTCGCCTCGTCGTAGTCGGCCTCGGCGGCGACGCGGCTGGGGAAGGTCGGGCCCATGCGGTCGACGAGCTCGTTGGCGACGCGCGTCGCGACGAGCTCGCGCCGCAGCCGGTGGCGCTCCAGCTGGTCGCCGAACCGCTCGACGAGCAGGTCCGGGACGTACACGTCGAGCACCGACTGCAGGGTCTCGCTGTCCGGGAGCGTCGTCGGCAGGAGCTCGTCCTTGAGCCGGCGCTTGGCGGACCCCAGGAGCGTGGCCTGCTCGGGCCGCGTCAGACCGGCACCCTGCTCGCGGCGGTCGCGGAGCTCCTCGGAGCTGGGCAGCACCTGCACGTCACGGTCCAGCGCGTTCTCCTGCTCGAGCAGCTCGAGCAGGAACGCCACGTCGACGAGGCGGTCCGGGCCCTCGGCGAGGTCGCGTGAGATCCGCCAGACCTGGAGGTCGACGTCGCGCAGGACGTCGGCCACCACGTCCTCGGTGACCTCCTCGAGGAGCCGGTCGCGCTCCTCCTGGTCGATGACCTCCTCGCGCAGGGCTGCCTGGAGGAGGATCTTGACGTTGACCTCGTGGTCCGAGCAGTCGACGCCGCCGACGTTGTGGATCGCATCCTGGTCGATGCGCCCGCCGCGGCGGGCGTAGCGGATGCGGGCCCGCTGGGTGATCGAGAGGTTGGCGCCCTCGCCGATCACGCGCGCCCGGACCTCGTCGGCGTCGATGCGGATCTCGTCGTTGGCCCGGTCACCGACGTCGTCGTGCCGCTCGTCGGGGTCCTTGACGTACGTCCCGATGCCGCCGAACCAGAGCAGGTCCACGGGGGCGCGCAGGATCGCCTGCATCAGCTCGGCGGGGGAGCAGCTCTCCACGTCGAGCTGGAGTGCCTCGCGGACCTCGGGGGTGAGGTCGACGGACTTCGCGTCGCGACTGACGACCATGCCGCCCGGGGACAGCACGTCGCGGTCGTAGTCCTGCCACGACGAGCCCTGGAGCTCGAACAGTCGCTGCCGCTCTGCGAAGGCGGCTTCCGGGTCGGGGTCCGGGTCGAGGAAGACGTCGCGGTGGTCGAACGCCGCGACGAGCCGGATGGTGCGGGACTGCAGCATCCCGTTGCCGAACACGTCGCCGGACATGTCCCCGACACCGACGACGGAGACCGGCTCCTGCTCGGGGTGGACGCCGAGCTCGAGGAGGTGGCGGCGGACGGCGACCCACGCGCCCCGCGCGGTGATGCCGAGCGCCTTGTGGTCGTAGCCCTTCGACCCGCCGCTCGCGAAGGCGTCGCCGAGCCAGAAGCCGCGGCGCAGCGCGATGGCGTTCGCGACGTCGGAGAAGGTGGCGGTGCCCTTGTCGGCGGCGACCACGAGGTAGGGGTCGTCGCCGTCCCAGCGGCGCACGCGGGCGGGTGGGACGACGGTCTCGCCGTCGAGGTCGTCGGTCACCGACAACAGCGCCTCGACGAACACCTCGTACTGCGCCCGGACCTCCTCGCGCAGGGCGTCGCGGTCCTCCGGTGGCTGCTGCAGGACGAAGCCGCCCTTCGCGCCGGTGGGGACGATCACCGAGTTCTTGAGCACCTGGGCCTTCATCAGCCCGAGCACCTCGGTGCGGACGTCGTCCTGGCGGTCGGACCAGCGCAGCCCGCCGCGGGCGACCGGGCCGCCGCGCAGGTGGATGCCCTCCAGGCGCGGGCCGAAGACGAACAGCTCGCGGTAGGGGACCGGTGCCGGGACACCGGGCACCAGCGACGGGTCGAACTTGAACACCACGACGGGCAGCCCGTCGTCGGCGTGGACGTTCGTGCGCAGGGTCGCGGCGACCAGCGCCACGATGTCGCGCAGGATGCGGTCGTGGTCGAGTCGCGCGACGGCGTCGCACGCGGCGAGGGCTGCCGCACGGGCCGCCTCGACCGCTGCCTCGTCCGCGGCACGGTCGGGGTCGAAGCGCTCGTGGAAGTAGGCCACGATGGCGCGCGCCACGTCGGGGTTCGCCGCCAGGGCGTCGTTGACGTAGGCCGGCGTGTACGCGGTGCCGACCTGGCGCCGGTACCGGCGGTACGTCCGCAGCACGCTGACGTCCACCCACGTCAGGTCCGCCGAGAGCACGAGACGGTGCAGCGAGTCCGACGACGTCCGGCCCGACCAGCACGCACGCAGCGTGTCGGCGACCCGGATCTGGTCGGGGACCGAGAGCTCGTCGGGCAGGCCGCGCACCCCGAAGTCGTGCAGGTGGAGGTCCGGGACGCCCGGTCGCTCCTCGAGGTCGTGCGGGCGCTCGTCCAGCACGTCCAGCCCCAGGTCCTCGAGCAGCGGCAGGAAGTCGGAGAGCACGAGTCGTCGCCCACGGACCAGCGCCCGGACCCGGCCGTGGCCGTCCTCGCCCGGCACGATGCGGATGTCGAGGTCGTGCTCCTGGTCGTCGATCGCCCGGACGTCCTCCACGGCGCCGGCGGCGGTGGTGACCTCGCGGTAGGACTGCGGCAGCCGGCTGACGACCTCGTCCTCGAGCCGGTGGGCGTCGCCCTCGCCGACCTCGTCCTCGAGCTCCGCAGCGACGGCGTCCGACCATGACCGGGTCAGCCGGTGC
>JBFKQZ010000172.1:0-6951 GCA_041627475.1 Nitriliruptoraceae bacterium | reverse complement strand
TCACCGTCGACCCGTTCGATGAGGTGGCCCGGTGCGTGCTCGGTGTGGAAGCCGAGGTCCTGGCGCATGACGTGCTCGGTCAGCTCGGCGCGCAGGCGGTTCGTCGCACGCCAGCCGATGTCCTCGGCGACCCACGTCGCGACGATCGTCACGACCTGCGCCGCCAGCGCGATCGCCACGAAGGTTCCGGCCAGCGGCACCAGCTCGTCTGCCGACCGACCCGAGAGCGCGCCGTCGATGATCTCGCGCAGCAGCTGCGGGTTGACCAGCTGCAGCCCGATCGCCACGAACAGCGCGACGACGAGACCCACGACACGGCGGGACATGCCCTCGAGCTTCGAGGACAGCAGCGCGAGGTACTCGCGGACGGGCAGCACGGCAGGGCCAGTCTGTGGACGCCGGTGACGACGCAGGTGGCCCGCGCCGTCGGGGAGGGGTGGCCCCTGGAGCGAGGCAGCCGGCCAGTTGATCCGAACGGGGCACGAAGGTCAACCCCTACTGTCCCTCGACATCCTGAGGAGGACGCGGTGGACGACCGGCTGACCCACGAGACGACCGAGCTGCTCCAGCAGCTGATCCGCAACGCCTGCGTCAACGACGGGGCGCGTGACAGCGGCGAGGAGTCCCGCAACGCAGACCTGCTCGGGACGGTGCTCGAGGGTGCCGGGCTCGACGTCGAGACCTTCGCCGCGGTCCCCGGTCGCGACTCGATCGTCGCGCGCATCGAGGGCAGCGACCCCGATGCGCCCACGGTGTGCCTCATGGGCCACACCGACGTCGTGCCCGCCGTCGCCGATGGCTGGCGGGAGGACCCGTTCGGGGGCGAGCTCATCGATGGTGAGGTGTGGGGACGTGGTGCCGTCGACATGCTGTGCCTCACGGCGTCGATGGCGGTCGCCACGCGGCACCTGGCGGACGGCGGGTTCACGCCCCGCGGGACGCTCGTCTTCCTCGGCGTCGCCGACGAGGAGGCCGGCGGCGTGCACGGTGCCGAGTGGCTGGCCGAGCACCACTGGGACGCCATCGACTGCGACTACGTGCTCACCGAGACCGGCGGGCAGCTGCTGCGGGCACCGGCGGGGGACCGCATCACGCTGGTGGCCGCCGAGAAGGGCATCGGCTGGCGGCGGCTGGTCGTGCGGGGCACGCCGGGGCACGGGTCGATGCCGTGGGGAGCGGACAACGCCCTGCTCACGGCGGCCGAGGTCGTCCGGCGTCTCGGCGAGCACCAGCCGACCGCCGAGATCACGCAGTCATGGCGCGCGCTGGTCGAGTCGATGGGGCTGCCGGAGGACCAGCTGGCCGCCCTCACCGACCCCGGGCGGATCCGGGACGCGCTGCACCACCTCCCCGAGGCGGTGCGGCCGTTCGCGCACGCGTGCACCCACATGACGTTCTCGCCGAACACGGCGCACGGTGGGCAGAAGGCGAACACGATCCCCGACGAGGTCGCGATCGAGCTCGACGTCCGCACGCTGCCGGGCCAGACCGAGCAGGACGTCCAGGACGAGCTCCGGGCCGCGCTCGGCGATCTCTACGACCGTGTCGAGCAGGAGCCGATCGCGAACCGGCCGGGCACCGCGTCGCCGACCGACACACCGATGTGGGACCTGCTGGAGCGGCGGCTGCTCGCCCACCATCCCCAGGCCCAGGTGATCCCGTCGATGCTCGTCGGCGGGACGGACGCGTCGTTCTTCCGGGAGCGGGGCGTCCCGGCCTACGGGGCCGGGGTGTTCTCCGAGCGGGCGACCTACGAGGACGTGCGGTCGCGCTACCACGGCATCGACGAGCGCATCGACGTCGAGTCGCTGGCGATGCAGACCGGCCTCTGGCTCGACGTCGCCCGGGACCTGCTCGGCTAGGCCGTCAGGGCGTCTCGTCGTCGTCGGGCTCGGACTCGTCGTCGTCCGGTTCGCTCGGCTCGTCCGACGGGTCGTCGTCCGGTTCGGACTCGTCGTCGTCCGGTTCGGACTCGTCGTCGTCCGGCTCGCTGGGCTCGTCCGACGGGTCGTCGTCCGGTCGGTCGGACGCGCTGGGGCGCGGCGAGGGCGTCGGACTCGCCTCGTCGTCGGCCCCGTCGTCCTCCGAGGCGTCGTCGTCCGGCTCGCTGGGGTCGTCGTCCGGTTCGACCACCAGCTCGGGCGGCAGTTCGCCCTCGCTCGCGTCGTCCTCGACGGTGGTCAGCTCGACGGGTGCGGGTGGCTCGTCGTCAGGACCCGGGGCGGCGACCCCGAGCCCGACGACGGTCACGGCGAGGACGCCGGCCACGAGCAGCGGGACGGGGCGTACCAGGTGGCGCATGCCCAGCTCCTCGTGACCGGTCGGTCAGGGTGTCAGGACTCGTCGTCGACGGAGTCGTCAGCGGACTCGTCGTCCACGGAGTCGTCAGCGGACTCGTCGTCCACCGAGTCGTCCGCGCTGTCGTCCACCGAGTCCTCGTCAACGGAGTCGTCCGCGCTGTCGTCCACGGAGTCGGCCGAGTCGTCGGTGCTGTCGTCCGTGTCGTCGATGCTGTCGTCGGCGGAGTCGTCCGACTCGTCGAGGCTGTCGTCCAGCGAGTCGTCGTCGACGCTGTCGTCCTCGGGGGAGGGGTCGTCCGACGGCGTCGGGTCGTCGTCCGGGTCGTCGTCGAGGTCGGCGGGCAGCACCTCGGCGGGCAGGTCCTCCTCGCGGGCCAGCTCCTGCTGGCTGTCGTCGGGGCTGTCACCACCGGTGACGGCGGCGGCCACGCCGCCGACGGCGAGGGCGGCGACGAGCGCGAGCGGGACGGTGCGGAGCAGGTGGCGCATGGGGCTCTCCTGTCGGGGAGGGGGCGATTCGGTCGGTCGGTTCGGTCGGTCGGTGTCAGTGGGGTCTCCACCGACGACTCGTACTGTGCATCGGCCGGATGACGCGTCGATGTGAGCCGCATGAGAGGATCTTCATGAAGTGCTCATCGATCGCCGCGCAGTGCAGCGCCGAGGCGACGCACCAGACCGGGTGCCGGCGCGGCCCGGTCGGCGGCCGCCGCCAGCTCGGCCGCGGCCGGCCGCTCCGTGGCGGCGGTCGCCAGACAGGCGGCCAGCAACGCGCGCAGCGGCCTCGGCGCCCGGCCTGCCGCGGCGCGGGCCGCTGCGGCGACCGCGTCCTCGTCGGGGGCCGGCTCGTCGCGTCGGGCACGCAGGGGGGAGTTCCCCGTGACGGCGTACAGGAGCGTGCTCCCGATGCCCCAGACGTCGGCTGCGGGCCCCACAGGTCCGAAGCGGGCCGGGTCGCGCTGCTCCGGTGCCATCGCGTGCCAGGTGCCGATCCCTGCGCCGAGCGTGGCTGCCTCCGCGAACGTCCGTGACGCCCCGAGGTCCAGCAGGCGCGGCGTCGCGGCGAGCACGACGTTGGAAGGCTTGACGTCGAGGTGGACCCGGTCGCGGGCGTGCAGGTCGGCGAGCCCGGCGGCGAGGAGCCGCAGGACCGGCAGCGCCTGCTCGAGGTCCAGAGGGCCGGTGTCGCGCACCACGCGGGAGATGGGCGGGCCGTCGACGTGCTCCAGCGCGAACCACGGCGGGTCGTGGTCGAGGTCGGCCGCGAGCAGTCGGGGGAACACGGGGTGCTCGGCGTCCTCGTAGGCCCGCAGCTCCTCGGCGAGGCGCCGGTGGTCGCGCTCGGCGTCGCGCCCGGGTCGGAGCAGCTTGACGACGGCGAGCCGGTCGTCGTCGGCGCAGCGCCAGGCCTCGGTCCGGCGGCCGCCCCCGAGGTGCTCGAGGGCCGTCCACCCTGGGACCAGTTCGCTGCCCGGGCCGGGGTCCCAGCGTCGCTTGCTGCTCACGATGCCCGCTCCTCGGCGAGCAGTCGGTAGCCGACGCCGCGGATGGTCTCGATGGCATCCGCACCGAGCTTGCGACGGAGGTTGCTCACGTAGACGTCGACGATGTTCGACCCGGGGTCGTAGTCGAAGCCCCAGACCTGGCTGAGGATCTGCTCGCGCGAGAGGACCTGTCCCGGGTGGCGGAACAGCAGCTCCGCGAGCGCGAACTCGCGGCTGGTGAGGTCCTCGACGGCACCGTCCGGGAGGTGGAGGCGGCGGGTCCGGAGGTCCAGCTCGCGGTCACCCGCTGTCAGTGTCGTGGTGGTCGGGGTGCCGCGGTCGCGCAGCCGGGCGCGGACCCGGGCGAGCAGTTCGTCGAACGCGAAGGGCTTGGTCAGGTAGTCGTCCGCGCCGAGCTCGAGGCCCTTGACGACGTGCTCGACGCCGCTGCGGGCGGTGAGGATCACGACCGGGGTCCGATCCCCGGCCGCCCGGAGCTCGCCCAGCACCTGCAGCCCGTCCTTGCCCGGCAGGCCGAGGTCGAGCACCACGAGATCGAACAGCCCGGAGCGCGCGAAGCGGGCGGCGGCCTCGCCGTCGCCGACGACGGTCGTCGAGTGGCCGTCCGCAGCGAGGCCCTTCTCGAGGAACGACGCGATGCGTTCCTCGTCCTCGGCGATCAGGATCTGTGCCACGTGGTGCTCCTCAGCTGTGCACGGGGTCGTCGAGCGGTGCGGGTGCCGGGGCCGGGAGGTCGGTCGCGGCCGCGCCTGGTAGGTGGAGGTCGAAGCGGGCACCGCCACCGCTGGGTGCCGCGAGGCGCACGGTGCCCCCGTGCGCCTCCGCGATGGCGCGCACGATCGCGAGGCCGAGACCTGCACCGGCAGCGCGCTGGCGGGCGGGCCCCCGCGCGAAGCGGTCGAACACCCGGTCGTGGTCGGCGGCGGGGATGCCTGGTCCGTCGTCGGCGACCCACAGGCGCAGCTCGTCGCCGTGGATCGCCGACCCGAGCCGCACCGTCGTGCCGGGGGGCGTGTGCCGGGCCGCGTTGTGGGCCAGCGCCAGCAGGGCCTGGGCAAGCCGCTGCTCGTCCCCGACGGCCGTCCCGACGGCGACCTCGTCGAGTCGCCAGGTGTGCTCGGCCGAGAGCCCAGTGGCCTTGCGCAGTGTCGTGGTCGTGAGTTCGTCGACCTCGAACGGCGCGGTGGTCACGAAGTCGGGGCGCTCGGCCCTGGCCAGCGTCAGCAGGTCCCCGACGATGCGGTCCATGCGGTCCAGTTCGTCGAGCACCAGGGCGACGGTCGCGGCGCGTTCGGTGGGGTCGGGGTCCGTCTCGAGGAGCTCGATGTGGCCCCGGACGATCGTGAGTGGCGTCCGCAGCTCGTGGCTGGCGTCGTCCACGAAGGTGCGCTGGGCGTCGAAGGCGGTCTCGAGCCGGTCCAGCATCCCGTTGAACGTGGCGGCGAGTCGCGCGACCTCGTCGTGGCCCTCGATCGTCAGGCGGCGCGACAGGTCGTCGTCCCCCAGCTCCCGCGCCGCAGCGGTCATCTCGGCGAGGGGGCGCAGGATCCGACGTGCGAGGCCCACGGCGAGCGCGACGCCCACCGCCAGTGCGACCAGGGCGACCAGGGCCGTGACCCGCACGGTCTGTTCCACCTCTGCGGCCACGATGTCACGGAAGATCCCCACCACGAGGACGCCTCCGAGGCTGCCCTCGTTGGTCACCGGGAGCGCGAGGTACTCCAGCGGTCCGTCATCGGTGGCCAGGACGTCCCGTCGCGTGGACGTCGCCGAGCCGACCAGTGCAGTGAGGTCGAGGTCGCTCGTGACGTCGACCGGGGCCGTGCGTCCGGTCACGGCCACCGCGGTGCCGTCGACGAGCGCCACCATCACCTCGCCCTCGGTCGTGACGCTGCGGGTCACGAAGACCTCCAGCAGGCTGGCCGCGTCGTCGCCGAAGGGCGCGCCGGTCGCGGGGTCGAGCCCCTGCGCGGCGAACAGCCGGAGCTCCTCGGCCTCCTGGCGCAGCTGCGCGTCGATGCGGCCGTCGACCCGTGCCTCGAGGACCCGGCTGGTCCCGAGCGCGGTCCCGCCGAGGCCGAGGACGAGCACGGCGACGATGGCCAGCACCAGCCGGGTGCGGATGCTGGCGAGCTGCCGACGCACGGCGTCCATGGGCTCGGATGTCACGTCCGTGAGCCTCCTGCGACCGTGTGACGCCGGCGTGAGCCGATCGTGAACGTGTCTTCATGGTGCCGCGCGCCACGTCCCGCGGCAGCCGGACGGGTCGGCCGTCCGGCGGCCCTAGCCTGTGGCGCATGGCCCCACGCAACGTCCTCGGCGGTCCGCTCCGCGGCTGCAGCACCGACCCGGTCACCGGGTGGTTCCGCGACGGCTCGTGCAGGACGGCGCCCGACGACGTCGGCAGCCACACGATCTGTGCGGTGATGACGGTGGACTTCCTCGAGCACCAGGCGCAGATCGGCAACGACCTCTCGACCCCGCGGCCCGAGTTCCGCTTCCCGGGGCTCACGCCCGGTGACCGCTGGTGCGTGACGGCCCGGAACTGGCTGCGAGCGCACGAGGACGGCGCGGCCGCACCGGTCGTGCTGGCGAGCACCGCCGAGGAGGCGACGCAGGTCGTCCCGCTCGAGGTCCTGCGCGAGCACGCCGTGGACGTCCCCGACGATCCGGGCGGCCTCGCGGACCAGGCCTAGCGGCGCCGCCGACCGTCCTCGTCCAGCCAGTCGTCCAGCGTCCGGGTCGGCGTCCACCCGAGCAGGAGCCGGGCCCGTGAGCTGTCGATGCCACTGGCGTCGGGGCGGGGGAGGTGGGTCCGGACGCGGCTGGCCAGGTCGGGGTAGACGCGATCGACCAGGTCGTGCAGCGACACCCCCGTGCCGTTGTCCGGCTGGGCGACGTAGACGACGGTGTGGCCCTCGTGCTCGACCTCGCAGGCCAGCCGGATCGCCTCGCCGAGGTCGCCGGCGTCGGTCCACGACCAGAAGTTGCCCGACGGCTGGAACGGCTCGCGGACCACCGGGCCGAGGTTGCGCTCGACGTTGTCGGCCGTCGCGACCCACGACGGACGCACCGTGATCGTCGACAGCCCGTCGCGCAGCGCCACGCGGTCGCACCACCGCTCCACGACCTCCTTGCCGAAGCCGTAC
>JBFKQZ010000171.1:0-6977 GCA_041627475.1 Nitriliruptoraceae bacterium | reverse complement strand
GTCGTGTCGTGCGCATCCCTGATCTCCCGGTCGTGGTCGTCTGTGGGACGCCACGCGGCCCCGCCCGGTTCCACGATGCCACAACAGGCTCGGGGAGTCGTCGAGGCGCTCCGGTCAGAGTCCGGCGAAGAGGTCGTCGAGCGGCGCCCCGTCGATCTCGGTCGGTCGCAGACAGACGAACTCCTCCCACGGCCAGGCGTCTGCCTCGACCTCGCGCGGTACGGCGAACCACAGGCCGTCGGGATCGACCTGACTGGCGTGGGCGAGCAGCGCGGCATCGCGACGCGGGAACCAGGCGGCGACGTCCAGCCGGGCAGCGACCGGCAGCCGGTCGGCGTCGCGCTCGGGCCGCTCCTGCTCCGGGTCGAGCCACTCGGCGTACGGCGACTCGTGGCCCGCGGCGAGCATCGCCTCGTGCAGCGCGACCACCCGCGGCTTCGTGAACACCGTCGTGCCGACGACGCGCGCCACCTCCCACGGCTCGCCCTCGACCTCGGCGTCGGGGGCCGCCGCGAGGTCGACAGCCGCCATCGTGACCTCGTGGGTGCGGATGTGGTCGGGGTGCGGGTAGCCACCGTCGGGCGGGTAGGTCACGACGACCTGCGGCCGTTCGCTGCGCAGGATCGCGGCCAGCCTCGTGGCCGGCCGTGCGATCGGTGCGTGCCAGAAGCAGGGGGCGCCGGGGATCTCCCCGAGGTCCTCGTGCCAGCCCGAGTCGCGCTCACCCAACGCGTAGGTGCGGGCGAAGCCGATCGCCTCGACCGCCGCGGCCAGCTCGCGCTCGCGCAGCGCGGGCATCTCCTCGGGCGTCACCTCGCCGACCTTCTCGTTGAGCACCTCCCCGGCCTCACCGCCGGTGCAGGTGACCAGCACGACGTCGGCTCCCTCGTCGGCGTAGCGCGCCGACGTCGCCGCGCCCTTGGACGACTCGTCGTCGGGGTGGGCGTGCACCACCAGCAGCCGTCGGTCGGCCGTGCCCGGCCCGTCGCTCATCGGTCGTCCTCCGCGTCGTCGAAACGAGCGCCCCACGCGGCGGCCACCCGCGCACCGGCCTCCGTGGCCTCGAGCGCAGCGACCTCGCCGCGGACGAAGGCGGCGGCCGCGGCGACCGCGTCGGGCTCGCCCTGCAGGCGGACGATCATGGGGTTGCCCGGGTACGACCCGAGCTTGACGTCGGGGTGCTCCTCGCCGAGCCGGAGGAACACCGGGTTGAGCACCGACTCCGGGAAGCCGTGGTGCACCTCCTCGACCGTCCATGCCGGGTTGCGTCCGGCGAGCAGGTCGGGCTCGACCCCGTTGGCCACCAGGTCGCGGGTCTGCCCGGGGACGCCGGGCAGGATCACGACGGTCGCACCGCCGGGGGCATCGATGCCGCCGTCGACGTCGACCTGCACGGCCGGCGCCCAGCCGCCACGGACCAGCCGAGCACCCTCGGGGACGCGCGCCATGCGGAAGAACTGGTGCACGGCCTCGTCGTCGACCTCCAGTCCCTGCGCCCGTGTCCACGCCAGCGCACCCTCGAGCCGCTCCGCGATGACCGGCTCCTCCACGACGTCCACGCCCAGGCTGCGGGCCACCGCCTCGAACGTGATGTCATCAGGCGTCGAGCCGATCCCGCCCGTCGTCAGCACCAGCCGGGGGCGTGCGCGCCCCAGCTCCGTCTGCAGTGCCTCGTCGATGTCGTCGAACTCGTCGGGCACGACGTGCACGCGGTCCAGCGGGACCCCGTGCTCGCGCAGCCGACCAGCGAGGAAGTGGGTGTTGCGGTCGCGCACGAATCCACCCAGCAGCTCGTCACCGATGATGATGATCGACGCCCGAAGCAGCTGGTCGGCCACGACTCCTCCCTGGTCGGCGCCGAGCCTACGGCCCGCAGCCCCCCGGTCGCCCACCGGTCGGCCGGGCCGAGGCGCCGCCGCCGCGCCACGCGGTGGCACGGAGCGAGTACCGTCGCGCGCATGTGGCTCTCTCCCGACGACGCACGCTCGGACTTCATCCTGGCGGCGTCCGCACTCGTGTTCGGCACGCTCGTCGTGGAGTTCGTGTTCCGGATCCCGTTCTACCCGTCGGGTGACCTGTCGCTGTGGCTCACGCC
Organism: Nitriliruptoraceae bacterium; assembly: GCA_041627475.1. Lineage (GTDB taxonomy): Bacteria > Actinomycetota > Nitriliruptoria > Nitriliruptorales > Nitriliruptoraceae > JBFGFG01. The sequence continues at coordinate 4,882 of JBFKQZ010000171.1, read as the reverse complement.
GATCTGGGTCGTGCTGCTGATGGTCGTGCCGCCACGGTTCCTCGCGCGGTACCGCGAGCAGGGGCTGGACGCCTACGGCCTCGTCGGCGAGCGCACCGGACTGGCCGACGGGCTCCTGCTCGTCGCACCCCTGCTGGCCGCCGGCTACGTCCGCGGCTTCAGCGGCGGCAGCGTGGTCGGCGCCCTGCTGGGCCGGCTGCGAGGGTTCGCGGCGAACGGCCCGGGCCTCGTGCAGCTCGACCTGCTGACGCTCGTGCTCGGCGTGATCGTCCTCGTCGCGGCAGGGGGCGGGACGATGTACCTGTTCGGCCTGCTCGTGGTGCGGGCCCGAGACGGCTTCCGTGCGACCGACATGCCGCTGCTGGAGGCACTGCGGACCTACGGCCTCGGAGCGGTGGCGGTCGGGACGGTGCTGGGCCTGCTCATCTCGCTGGCGGGCAGCGGCCCCCCGACGTGGGCCGTCTTCCTCGACGGGCTCGCCATGGTCGCGGTGATCCTGCTGACCGACCGGCTCGTGGCGACCAACGACCGCACGACCCGCGCGACCGTGCTCGGCCCCGCGATCGTGGCCATGGTCGCGTTCGTCTTCTCGATGGGCGGCGGGCTCTTCAGCGCGAACCTCGCCGTCTCGCTGTACCGCGGCGCGATGGCTGCATCCGTCGCCATCGTCCTGGCCGTCCTGCTCGAGACGCGCCGCTCGGCGTGGACCGCCGTGCCGCTGGTCGCGGCAACCGTGTGGGCACCGACGTGCGCCACGCTGCCGGTCGCGCCCTTCATCTCGCTGGGCTGCTGACGACACGCAGCATCCGGCGGCCGTGCCGCACCGCCGCCGGTCAGCGCTTGAGCGCGTCCATGGTCGCCATCGCGTTGCGGCCGAGGTCCTCCATCGACATGCGGTACCAGGGGCCGCCGATCACCCAGTGGTCGGCGAGGCCACGTGCGTCGAGGTCGGCGATGCGATCGCGCACCTCGTCGGGGGTGCCGGCCACGGCGTAGCGGTCGACGGCCTCCTCGGGGACGAGCGCCCGCAGCGCCTCGATGTCGCGCTTGTCCTTCTTGAACTGGTCTCGCAGCGGGTCCATCAGGTGCTCGTCGCCGTAGGTGGCGAAGACGGCCTTGTAGTTGGGGGTCGTGCCGTAGAACGCGATCTGCTGCTTGGCCCACTCCCGGGCCTCCTGCGGGTCGTCGCTCACGGCGACGATGAGCCCCTGCGACAGCGAGAACTCGCTGCGGTCGCGCCCCGCCTCCTCCAGCCCGGCCTCGATCCGCTCGTGGACGACCGTCTCGATGTAGCGGTCGGAGGTGAACGGGTGTCCGAGCAGTCCGTCGGCGACGGCTGCCGCCCCACCCACCATCAGCGGGCCGACCCCTGCGACGTAGACCGGCGGGTCGGGCAGTTCGGTGCCCTTCGCGTAGCCGACGCCGGTGACCCCGGCGTGCCGCACCTGGTAGAGCTCGCCCTCGTAGCTGTCGCCGCTGCGGCCGGTGTGCATGTCCCACGTCGTCCGCATGGCCTCGACGTACTCGCGCATGCGCTGCGCGGCGGGGCGGAAGTCCACCCCGAAGCGGTCCTCGATGATCCGCTTGACCTGGCTGCCGAGCCCGATCGTGAAACGCCCGCCGGTGAGCTCACCGAGGTCCCAGGCGTCGAGTGCCATCACCGCCGGGGCGGTCGGGAAGGCCAGCGCGATGTTGGTCCCGACCTGCACGCGTTCGGTCGCCTGCGCGACGACCGCCGCCTGCACGATCGCGGACTGGCCGGTCTCGGCCACCCACACGGCGTCGAAGCCCGCGTCCTCCACGGCCTTCGCGAAGTGTGGCAGGACCGCGTACGGCCCCCCGATCGTCATCCCGAGGCTGGTCACTGATGGCTCCATGGTCGTGGCGCTGGCCGGACCGACGCTAACCGACCCCGCTGCGACGCCACGGCCGCGGCCCTGCGGACGGCGCGCAACAGCCCCCGGACAGCTGTGACGCCAGCGCCGCGGGTGTGCGGGGCTGGCGTCACAGCGACATTCGCGTGATTCGACTCAGACGGCCTTGCCGGCCCACTTGTCGAGCTCGGACTGGAACTTGGCCCGCTTCTCGGTGTCCTGGACACCCAGGCCGGGCTCCGGCGAGTTGACGAGCACGCCGAGCTTGCCGGTGTGGGCGTTGGTGTGGATCTGGTACGCGCCCTCGGCCGAGTCCTCGAGGGTGAACACGTCCGACAGGATCGGGTGGATCATGCCCTCGTTGACCAGGTCGTTCGCCGCGTACGCCTCGTTGTAGTTGGCGAAGTGGCTGCTGAGGATGTTCTTGAGGTTCATCCACAGGTAGCGGTTGTCGTACTCGTGCATGTAGCCCGTGGTCGACGCGCAGGTGACGATCGTGCCGCCCGGCTTGCAGACGATGACCGACGCACCGAAGGTCGAACGACCCGGGTGCTCGAAGACGATGTCGACGTCGCGGCCGATCATGTCACGGATCTTGCCGCCGAAGCGCTTGATCTCCGCGTAGTCGGTCTCGCCGTCCTCGGTCCAGAAGCTGTAGCCCTCGGCCTTGCGGTCGATGACGTGCTCGACACCCTGGCTGTGCAGCAGGTCGACCTTGTCCTGGCTGGACACGACGCAGACCGGGATGCCGCCGCCGTTGAGGACGAACTGCGTGGCGAAGCCGCCGATGCCACCGGTGGCGCCCCAGATCAGGACCGCGTCGCCCTGCTTCATGCGGGCGGCGTTCTCCCCGACGAGCATGCGGTAGCTGGTCGCCATGACGAGCCCCAACGACGCCGCCTCCTCCCAGTTGAGGTGGGTCGGCATCGGCATCAGCTGGTTGGACTTCACCATCGAGATGTCGGCCATGCCGCCGAAGTTCGTCTCGAAGCCCCAGATCTTCTGGTCGGGGTCGAGCATCGAGTCCTCGTGTCCCTGCGGACCCTCCATGTCGACGTAGTTGCAGTGGACGGTGACGCGGTCACCGGGCTTCCACTTGGTCACGCCCGGGCCGGTGCGCAGGACCACGGCGGCCGCGTCCGAACCGACGATGTGGTAGGGCAGGTCGTGGCGTGCGCCGAGCTCACCGAGTCGCGACATGCGCTCGAGGAAGCCGAATGTCGGGAGCGGCTCGAAGATCGAGGTCCAGACGGTGTTGAAGTTCAGGGCCGAGGCCATCGGGGCGATGAGCACCTCGTTCGGCCCGAGCGGCGGGATCGGCACCTCGTCGATGTGCAGCGACTTGCGCGGGTCCTTCTCCCACGACTCGAGGCCGGCGAACATGTCGACCTCGTCCTTGCGGACGACGGCGGCTCGCATGGACTCGGGCAGCGGCAGCTCGCCGATGCGCTCGCCCGGTGCGCCCTCGAGGATGGCGTCACGGATTGCCTGGATGCGGTCGGACACAGCGGTCTCCGGTTGTCGGTGGCGGGTCTGGCAGGTCGTGCTGCGGGTGCTCCCGGTACCCGGACGTGCGCCGGACGCTAACTGGCGGTGGTTGCGGCGACGAAATCGACGGGTCACCCCGCCGGTGTCGCCGCGCTGCCCCGTCCGGGGTGCGCACGCACGGAGACTACCGAAATAATCTTCCTGTGTTGTTCAGCCGAACATGGCTAGACTCGCCGCGCACCAGACCGCAAGGAGCCACCGTGACGCCCCGCCTGACCACCGTCGGCGTGGTGCTGCTGCTCGGCGGGCTGGCCGTGCTGCTCCTCGGCGACGGCGGCACGACCACAGCCCTGGGCCTCGTGCTGCTGACGCCCGGTGCGGCGCTGTCGACGGTCGCGTTCGTCCGTGGGACCGCGGGCCCGTCACGATCGACCGGGCGACCCGACGCCGCCAGCTCGGCGAACCTGCGGGAGGCAACGGAGACCACCCGGTGGCCGCGGGTCTTCGGGGACAACTGACCCCGCCAGGACCTCAGACGTCCTCGTCCTGCTCGTCGCGCTCGACGCTGACGACCTCGATCGACGGCTGGTCCGTGGTGGTTCCCGCACCGCGCGTGCCCTCGTCGGCCCGTCGGTCGCCACGGGTGCGGCTGCTGTTCCACACGCCGGTGCCGACCTGGAGCGGGATCGGCACCGCACGCAGACGGATCAGGCGGGCCAGCGGCGCCCGGGTGACCGGCAGCACGAGCGCCAGCCCGAGGACGTCGGTGACGAAACCTGGGGTCAGCAGGAGGGCGCCGCCGAACAGCAGCAGCGCGCCCTGGATGATCTCCATGTCCGGGACGCGCCCCTCGCCGATCGCCGAGCGGAACGCCTGCCACGCGCGGCTGCCCTCGCGACGGACCAGGACGGCGCCGACGACGGAGTCGAGCAGCAGCAGGACCAGCGTGGGCCCGAGGGTCAGGGCGTCGGCGACGAGGCCGATCACCCACAGCTCGACCAGCGGGACGACGATGAAGGCGATGACGAGCAGCAGTGGCATGGCACCAAGGTACGGCCGCGGCCCGACGGCGCTGGTGGCCGCGCGCCCCGGCAACAGGCAACCTGCGCCCCACCGACTCCAGCCGCGACCCCGAGGGACCGACGATGGCCGAGGTCGCCCTCGAGGGCTTCCACGCCGTGAAGCACGCCCTGCGGTTCGGTGCCGAGGTCCGGGACCTCGTCACCACCGACGCGGCCGCGGTCGAGGAGCTGCGTCGCGGGCTGGCCCCGGACCTCGACCTGGACGCCGCCGGGCTGCGCGAGGTGGACGAGGCGACCTGGGACGAACTGGTCGGCAAGCCCCTCCCCTCCCCGCTCCACGGCACGACCGACCGTCCGCGCCACGAGCTGGATGAGGTCGTGCGCAGACCGGGGCCCCTGGTCCTGCTGGAGCAGCCGCGCCACCTCGGCAACCTCGGCGCGGTCGTCAGGGTGGCCGCCGCGGCGGACGCGGCCGGCGTGCTGACCACCGGTGACGCC
>JBFKQZ010000170.1:0-7027 GCA_041627475.1 Nitriliruptoraceae bacterium | reverse complement strand
TCTGCGAGGCGGAGAGCGAGCCGGCCCGGCTGGTGCTGCGGCTGCAGACCGCGGTCGACGTCATCGCCGAGCACGCCGACCGGGCCGGCTGAATCCGGACGGCCGGCCTCATGCCACGTGGAGTAGACGGGCGCCGGGGACTGCGCTGAAGCGGTCCGGGTCGCAGGTCAGCACGATCACCTGGGCGTTGCTGCCGATGTCCGCGAGCAGCGTGTTCACGCGGTCGGTGCGGGTCGGGTCGGCGTAGCCGAGCGCGTCGTCGAGGATCAGCGGGACGCCGTCCTCGCCGTCGACCAGCGACGCCGCCGCCAGCCGCGTGATGATCGCCAGCTGCTCCTGGGCACCGCCCGACAGCTGCTCGATCGCCAATGTTCGGCCCCCGAGCGTGCGTGAGACGACACGCAGGTGCTCGTCGAGCTCGACCGAGAAGTCGTCGCCGAACACCACGCGACCCAGCCGCTCGACCTCAGCACGCAGCGGCGCCTGGTAGCGCGCCCGTGCCTCGTCGCGGTGCCGGTGCAGCGTGTCGCGCAGCAGCTTGAGCGCCTCGGCCCGGTGCCGCAGGGCGTCGTGCCGCGCCACTGCGTCGTCCAGTGCCGCGGCGAGGTGCGGCACCTTCTCGCCCAGCCCGGCCGATGCGGACGCCTCGATCTCGCCCCACAGGCGCGCCCGCTCGAGGTCCGCCTCCTGCAGCTGGCGCCGCGTCGTCTCCAGCCGGGTCCGGGCGCCCTCGGCGTCCGCCTCGATGGCCGACACGTCCAGCGCGGCCAGCGCCGCCTCGGCCGCGGCCAGCTCGGCCTCGGCGGCCGTGACCTGCTCCGCGGCGGCCTCGGCTGCGGCCGCGAGGTCCTCGTCGGACTCGGCGGCGCGCAGCTCCGCGAGCCGGGTCGTCGTCTCGGTGAGCTGCTCGGCCACACCGTCGCGGCGGGCGGCGGCCTCGGCCGCGGCGGTACGGGCGGTGCCGGCTGCCTCGACCGCAGTCTCCAGCGCGGTCTCGGCCGTGGCCAGGACCGCCTGGGTCCGTGCGACCTCTGCCTGGGCAGCAGCCACGAGCTCCTCGGCGTGGCTGACGTCGTCGGGCAGCGGGTGGTCGTCGGGGCGAGCGGCACGCAGCTCGGCCAGCGTCGCCTCGGTGCGCTGCAGCGAGGCCCGCAGGCCGTCGAGGCCGTCGACGGCGACCAGCTGCTGCCACTCGGCGTCGGTCTGCTCCAGGTCGCGGCGGGCCACTTGCGCGGCCTCCCGGCGGGCACGTGCGGCGGCGAGGTCGGCCACACCGGCCTCGTCCAGCGCGGTCCGCAGGGCGTGCTCGGCGTCGCCGTGTGCGTCGGCCAGTTCGCTCGCGCTGGAGCCCGGCTCGACCGCGACGGTCACGTCGCCGATGCGGACCACGACCGGGCCGTCCACCGTGCGGTCGATCGTGGTGTCGAGCCGGACCGGGGCGTCGTCCACAGCGACGTCCGCATCGGCGGGTCCGGTGATCCGCAGCCGGGGCAGGTCTGCCTCGAGCACGGCCGCGGTCGTGCGGACGCGCTCGGCCAGGCCCTCCAGGCGACGGATGTCCGCGGCGCTCGGGGCGCCGTCGTCGAGTCGTGCCTTGGCGTCCTCGCGTCGGGTGTGCAGCGCCTCGGCCCGCTCGATGCGTGCCTGCAGGGAGGTTGCGTCGGCCGCCAGCCGCAGCAGGCGGACGTCGTCCTCGGCCGTGCGCAGTGCCGCACGGGCGGTGTCCACGGCCGTGCGGGCCTCGTCACGGTCGGCCCGTGCCTCGCTGACCCGCGCCTCGGCTGAGGTCACGAGGTCGACAGCGCGCTCGGCGGCGTCGGCGCGGTCGGCGAGCACCTCGTCGAGCTCGGCGACCCGCTCGGTGAGCATGCGCCGGTCGGTCACGGCGTCCCGCGCCCGCGTCGCTGCGACCGAGGCTGCCTCGACCCGGTGGGTGGCGGAGGTCAGGGCGGCCCGCTGCTCGGTGACCTCGGCCAGCTTCTCGGCGGTCTCCTTTGCCCGACGCTCCAGACCGGGCAGCGCGTCCCGCCAGCTGGCGAGCTGGTCGACGAGCCGGTCGTGCCGCTCCGTGGCGTCCTGCACCGACGCGAGCGTCGCCTCGGCCTCCTCGAGCTCGGTGCGTGCCTCGTCGACCGCGGCCGCTGCCTCCTGCAGCGGCTTGCGCTCGCGGCCGGTGTCGGTCCAGAACTCGGCGGCGGCCTCGTCGACACGCGCCACGAGCGAGCCGTCCTCGGCCAGCGTCGTCGCGCCCGCACCTGCGGCGTCGAGCGCGGCGGCCAGGGCGCCGGACGCGGTCAGGTCGGCCTGGCCGACGTCGTGGCGCTGCTGGACGCGCAGCGCGGCCCACAGCTGCTCGTCGACCGTCTCCTCGATGATCTCGCGCATGCGGTCGTGGGCGGCGTCACCGGTCAGCGACTCGTTGCGGGGCGTGTGGACGGTCAGCGAGGTCTCGCGACGACCGGCGGTGCGGCCGAACACCTTGCGGTAGGTCACGCGGTACGGGCCCGTGGTGCACTCCAGCTCGATCGTGGGGTCGGCGTCGACGTGGACGGGCCGGACCGCCCGGATGTCGGCGTTGTCGTAGCGGTCCTTCTCCTCGAGCAGCAGCTGCAGGGCCGTGGCGATGGTCGACTTGCCCGCCTCGTTGGGGCCCACGACGACGGTCACGCCGTCGTCGAACTCCAGGGCACGGTCGTCCACGCCAGCGACGTGCTGGAGGTGGATGCGGTGGATCCTCACGGGCCTGACTCCTGTGTCCTGCCGACTGCTGCACAGGGTGGAGGAGGGGTGTGACATTGCCGTGGAGGTGGTGCGCCCCCGTGCCCCGGAACGAGCCGTACGTGCCAGTGACGGCGCCATCGACCGCATTCGGCGTATGGTGGATCGGTCGCCCAGCAGGAGGCAACGGGATGACCCCGGCCGAGCAGCACCACGCCGTCGTCGAGCAGCTGGTGGAGGCGTTCAACGACCACGACCGCGAGCGCCTCGACCCGTGCTACGCCGAGAAGATCACGGTCCATGCGAGCACCGGTGACGTGCGCACGATGGACCACGACGAGCACTGGGCCGAGGTCGAGCGCTTCTACACGGTGTTCCCCGACGTCCACGCACGCATCGACCACTGGGTCGGCGACGAGCGGAGCATCTTCCTGCGCGGCAGCTACACGGCGACCCACACCGGTTCGGTCCCCGGCAGTGTCTTCGCGCCGTCGGGGCAGCGTGCGACGTGGGCCTGGTGGTGCGAGTACCGGTTCGGCGACGACGGACGGATCGTCGAGGCGTGGAACTGCTACGACGACCTGACCCGGCTGATCGAGCACGGCCACTGGACGCCGCCGGGGGAGGACCCCGAGGCGGCCTGAACGTCACCGGTCCGGGTGCTTCCAGCTGCGGTGCCGTACGCTGGCGGCGCGCCGCGGCACTGCCGCGGCGGACACGTTCCCGGCCCTCCGCCGGACTCCACGCCTCCCGCGTGCAGCGCTGCGTGTCGACCACACGCCCGCTCCTCCCCGCCGCCCGGTGACCCGGCCGGTCCTGCACGGCACCGCCGTGCACATCCGCACGGCATCGCCGTGCATCCCTGCCGGCAGGACGCCGCCGGGGGCACCTCGCGCCTGCACGGCGCCCACGAAAGCACTCCTGCCTGTGAGCAACCAGACCACCTCCCGGTCCTCCCGCACCGACCAGAACCCCGGCCTCGACGCCGACCAGCCGACCTTCCGTGAGCTCGGCGTCGCGAGGAAGCTCCACGACGTCCTGCACAGCAACGGCATGACCGCGGCGTTCCCGATCCAGGCCGAGACGCTGCCGGCGACGCTGCGCGGCCAGGACCTCTGCGGCAAGGCCCCGACCGGGTCCGGCAAGACGCTCGCGTTCGCCATCCCCGTCGTCGAGAACACCCCACCGGACTGCGCCCCGCACCACCCCGGTGCGCTGATCCTCACCCCGACGCGCGAGCTCGCCAACCAGGTCCAGGAGACGATCCTGCCGCTGGCGAAGGCGCGCCGCCGTTGGGTCGCCTCGTTCTACGGCGGCACCAACGTCAGGAACGACATCAACCGGCTGAAGAAGGGCGTCGACATCGTCGTCGGCACCCCCGGCCGGCTCGAGGACCTCATCCAGCAGGGCCAGCTCCACCTCGACCAGGTCAAGGTCGTCGTCCTCGACGAGGCCGACCGCATGGCCGACATGGGCTTCCTGCCGGTGGTCAAGCGCCTGCTCGACAAGACCCACCCCGACCGCCAGACGCTGCTGTTCTCGGCGACGCTCGACGGCGACGTGGATGTCCTCATCAAGCGCTACCAGCACCGTCCCGTGCGGGTCGAGATCGAGGAGTCCGAGGAGGAGCAGGGCCAGGTCGGCCACTACTTCTGGGAGGTCCACCGCGACGACCGCAAGCAGCTGACCGCCGACGCCCTGCGCCGCAGCGGCTCGACGATCGTCTTCACGCGGACCAAGCGCGGTGCCGACCGGCTCGCCAAGCAGCTGTCCAAGGCCGGCCTGTCCACGGCCGCGATCCACGGCAACCGCAGCCAGAACCAGCGCGAGCGGGCGCTGGCCGAGTTCAGCAGCGGCTCGGTCACCGCGCTGATCGCGACCGACGTCGCTGCCCGCGGCATCCACGTCGACGACGTCGACACCGTCATCCACTACGACCTGCCGGCGACCGACAAGGACTACGTCCACCGTTCGGGCCGCACGGGCCGCGCCGGCCGTGACGGCACCGTCGTCTCGCTGGTGCTCGAGGACCAGGCCAAGCAGCTGCGTGACCTGCAGAAGGGCCTCGACGTCGGCGGTACCCACCGCGTCGACCTCGGCGTCCTCGGTGGCGGCAGCACCAGCCGCAGCCGGTCCGGCGACACGCGCGAGCGCGCGAACGGCAACGGCGCGCAGCGGGCGCGGTCCAACGGCAACGACACGCAGCCGTCCAACGGCAGCGGCAGCAGCCGCACCAACGGCAACGGCGGGCAGCGGTCACGGTCGAACGGCAGCGACAGCAACCGGTCGGGTGGCGGCGACGAGCAGCAGCCACGCGGCGGCGCGCGTCCGCGCAGCCGCCGGCGCAACCGCCGCCGCTGAGGTCAGTGCACCGCCAGGACCGCACCACGGTCCATCAGGTGCAGCATCCGGTGCGACACGCTGCCGAGCATCATCCCCGGCACGTTCGACAGCCCGCGGCACCCCATGACCACCAGGTTCGCCCCGAGGTCCTCGGCCTCGGCGGCGAGCACGGTCGCGGGGTCGCCACCGACCAGCACGGCCGTGTCGACCTTCGGCGCACCGACCTGCGTGGCCCGTTCCGCCGCCCGCCCGACGATCTTCTCCGCGGCGCTGCGGAGCAGGTCGTGCTCGGTGAGGTGCAGGTGCTCGATGCGCTCGAACTCCTCCATGGCCTGGGGGATGCGGTTCGTGCCGCCGCGCGGCATCACGTGGACGACCGTCAGCGGGATGTCGTCGCACTTCGCGAGGTGCGCAGCCCAGTCCACGGCTCGACCGGCCTCGTCGGAGCCGTCGACGGCGACGATGATGTGGTACGGACGCATGGCAGGCACCTCGCTCGTGGGAGCACACCCAGCGGCCACGAAGCGGTGGGACATCATCACCAACCATCGCACATCCGCCGTCCGGCCGATAGGGGCGCAGGGCCCGTCCGGTTTGACCGCGACGGCGACGCGCCCGACCCTTGGGCCCCTCCACCGCAGGACCGACCCGTGGCCACACGTGTGCTCGCCCCGACCGACGACGGCCTCGCCGTCGCCGGCGGGCTGCTGCGCGCCGGTCGGCTGGTCGCCTTCCCGACCGAGACCGTCTACGGCCTCGGGGCCGATGCGACGTCGGCGGACGCGGTGCGCAGGGTGTTCGCGGCCAAGCAGCGGCCGGCGGACAACCCGCTGATCGTCCACCTCGCCGCCGCCGACCAGGTGACGACCGTCGCCACCGGCATGACGCCGCTGGCCGAGCGGTTGGCTGCGGCGTTCTGGCCCGGACCGCTCACGCTCGTGCTGCCGGCGCGGCCCGACCTCCCCACCGTGACCACCGGTGGGCTGGACACCGTGGCCGTGCGTGTCCCCGGGCACCCGGTCGCGAACGCCCTGCTCGTCGCCGCCGGGGTGCCCGTCGCCGCACCCTCGGCCAACCGCTCGGGACGTCCGTCGCCGACCACGGCGGCGCACGTGCTGGCCGACCTCGACGGGGCCATTGATGCGGTCGTCGACGGGGGCCGCTGTCCGGTCGGCGTCGAGTCCACGGTCGTCGACGCGCGGGGCGAGGTGCCCGTGGTCCTGCGCGAGGGCTCCGTGACCCACGAGGACCTGACCCGCGCCGTCGCCGCCCCGACCACATCCGCGGGGGCTGCAGCCTCGCCGGGGACCCGGCACCGCCACTACCAACCTGTCTGCCGTGTTGAGGTCGTGCCGCCCGGCGCGGCGGGGGAGCGGGCCGCAGCGCTGGCAGCGGCGGGCGAGCGGGTCGGCATCGTGGGGCGGATCGCCGGCACCGGCGACGTCACGACGATCGCGACGTTCGGTGACGCCGCGGACCTGGCGGCGCAGCTGTACGGCGCCCTGCGCGACGCGGAGGCCGCTGGCGTCGACGTCCTCGTCGTGGAGGGCGTCGAGGAGGTGGGGGTCGGCCGGGCGGTGATGGACCGCCTGCGCCGCGCAGCCGACTGATGTCACACCTCCAGCGGCTGGTTCGTCATCAGAGGTGAACCCACCACGCAGGAGGCCCCGATGACCCACGTCCACCACGATCCCGTCCCACCCTGCCGTGTCGACGTCGTCGTCCTCGGCGGCGGCCTGGCCGGACTCGTCGCCGCGACACACGCGGCCCGGGCGGGCGCCCGCGTGCTCGTGATCGAACGCGGTCCCGTGCTCGGCGGCCGCGCCCGCTCCACCACGGCCGACGGCTTCACGCTCAACCTCGGTGCGCACGCGCTGTACACCGGCGGTGCGGCGACGGCGGGGCTCGCCGAGCTCGGCGTGCCCGTCGAGGGAGCCAGGCCACCGGGCGACCGGGGCGAGCTCGA
>JBFKQZ010000169.1:0-7039 GCA_041627475.1 Nitriliruptoraceae bacterium | reverse complement strand
GTGAGCACGTCGGTGAAGCCGAGGACGTACAGCGCGACGACGCCGATGAGGCCGGTGGCGAGGCAGTAGTACACGGTCGGGATGATCGTCCGACGCAGCACGAGGCCCTCGCGTCCGAGCAGGCCCACCGTGGCCGCCGCGGCGACGATGTTGTGGATGGCGATCATGTTCCCGGCGGCCGAACCGACCGCCTGCAGCGCCACGAGCATCGAGGGCGCGAGGTCGAGCTGCACGGCGGTCGAGTACTGGAAGCGCGACAGCATCAGGTTCGAGATCGTGTTCGAGCCTGCGATGAAGGCGCCGAGCGCGCCGACCGTCGGCGCGAGCAGCGGGTAGACCGTGCCGACGGCAGCGCTCACCCAGTCCGCCATGGCCACCGGCATGCTCGCCAGCGCGGCGCCGTCGACACCACCGTCGTTGACGCCCGAGTTGATCATGATGCGGACCATCGGGATCGTGAACATCAGCACGACCCCGGCGCCGACCAGCGTCCGCGTGGACTCCGACGCGGCCTCCCGCAGCTGGGCAGGTCGCATGGCCAGCACCACGTAGGCGATCGCCACGGTGACCACCATGATCCCACCTGGCAGGTAGAGCGGTTCCAACGACGTCGAGATGCCCTCGCCGAGGATGTCCTGCCACTGCAGCACGACGCGCTTGAGCAGGTCGTTGATCCCGAGCTGGTCGATGCGGCTGAGCACGAGCAGGACGGCCACCACGAGGTAGGGCGTCCACGCCCGCAGCAGGCTCATCGGTTCCCGGTCGGGCGTGAGGTCGTCCAGCCGCAGCTCCAGCGAACCGAGCCACTCGGTCGGCCAGTGGGAGGGCGGGGCGAAGTCCCACGTGTCCTTCGGGACGAGGAAGCCGGCGCGCGCCGCCGGGACCACGACGGCCATGCCGGCCAGTGCGCCGAGGATCGACGGGAACTCCGGCCCCAGGAACACACCAACGAGGGCGTAGGGCACCGTGAACGCGATCCCCGCGAACAGGGCGAAGGGCGCAGCGGCGAGACCCGCGCGCCAGGAGCGACGCTCCCCGAAGAACCGGGTCAGCATCAGCACCATGAGCAGCGGCATGAGCGTGCCCACGATTCCGTGGATGATCGCCACCTCGCTGGTGATCAGCTGGAGGAACTGGTCCCACGAGCTCCCGGCCGCGACGAGTTCTGCGTCGAGCGTGGCGTCCTGCAGGCCGCCGGTCACCCCGACGATGATGGGCGTCCCGACGGCACCGAACGAGACCGGGGTCGACTGGATCATCAGGCCGATCACGACCGCCGCCATGGCAGGGAAGCCGAGGCCGACGAGCAGGGGCGCGACGATGGCGGCCGGTGTCCCGAAACCGGACGCCCCCTCGAGGAACGTCCCGAACAGCCACGCGATGATGACGACCTGGACCCGGCGATCGGGACTGATCCCCGTGAAACCGGCGCGGATCGTGGCCAGTGCTCCGGCATGCTTCAGGGCGTTGAGCAGGAGGATCGCGCCGAAGATGATCCACAGGATCGCAACCGTGAGGCCCAGGCCCTCGATGCTGGACGCCACGACCCGTCGCGGCGAGACGCCCCAGGCCAGCAGCGCGATCAGGACCGTCTGCACGTAGACGAAGGGCATTGCGCGCTTCGCCGGCCACCGGAACGCCACGAGCAGGATCCCGGCGACCAGGATCGGCGAGAAGGCCAGCGCTGCCTGCAGTCCCAGTCCCACGGCACCCACGATCTCGGACGGAGGTGGCAGTCAAGCAGCGTCGCCGTCGTCGGATGGCTCGACCGTCGTGTCGTTGGGCCGCCGTAGGCTGCCGGCCGCGCGATCGACTGGAGTGCAGCGTGGCTGACCCGGAGGCCCCCGAGGACCTCACGACCGCACGTGCGCGGCACGACGAGCTGTCCCGGGTGCTGCGCGACGCGCGCTACCGCTACGACGTGCTGCAGGCGCCGCCGATGACGGACGCTGAGTACGACGCCCTGTTCCGGGAGCTCGAGGCGATCGAGGCAGCGTTCCCGACGCTGGTCACCGCGGACTCGCCCACGCAGAACGTGGGGTCGGCACCGAGCGACGCCTTCCCGCCGTTCACGCACCCCGAGCCGATGCTGTCGCTGGACAACGCGTTCAGCCGCGAGGAGTTCACCGAGTGGGCCGACCGCGTCCGCCGTGGGCTGGGGGAGGACGCAGAGGTCCGCTTCGCCTGTGAGCTCAAGATCGACGGGACCGCGATCAACCTCGTGTACCGCGACGGGGTGCTGGCAACGGCCGCGACGCGTGGCGACGGGACGACCGGCGAGGACGTCACGACGCAGGTCCTGACGATCGGTGACGTGCCGTACCGGCTGGACGTCGACGACCCGCCGTCGCTGATCGAGGTCCGCGGCGAGGTGTACTACCCGCTGGAGAAGTTCGAGGCGATGAACGCGGCGCGCATCGAGGCCGGCGAGGCCGCCTTCATGAACCCGCGCAACGCCGCGTCCGGCGCCCTGCGACAGAAGGACCCGGACGCGGTCGCCGAACGACCCCTGCACGTCTGGGTGCACGGGCTCGGTGTCGTGGAGGGCCGGACGTTCACGTCCTCGGCGGAGTACCTCGACTGGATCCGTGACGCCGGCCTGCCCGTCCCGGAGCAGACCACCGTCGTCGACACGGTCGACGCGGCCTGGGACCTCATCGAGCGGTTCACGGAGCAGCGGCACGACCTCGGTTTCGAGATCGACGGGGTGGTGGTGAAGGTCGACGACCTCGCCCAGCGGCAGCAGCTCGGGTTCACGGCCCGGGCCCCGCGCTGGGCCATCGCCTACAAGATGCCGCCGGTCGAGAAGCCGACCCTGCTGCGCGCGATCGAGGTCAACGTCGGGCGGACCGGGAAGGCCACGCCGTTCGCGGTGCTCGAGCCGGTCTTCGTCGGTGGCGTCAACATCACCAACGCGACACTGCACAACGAGATCCAGGTGCACGCCAAGGACGTCCGGGTCGGCGACACCGTGATGGTCCGTCGCGCCGGCGACGTGATCCCGGAGGTCGTCGGACCGGTGCTGAAGGACCGGCCCGAGGGTGCCGAGGTCTGGCACATGCCGGCCGACTGCCCCTTCTGCGGCCAGCCGCTCGTTCGGCCGGAGTCCGAGGCACACCACTTCTGCGAGAACGTCGACTGTCCGAACCGGATCTTCGAGTCGCTGACGCACCTGGCGAGCCGTGGCGCGCTCGACATCGAGGGGCTCGGGACCAAGACCGTGGCGCTGCTGCGCGACGAGGGACTGCTCGACGACCTCGCCGACGTCTTCCGGCTCCACGAGCACCGCGACCACCTGCTCGGGCTCGAGGGCTGGGGCGAGACGTCGGTCGACAACCTCCTCGACGGCATCGAGGCAGGACGCAACCAACCGCTGGAGCGGCTGCTCGTCGCGCTCAACATCCGCCACCTCGGGCCGTCGATCGCGAAGCTGCTCGCCGCGAACCTGCGGACCCTGCAGGGCGTGATGGACGCCGACGTCGAGACGATCAACGCGATCGACGGGATCGGCCCGATCATCGCCGCCGCGGTGGTGCAGTGGTTCGCCACCCCGCGCAACCGCGAGCTCGCCGAGGAGCTCATCGCACTCGACGTCCGCACCAGCACCGACCTGCCCGACCCGGCCGAGGCCGCGTCGTTGCCGCTGGCCGGTGCGACCTTCGTCCTCACCGGGTCGCTCGAGCGCGGCTCGCGACCGTCGATCAAGAAGGAGCTCGAGGCGCTCGGTGCCAAGGTGTCCGGGAGCGTCAGCGGCAGCACGTCGGCCCTGATCGCGGGCGAGGGCGGCGGCTCGAAGCGCGACAAGGCCGAGGAGAAGGGCATCCCCGTCATCGGCGACGCGGAGCTCGCCCGGCTGCTCGACGACGGCGCCACGCTCGACGACGTGCTCTGACCCCGTCGAGTGTGCCTACGGTGAGCGTTTCCGCTCACGACAAGCACACTCGACGAGGGGGTTCGGGGTGGACATCGACGAGCACGGGCGGCCGCACCCGCCGGGGATGGCCAGCGAGCTCGACACGCTGCTCGGCTTCCTCGAGCACCACCGGGCGACGTTGGCGTGGAAGTGCCGGGGCGTCCCCGCCGAGGGGCTGCGCGCCACGACGGCGGCGACGTCGATGACGCTCGGTGGTCTGCTCAAGCACCTCGCCTGGGTCGAGGACCACTGGTTCACCAAGGTGCTCCACGGTCGACCTCGCCCAGCGCCGTGGGACACGGTCGACTGGAGCGTCGATCGCGACTGGGAGTGGCACAGCGCAGCCGCCGACGACCCTGCTGACCTGCACGAACTGTGGTCGGCCGCGTGCGAGCGGTCCCGTGCCGCGGTCGACGAGGCGCTGCAGCGCGGCGGCCTCGACCAGGAGGTCGCCGATCCGGCGCCGGAGGGCGGCCCGAGCCTGCGCTGGGTCCTCGTCCACATGATCGAGGAGTACGCCCGCCACAACGGCCACGCCGACCTCCTCCGCGAGGCCTGGGACGGCGAGACCGGCGAGTAGCCGCAGCACCGACGCCCCCACCACGGTGGGGGTCAACGGGCCGGCACGACTTCCGGCGGCGATGTGGCCTGGGGCCGGGTCCCGCGGGGGTAGGTCGTGTGGACTGCACGACCCGAGCGACTGCGGCGCAGCTCGAACCGGCCGGTGTGGCCGTCGAGGTGCGGGTGCCAGTAGGTCGAGTGCAGGCGGCGGTGATGCCGTCTGCAGAGTGACAGGAGGTTGTCGGTCCTGTGGTCGCGCGGGTCCTCGTTGAGGTGGTGCACATCGCAGTGCGCCACGGCTGCTCGGCAGCCGGGCCAGCGGCAGCCCATGTCTCGCCACAGCACCTGCCTGCGGATCCGTCGCGGGAGTCGTTTGGTGGCACGGAACTCCGCCAGTGGCCGTTCACCCTCGACGATCGCGAGGACGAGGTCAGCGTTACAGGCCAACGTGTCCAGCACCTGACGCCCCAACCACGGTGTCGACCCCAGCCGTGCCGCAGACAGCAGCTGTGCGGCCGTCCCGGAGCGTCCGTCGAGCTCGGAGATGTCGACCCGGGCAATGATCGTCGGTCGCGCCCCAGCAGGCCGCAGCACTACCTCACCATCAGCACGGGCGCCCTGGTCGGTGTCGGTCGGGTACCGATCCTGCCGGTCTGCAGAGGTTTCGGTACCCACTCCGGGTGCGGTCGGGTCGGAGTCGGTGCCGGCGAGCCACGCGCGAGCCATCGCCAGGCTGCCCTCGGCCAGCTGGTGCGACCGCGGGATGTCGGGGTCGGGTTGGCCGGCGGCGTGGTCCATGCCGGCGACGCGGGTCTGGAACCCTTCTGCGTCGGCCCAGTCCTCGACGATGCGGCCGGCGCCGAAGATGTTGGGCAGGATCCGCGCGGAGTTCTGCTCCAGCCGGTCACGGTCCAAGCGGTCCTGGTCGGCCGCCGGCTTATGGGACTGCACGATCGCGTCCACCTCCGCGTCCATGTCCGGGTGGTCACCGCGCCGATTGCGGGACAGCGCCACGTGGGCGGCTTCGCGATCCACCGCGGCGAGGGTGTCGCCTGACAGGCGCTTGGTCCCAGCGACGATCGAGACGGCCTGGTCAAGGGTGAGCTGGCCGGTCTCGAGCAGCGTGGCGGTGACGGGCATGGCGGGCAGCCGGCGGACGAGGAGTTCGAACTTCCATGCGTCCCGGCCGGGCAGCCGTCCGACGAGTGCGAGCCACTCACCTTGGGTATAGCCGGTGGCCTGCGCCGTCCCACCCCACGCGGTCATATCGCGGAACGCGTCGAGGATGCGGCGCTTGTTCTCCTCGAACTCGTCGAGCAGATCGGCCAACCGTCCGAGCGGGTTCCCCTCGTAGGCACCACCGGACTCGCCGGCCCGGCGAGGCCCGCGATCATCCGAGTGGCGGTACGAGGTCATGGCCACACCCTGCCGAGGGGGTGTGACATCCACGCCCTCGCAGAGACGAACCCGCGCACCGCTGCGCGGTCCTGGGCACGTGCACCTGCGCGAGGCGCCTCAGCCGATCGTCACGCCGCGGTCACGGAGGTCGCCGAGGACCCGGTCGGTGGCGTCGGGGTCGACGGCGGCGACGAGGTCGGTGAGCACGGTCGTGCTGAACCCGCGCGCCGCCGCGTCCCGCGCCGTGGCGCGGACGCAGAAGTCCGTGGCGATGCCGCAGACGACGACCTCGTCGACGTCGCGGTCGCGCAGCCAGTCCTCGAGGCCGGGGCCGTCGCCCTCCTCCCCGCGCAGGCCAGCGAAGCCCTCGAAGCCCGAGAAGGCAGGCTCGTTGCGGCCCTTGGAGAAGATCTCCTCGATGCGGCGCACGTCCAAGGCAGGGTGGAACGACGCGCCCGCGGTCCCGGCGCGGCAGTGGGGCGGGAACGAGACCTGGAAGTCGGGGGCCTCGGCGTCGAAGTGCTCACCCGGGTCGACGTGGAAGTCGCGGGTGGCGACCACGTGGTCGTAGCGGTCGCCGGCCTCGGCGAGGTGCGACGAGATGCCGGCCGCGACAGCGGCGCCGCCCTCGACCGCGAGCGAGCCGCCCTCGCAGAAGTCGTTCTGGACGTCCACGATCACCAGTGCGCGTGCCATGAGCTGCTCCGTCGTCGATGGCACCAACCTAACGACGGGCGGGCAGCACCGATGGGGTGCTGCCCGCCCGTCCGTCGGTCCGGGGGGGTCAGTCCGTCGTCACGACCGGGAGGAAGACGCGTGACTGGTACTGCACGCTGTCGAACCACACGGTGTGGTTGGCATCGCCGAGGTGCTCCGACGCGGTGTTCGGTGACACCACCGGCAGCGCGGCGACCTGCAGCGAGACCTCGAAGACCTGCGTGTCGACCTCCGGGAACTCGACGAGGAACGGCCGCACGTCCTGCGTGAGCTCCTCACCCGGGATCTCGACCGTGTGCTCGGTGCCGTTCACGAAGAGCTGGACGAGCACCGTGCCGGGGTCCTGCTGCTGGGTCGGCGAGCTCAACCACACGAGCGCGGACGGCTTCCCGCTGACCAGCGGGAAGTCCTCGAGCTGGCCGGCCCACCAGGGCTGGAACGGGTTCTTCG
>JBFKQZ010000168.1:0-7103 GCA_041627475.1 Nitriliruptoraceae bacterium | reverse complement strand
GGCCGGGCGGCCCCATCGCCGCGGCGACGGCCTCGGCGCCGGCCCCGGGCAGCTCGGCCGCTGTGGTCGGGGTCCGGACCCAGTCGGGTGAGACGTTGCGGGCAGCGGTCTCGATGTCCGACTGCAGCGGGGCGTCGAACCTGGCGTGGTGGGTCGCGTGGTCGCCCACGATGTTCACGACCGGCACGCCGGCCCGGCGGGCGTTGTGGAGGTTCGCGAGCCCGTTGCCGAGCCCCGGCCCGAGGTGGAGCAGGGTCGCCGCGGGGCGACCCGTCATGCGGGCGTACCCGTCGGCGGCGCCGGTGGCGACGCCCTCGAAGAGCGTGAGGACCGCGCGCATCGCCGGCGCGTCGTCGAGGGCGGCGACGAAGTGCATCTCCGACGTGCCGGGGTTGGTGAAGCAGGTGTCGACACCGCTGTCCAGCAGGGTCTGCAGCAGGGCCTGCGCGCCGGTCGCCATCGTCCGCTCCGGTCCTCGGGGGCCCGGCGGACGGTACTGGCGAGAAGCCGTTGACCGGCGCCCGTCACCGCCGACAGGATGGGGGACCCGCAGCGACCGGGACCCCCGTCATGCCCAACGCGACCGAGCCGTCACCGGCCGAGCAGCTCGCCGACCTCCTGGACGGCCGGCTGGCCCCCGATGACGTCCCGGCCGAGCTCGTCGAGCTCGCCGAGCTCGCGACGGCCGTGCGCACGCACATCGCGCTGGTGCCTCCGACCGAGGCGTTCCGCGAGGCGCTGCGCGAGCAGGTCGTGCAGGCAGCCACGGCACCGACCCCGCCCACGACCCCGCCCGGCGGTGGCGCGACCGCGGCCGGCGTCACGACGACCGGGGCCAGCGGGGGGCTGGCTGGCATCGTCGCCGGGGTGGCTGCGGCCGCGGTCCTCGCGACCAGCGTCGTGGCCGCCGCGGACCGTGCCGGGCCGGGTGACCTGCTGGCCGGACTGGACCGTGGGCTCGAGTCGCTGCAGCTGCTGGTCGCGGACGAGACGCGGGACGCCGAGCTGCTCGTCGACTTCGCCAGCGAACGCCTGCTGGAGGCGCTCGACCTGGTCGACGGCGCCGTCGTCGGTGACCTCCTCGCCGAGGCGGACGCACTCCTGGCCGACGCGCTCGACCTCGCGGTCGCGCAGGGGCGGTCCGTCGAGGAGCTCGTGGCCCCCTACGTCGGGGCGCTGCGGACGCTCGCCTCGCGGTCAGAGCTCCCGGAGGTCCAGGCGGCGGTCGTGCAGCGTCTCGAGGACCTCGGGGTCGACCCGACCGTGACCGCACCGGTCGACGGTGACGCCACGGTCGACGGGGCGGACGGCCCGACCGGCGACGACGGTGCCACGGGCACCGACGAGCCGGTGGACGAGGACGCCCCGGGCCAGGACGACGGCGCGGGCGACGGCACGGACCCGGTCGACGAGGTCACGGACCCGCTGGACGACGTGACCGATCCGCTGGACGACGTCACGGACCCGCTGGACGACGTGACCGACCCGCTGGACGACCTCACGGAGCCGCTCGACGAAGCCACCGAGCAGCTCGTCCCCTGACGGTCACTCGGGCCGGTCAGGCGCCACGTAGGGCAGGGCCACGATGACCCGGGTGCCGCCGCCCTCGGGGCGGGCGAGCGTGAGGGCGCCCCCGAGCAGCTCCGCGTGGCGACGGGCGAGCGACAACCCGATCCCGAGGCCGGGGGAGGGGCTGGCCTGTGCGCGGGGCCCCTGGACGAACGGCGCGGTGGCCTGCTCGAGGATGTCGTCCTCGAGGCCGGGTCCGTCGTCCTCCATCGTGATGAGCAGCTCGCCGATCTCGGGGTCGACGGAGGCCTGCAGCCACGCGCTCGTGCCCGCCGGGGTGTGCCGCACCACGTTGCCGACGAGCTCGGCGACGATCCGCTCGAGCTTGCCGCGGTCGGTCAGCACCCAGTCGGCGGTGCTCCAGGCCGTGATCTGCTGGGAGCGTGGCCCCGTCGCGGCCAGGGCTGCCCGCAGGAGCTGCTCGACGTGCACCGGCTCGATCCGCAGGTCTGCGTCGGTCTCGTGCTGGTGGAGGTCGAGCATGTCGAGCACGAGCCGTTCCAGACGCGTCGTGTTGGCGACCAGCCGGCCCGCGAACTCCTCGATGTTCTGCGGCTCGAGCTCGCGGTGGTGGCGCTGGAGCGTCTGCGCGAAGCCGAGGATGCTCGTCATCGGCGTCCGCAGCTCGTGGGAGATGCCACCGAGGAACGCCGAGCGGATGCGCGCCACCTCGCGCAGGCTCTCCATCGCCTCGCGCTCCGCGGCGGCCGCGTTGGTGAGCTGCCGCGCCCATCGCTGCAGGGCGACCAGCATGATGCCGCTGCTGCCGATGACGAAGACGAGCCCGACGACGACGGTGACCGCGACGGGCGACCACGACGTCGCCCCGAGGACGGTCGAGGTGACGAGCGCGAGCAGCCCGAGCCACACCACCGCGATGGCCCCGTAGGTGGCCACGATGCGGACGAGACGCTGTTCGCCGGTGCCGAGCACCTCGTCGGCCCGTTGGGCGACGGGCCGCTCGGTCACGAAGCGTGACTGGTCGACGACAGCCCCCGACGTCACCGGTCGATCGTGGCGTTGCACGGTCGACCGGACACGGCGAGGGCTGCTCTGTCGCACCGGTGTGGGCGGTGCGGGGGGCTCGTTCATCCCATGTACGTCGTGCCCGCGAAGGCCGGTGCAGCGGCGACGAGCAGGCTGCTGGTCAGGATGGAGAGGGTGGCGAGACGGCGCTTCATGAGGGCCTCCAAAAGGCGTTCCTGGACGGGCCAAGAGCGTGGAGGAGGGGTGTCTCAGGGGTGTCTCAGTCGGGACGCAGACCGTCCGCCGCCGTCCGTCACCCCGCGTCGCGGCCTCGCGTGGGCACGTCGTGGCCCTCGCGTCGGAGGGCCTCGAGATCACGTCGGATCGTGGTCGCGCTGACGTCGAAGACCATGCCCAGGTCGTCGAGCGTGGCAGCGGCATGCTGGTCCTCCACCTGCTGGAGGACGTCGAGCAGGTGCGCTCGCCGCGCTGCCGGGTCCCTCGTCTGCGGGGCGACGGCGAGTTCGACGACGATGGTCTCGTCGCGTTCGAGTGCGCGTCCGAGCGGTGCGTCGGCGCGGGCGAGGCGCAGCTCCACGTAGCGGGGGAGGTGCGGTTCCGCGGCCGTCGTGATGTCGAGGTGGGCGGGGACGCGCTGGGCGCTGTCGCGCAGCTCCGGCGGCAGGGGCTCGAGGGCGGCGGCCAGCAGGCGGACGGCTGCCCGGTGGTGCTCGACTGCCGTGGCGGGGGCGTCCGTGGCCTCCGCGACGAGCGCGAGGTTGTGGTGCACGCGGTGCGGCTCGCCGCTGGTCGCGAGCTCCGTCGTCGCGGCCCGTGCCAAGCGCACCGCCTCGCCCGACCTCCCGAGCTCCGCAGCTGCGAGTGCTCCGAGGGCGCGCAGGTCGGCCACGAAGTCGACGAGGCCCAGCGCTGCGGCCTCCTCGGCCGCCGCCGCGGCCGTGGCGAGGGCTGCGTCCTGCTCGCCCTGTGCGAGCTCCAGCTCGGCACGGCCACGGTGCAGCTGCACCGCCGCGCGACGGTCTCGTGCACCCTCGGCGGCCGCGAGGCCGGCCGCCAGGTGGTCCGCTGCCACCTCGAACTCGCCGTGGCGCCGCGCGATGCCGGCGAGGGTCTCCTGCGCGGCCGAGGTGAGGCCGGTGCTCCCGACCTCGATGCTGTAGTCGAGGGCGGCCAGCGCATCGCGCTCGGCGTCGTCGTCCCTGCCCAGCCAACGGTGGTGGAGCCAGGCCCGGTTCAGTCGCACGATCGCCGTACCGCGGCGGTTGCCGAGGGTGCGGAAGACCGTCTCCGCGTCGTCGTAGGCGGCGAGCGCCGGGGCCGGCTCGCCGCGGCCGAGCCTGACCGTCGCCAGGTTCACGAGGGCCACGCCCTCGCGGTGGCGGAAGCCGACGGTGCGGGCCTGCGCGATCGTCGCCCCGTACCGGGCGACCGCCTCCTCGCTGTGCCCCGTCTCGGCGTCGAGGTCGGCGAGGCCGCCGAGCGCGTGGACCAGCCCGACCTCGTCGCCCTGCTCCTCGGCCGTCGTCACGGCGTCGGCCAGGATGGCGCGGGCGTCGTCGTAGCGCTGCAGCGAGCGCAGGGCCGAGGCGAGGGTCGCCCGTGTCCGCGTCGCCGGGGCGGACGACCCGGCGCCGCGCGCCGCGAGGGCGGCCTGGAGGGCGGCGACCGCCTGCTCCTGGTGGCCCTGCCAGTGCAGCAGCTCGCCGACCGTGGCGAGGGCGCGGCCGCGCAGGTCGTCGTCCGGGGCGGCGTCCACGGCCTCGTGGGCGTACTCGAGTGCGGCGTCGAGCTCGTCGAGGTGACCGAGCAGGTGGGCCCGGCGCATCGCGAGCTCGGTCGTGAGCGCCGCGTCGCCGGCGGTGAAGGGCGCGAGGTCGTCGAGGAGGACCTGCTGGCGGGCACGGTCGCCGAGCACGTCGTGGACCGCCTCGGCCTGCAGCAGCAGCGCCGTGCGGTCCCGGACGTCGGACGGGACGCGGTCGATGGCGTCCAGCGCCGCGTCGAGGTGGTGCGCAGCCGTCGCGTGGGCGTGCAGCTCGAGCGCGCGCTCGGCGGCGCGGCGCAGGTGGGGCAGGGCGCGGCGGGGCAGGCCGGCCCGGACGAGGTGCTCGGCGATGGCCTCGACGTCGTCGGGGTAGGCCGCCTCGAGCGCGTCGGCGGCCGCCGCGTGCAGCTCCTGGCGGCGGCGGGGGAGGAGGTCGTCGAGCAGGACGCGGCGCGTGGCCGCGTGGGTGAAGCGCCACACGCCGCCGTCGTGCTGCAGCAGGTTGCGGCGGGTCAGCTCGCCGACCGCCGTGGACAGCTGGCGCGGACCGAGCCCGACACCCGCCTCGAGCGAGGTCAGGTCGGTGTGGCCGTCGAGCACGGCAGCGAACTCGGCCACGGTCGCCGCCTCCCAGCCGAGCAGGGCCAGACGGTTGCGCACGAGGGCTCGCAGGTCCGCCGTGACTGGGACACTGCCGGCGTCGAGGTGCTCCGTGCCGCCGCTCAGGGCACCGGTGTCGCGCAGGGAGCGCAGCAGCTCGAGCGTGTAGAGCGGGTTGCCGCCGCCCTCGCGCTGGACCGCCTCGACGAAGGAGGCCGGGAGCTGGGCCTCGCCGAGGACCTCGCGCAGCAGCGCGCCGGTGGCGAACGGTGTCAGCGCGTCCAGGTGCAGGCGGGTCGGGCGCGCGTCCCGGTCGAGGTCGCGCAGTCGGCCCCAGACGGCGTCGTCCTGCCGTGCGTCCACGTCCCGGTAGCTGAGCAGCACGAGCAGCCGCCCCGGGGCCGGGTGCCGCGCCAGGGACCGCAGCACGGCCATCGTCTCCGCGTCCGCGCTGTGGAGGTCCTCGAGCACGAGCACGACCGGGTCGTTCACGGCGAGCCCGACCACCACCTCGACCAGTGCCTGGCGCATGCGCTCGGCCGCGTCGGGCCCGTCGAGCGCACCGCCGGGCTGGGTCGCGTCGTCGCGCAGTGCAGGCAGCAGTCGGCCGGCCTCGGCGAGCCAGACCGGTGCGAGCAGCGCGCGCAGCTGGGCGGTGCGGACCGGGTCAAGTGCCGCGTCGAGCGCCGCCCGCAGCGGGGCGTAGGGGGCGGTCGTGTCGTCGCAGCCACCCCACAGCACCGTGAAGCCGCGCCAGCGGGCGTCCTCCGCGGTGTGGGCGAGCAGCTGGGTCTTGCCGACCCCGGGCTCCCCCTCGACGAACACGGTCCCGTGGCGTCCCAGCAGGGTCCGTTCGAGGGCGTCGACGAGGACGATGCGCTCCTCGTCGCGGGCAACGAGCCGGTGGCTCGCGAGCTCGTCGCGCGGGGCGCGCTGTGCCGTCTCGGTGTGGCGACGCTGGAGGATGCGGTCCTGCAGCTCGACGGTCGCGGCGGTGGGTTCGACGCCGAGCTCCTCGGCGAGCACCGACCGGCAGCGCTCGAACTGCTCGAGCGCGAGGTCCGGCTGACCGGTCAGGACGCACAGCTTCATGACCTCGCGGTGGGCCTCCTCGCGCAGCGGTGCCTGGTGCGTCAGCCGTCGCGCGACGGCCAGGGCCTCGTCGAAGTTGCCGCGCTGCTTGCACGCGTCGACGAGGCGGACCAGCGCCGTCACATGGCGTTGGCGGAGCCGGTCCTGCTCGCGGACGACCCAGTCCTCGTAGGAGCCGGCGAGGAAGTCACCGCGGTAGAGCTCGACGCAGCGGCGCAGGTGGCGGACGGCCTCGACGTCGGAGGTGCCCGCCCGGTCGACGGCGTCGAGGCGCTGCTCGAACTCCTCGACGTCGAGCCGGTACGGGGCCTCCACGTCGAACTGGACGTGGTCGCCGGGGGTGAGCAGGTAGGGGCGGCGCAGCCCCTCGCCGAACGCGTCCTGGATCTGCCACAGCGCGTGGCTGAGGCGCCGGCGCGCCCGGGACTCGGGCACGTCCGGCCAGAGCCGGTCGCACAGCAGCGAACGCGGCTGCGGGCGGCCCCGCTGGAGCGCCAGCCACGCGAACAGCAGCCGGGCGTGCCGCGACGGCAGCGGCGGCAGCTGCTCGCCGTCGTGGGTCAGCGTGAAGGCACCGAAGAGCTGGACGTGCAGGACGTCGTGCTCCGTGACCATGTGCAACCGCCCCTCGTGGTCGCCGACCACGTGGCTGAACCCCCGACGGTAGGTCAGTCGGCTGCACGACGCTCCAGTTGCGCTGCCCGACACGTTCGGTCCCAACAGGCCGAGTACGGTCGCGCGCCCCGATCCGAGGTCCACGATGTCGACGTCCGTCCGGTCCGCCGACGTGTCGCCCGGTGTCCGTCGCGCTGCGGGGACGTTGGCGGCGCTCGTCGCGATCGGCGTCCTGCTGCAGAGCGTCTTCGCCGGTGGCTTCCTGTCGACCGTCTACGGCGCGGAGGGGCTGACGGGTGCGCTGACCCTGCACGAGCTCGGTGCGAACGCCACGTTCGGCCTGCTCGCGGTCGAGGGTCTGCTCGTCCTCGCGACGCCCCTGCGGCGTGACCGCCAGCTGCTCGTGAGCGGTGTGGTGCTCGGGGTCGTGCTGACCGCGGTCATCGGCCTCGGCTACGTCGGTGGGGCGTCGGTG
>JBFKQZ010000167.1:0-7117 GCA_041627475.1 Nitriliruptoraceae bacterium | reverse complement strand
TCGAGGAGGACCTCGCCCGCGGGCGGGTCATCGCAGGGACCGGCACCATCGCCCGGGACGGCCGCGTCGGGCCGGTCAGCGGCGTCGAGCAGAAGACGCGTGCCGCGATCGAGGCGGGCGCGGACCTGCTGCTGGTGCCGGTCGAGGCCCTGCCGCTCACCAGCGCGGCGTCCGAGGCCGGCATCGAGGTCGTCGGCGTGGAGACGTTCCAGGACGCCCTCGACGCGCTGCGCGGCAGGGGCGAGGGCGTGGCCGCGCCGGGCGCCTAGGCCGGGACCGGCACGCAGCGCCGCAGGAAGTTCGCCAGCAGGTCCATCCCGTCGGTCGTCAGGATGGACTCGGGGTGGAACTGCACGCCCTCGACGTCCAGCGTCCGGTGCCGCAGCCCCATCACGAGCCCCTCGGCGGTCCACGCCGTGACCTCGAGCACGTCGGGCACGGAGTCGCGGTCGACGACGAGCGAGTGGTAGCGCGTCGCCGGGAACGGACTGGGCAGCCCGGCGAACACCCCGACACCCTCGTGGTGGATCGGTGAGGTCTTGCCGTGCACGAGCTCCGGCGCCCGCACGACGCGCCCGCCGTAGAGCTCCCCGAGGCACTGGTGACCGAGGCAGACACCGAGCACCGGTCGCAGGCCCGCGACGGCGGCGATGACCTCGGTCGAGACACCCGCGTCCGACGGGTCGCCCGGCCCCGGGGAGATCACGACCCCGTCGGGCAGGTCCACGAGGACCTCCTCCGCGGTGATCGCGTCGTTGCGGACCACGCGGACGTCGGCCCCGAGCTCCCCCAGCTCCTGCGCGAGGTTGAAGGTGAACGAGTCGTAGTTGTCGACCAGCAGGATCCGGGTCACTGGGCAACCTCCGTCGGGCCGCGGACGCTGGCGAGATCGGGCAGCTCGGCGGCGAGCTCGTCACGCAGGACGCGCCGCAGGACCTTGCCGAGGACGCTGTCGGGGAGCCGGTCGCGCAGCACCACGTGGTCGGGGCAGGTCTCGGGGTCGAGCACGGTGACCAGGTGGCCGTGGAGCTCGTCCGTCGTGACCCGTCGACCCCGGCGCGGCACCGCGACCGCGATCGCCGCGGTCGTGCCGTCCCGCCCGGGCACCGCCACCAGCGCAGCACGTTCCACCGCCGGGTGGCTCCGGAGCGCCGCCTCCACCACGGCCGGGATGATCCGCACGCCCCGGCGGTGGACGACGTCGCCCAGTCGGCCGTGCACGCTGAAGCAGCCGGACTCGTCGACGCTCGCGAGGTCGCCCGTGGCCAGCCACTCCCCCGGGGCCTCGAGGGGCTCGTCCGGGCCCTGCCAGTAGCCGGCCATGACCTGGGGGCCGGCCACGAGGAGCTCGCCGATCTCGCCGGTGGCGGCGCGCTCGTCCGGCGCGTCGAGCCGACGCACGATCGCGACCGTGTCGGTCACCGGGAGCCCGACGGTCGTCGGGTCCACGGGGCCGTAGACCGGCGAGGCGATGGCGACCGGGCTGGTCTCCGACTGGCCGTAGCCCTGCCGCAGCCGGACGCCGTCGGCGAGGGCCTCGAACGCAGCGATCGTGCCGGGCTCCAGCGGAGCACCACCACTCACGCAGACGTGGAGCGACGACAGGTCCCGGCGCTGGCCGGTGGCGGCACGGGCGAGGCGCTCGTAGAGCTGGGGCACACCCGGGAAGATCGTCGGTCGCTCCTGCTCGATCGTGTCGAGCAGGACCTCGGCGTCGGGCCGCGGCACGAGGACGATCGTCGCGGCGGCGAGGGCACCGGTGAGCAGGACGGACGTGAGGCCGTAGGCGTGCCACAGCGGCAGCGCCCCCAGCAGGACCTCGTGCCCCGAGCGCATGTCCGGGACCCACAGCCGGTTCTGGAAGGCGTTGGCGACCAGGTTGCCGTGCGTCAGGACGACGGGCCGCCCCGTCCGCATCGTGCCGCCGGTGAACAGGACGACCGCCGGTGTCGCAGGCGTCGTGACGTGCTGGCGGATCATCGCCGGGCCACCGTCGAGCAGCACGTCGAGGACCAGCACGTCGTCGTCCCGGCGCACCCCGCGCCTTCCCCGGAGGCGTCCGAGCACCGGCGCCAGGTGGCGCTGGGCGCCGCCGAGCCACCGGACCGGGTCCGTGGCGACGACGTGGCGAAGCTCGGGCAGCTCGGGGCGCACGCCGGCGAGGGCGTCCAGTGCGCTCACGTCGCTGACCACGACCGCGGGGGCGACGGCCCGCAGGCGCTCCCCGAGTTCCCCCGCGGACAGGCTCGGGTCCAGCGGCACGAGCACCGCCCCGAGACGCCAGACCGCGAAGCCGACGATCACCGACGCCGGCGTGGTCGGCGACACCAGGGCGACCCGCTCCCCCGCGACGACGTCGAGGTCGGCGAGTC
Organism: Nitriliruptoraceae bacterium; assembly: GCA_041627475.1. GTDB lineage: Bacteria > Actinomycetota > Nitriliruptoria > Nitriliruptorales > Nitriliruptoraceae > JBFGFG01. The sequence continues at coordinate 4,745 of JBFKQZ010000167.1, read as the reverse complement.
GGGCGGCGGTGCGGTCGACGAGGTCGCGGACCTCGCTCCACGTCCACGAGCGACCGCGGAAGCGCAGGGCGTCGGTGACCGGGTAGTCACGGGCCGCGTCGTCGACGAAGCGCGTCAGCGGGACGCGGGGGTAGTCGTAGTGCGGCGGGACGCCCGGGGGGTACGCGTGGCACCACGGGCGACCGACGTCGCCGGGTGCGGGCAGTGCGGACACACGACCTCCTCGAGCAGGCTGGAGGGTACTGCCGGCCACGGCCCCGACCGGTCGCGACAGGTGCCGGGGGTAGCGTCCTCGCCGGGGCGCGCGGCAGCGGCCCACCAGCGAGCAGGAGCAGCCACGTGGCGACCGTCCCGGCCGAGCTCGCCCGCCGTGCTGCGATCGTCGACGCGGCCCTGCGGCCCGCGGTCGCACCGGCGCTGGACCGCGTCCGCTCCCTCCACCCGTCGCTGGCCCCGTGGGCCGACGAGCTCGACGGGATGCTCGCGGCCGGGGGCAAGCGCCTCCGCCCCGCCCTGCTGCTGCTCGGCCACGCCGCCGTCGCGCCGGACGAGGACGAGGCGCGCGTGCTGCCGGCCGCCCTGGCCCTCGAGCTGCTGCACACGTGCGCGCTCCTCCACGACGACCTGCTGGACGACGCCCGGACCCGCCGTGGCCGGGTGACGGCCCACGTCCGCTTCGCCGCGACGCACCGCGAGTCGGGCTGGGCCGGGGACGCAGAGCGCTACGGCGCCGCGGCCGCGGTCCTCGTCGGCGACCTCGCGTTCGTCGCGGCGGACGACCTGTTCCTCGGTGCCGACGTCCCCGCGGCGCGGCTGCTCACCGGGATGCGGGCCTTCACGGTGCTGCGTGAGGAGGTCATGGCCGGGCAGGCTCTCGACGTCCAGGCCGCTGCGGCGCGCCTCACCGACCGCGACCTCGCGCTGACCATCGCGACCGCGAAGTCCGGTCGGTACTCCGTGGCGCGTCCCCTGGAGATCGGTGCGCTCCTCGGTGGGGCGGACGCGACGACGGCTGCCGCCATCGCCGCTGCGGTGGAGCCGCTCGGCCGGGCGTTCCAGGTCCGCGACGACCTGCTCGGCGTCTTCGGTGACCAGGGGACGACGGGGAAGTCTGCAGCCGGTGACCTGCGGGAGGGCAAGCGGACCCTGCTCGTCGCCGAGGCGGCGGCACGGCTGGCGCCCGACGAGCGCGACGAGCTCGAGTCACTGCTCGGTGACCCGACGCTCGACGAGGACCAGGTGGCGCGGGCCCGCGACCTCCTCGCCTCCAGCGGCGGCGTCGATGCGACCCGCGCGTGGGTCGACGACGCCGTCGGGCGGGGCCTGGCTGCCGTGGCGGACCTGGACATCGACCCTGCGGCACGCGCGACGCTCACCGAGCTGGGGGCGTGGTTGGCTGGCCGCGACGCCTAGTCGAGCGCTGGGCTGAGACCGATCTCGGTGATCCACGGGAACACCCACGTGAACAGCACCCAGACGGCGAGCACGATCACGATCGTGAGCAGGACCGCCTTCAGCCACCGCGGTCGGGGGGTCGGTTCCTCGCTCACTCGACCAGCTCCCCGAACGCGACGATGCGCTGGGCCGCACTGAAGCGCGGGTGGCAGCTGATGAGGGTGAGGTACGTCCCGTCCCCCATCCCCAGCGGGTCCCGGTTCAGCACCCACAGGTCGCTCGGACCGATGATCCGCACGCCGTCGGACACCGCCGAGTTGCCCTCCAGGATGCGGTAGGTGAACCGCTCGCCGGCGGGGTCGGTGACGTGCACCAGGTCACCGGGGAGGATGTCGTCGATGTCGTAGAAGGGCGCGCCATAGGTGGTGCGGTGGCCCACGACCACGAAGTTGCCCTGCTCGCCGGGGCCGGCGGTGTCGCGGTAGGCACCCGGGCCCCGTCGCAGCGCCGCGTCGTCGGTGCCCGACACCACGACCAGCGGGTTCGCGTTCACCGGGCGGACGTCGGTCCCCGGACGCTCGAACTCGAGCACGGCGACGGCGCCCGAGGCGGTGACGTCACCGTCCTCCATCCCGTCGAGCGTCGGGTCGTCCTCGACGGGGTCGGCGAAGAGGTCGTCGGCGTCGGCCTGCGCCTCGTTGAACCCGGGGAACTCCTCGAGGAGGTCGTCCTGCTCCTGTGCGGTCGACATCCCCGTGAACCACAGCAGCCACACGAGGTACAGCAGCAGGGTCGCCCCGAGCACGATGAAGAACCAGCCGAGGAAGCGCACGAGTCGGTGTCCGATGCCCGGCCGCTCCGGTGCGGTCGTGCTGCTCATGCGTGCTCCGGTCCGGATCCCGGCGACTCGTGGGGCGCGCCGGGCCAGCGTCGAGGGTACGGCCAGATCGTCCCGTCGGTAGCCTCGCTCGCCGTGACCGGCACGGTCACGGCCACGCAGCCGAGGAGCCCGGCGTGCCCGAGAGCAAGCACCGTCGCAAGAACAAGAGCCGCAAGCGCAAGCACCAGAAGCGCCCGGTCAAGAACCCCGAGCCCTCACCCCCCTGGGTCCCGCGGCTCGGCGTCGCCCTGCTGCTGCTCGGCGTCCTCGTGATCCTGCTCGGCTACGTCCCTGCGGTGCGCAACGCCGGGTTCATCAGCAACCTGCCGCTCCTGGGCGCCAACTGGTCGCTGGTGGGCGGTTTCGTGCTGCTGACCGGGGGCTTCGGCGTCCTCACGCAGTGGCGCTGATTTCCACAGGACACCGTCCATTCGGCCGCGTCCAGAACTTGATGGTTCTTGAGGTTCTGTGGACAACCCCGGGCTTTCAGGGTTCGAAACTGAAGAACTCCTGTGTTCCACACATCTGTCCCCAGCCCAATTGTGGATAACTGTGGACAACTAGTCCCCACCGCCCAGCCCGTCAACCGTCGCGGAGGACCGACATGCCGGTCTACGAGTACCGCTGCGAGGCATGCGGGAGCGAGGTCGAGCAGCTGCTCCCGATGGCCCGGGCCGACACGCCCGGGCCGTGCCCCGACTGCGACGGCGCCCTCCAGCGGCGCTTCAGCAGGGTCGCCGTGAAGTACACGTCCTGGGGGTTCTCCCGCACCGACGGCCTCGTGCCGGAGCGGCCAGGACGGGGCGACTACCGCGAGGTCGCGGAACGGGCGGAGCGGATCAGCGAGACCGACTGATCACTGGTTGAGCACCTCGCTGCGCTCGTGCATCTTCGTCGCGCAGTGCCGCGGCGGCAGCCCGCTGCCGCGGACGGTCAGCACCACCTCCGTGCCGCACTCCTCGCACCAGTAGAGCGTCCGCTCGTCGAGCGGCACCGGCTCCGGCTCGTCGTCGGCCGCGATGCCGGTCGAGCCGTGCTGCACGAACGAGCGCAGTGTCGCGCGGGCCCACACCCAGATGGCCAGCCCGAGCAGCGGTGCGAGCGCGAGTCGCCAGCTGACCTGGGTGCCGACGAGGACGACGGCCCCAGCGACGACGGCGAGGACGAGCAGGCGCTTCATGGGCTCGAGGGTACGTCCAGCAGCACGTTCTCGACGACCTCCGACAGGGCCGGATGGGGGTAGACCACGCCGTGCGCCACCTCGTCGACGGTGTTGCCCAGCGCCATGGCCTGGAAGAGCGGCTGGAGCACCAGGCTGACGTCCGGCCCGATCCCGTGGACGCCGAGCAGCAGGCGCGTGGCCGGGTCCACCAGCACCTTGACGAACGAGCTCGTGTCCTCCATCGCCCAGCCGTACGCGGTGGAGCCGTAGTCGCGGCGCGACACCAGGTACGGCTCGTCGGCGGCGACGAGGTCGCGCTCCCGCACACCCACGCTGGCGACCTGCGGGTTGCCGAACACGGCGCTGGGCACGTTGGGCAGGTGGGTCGGTCGCTGGTCGTCGGGGTTGCGGATGTTGTGGGCGACGGTCCGAGCCTCGGCGTTGGCCACGTGCTTGAGCCAGTGCTGGCTCGACAGGTCGCCGAGCGCCCAGACACCGTCGACGCTCGTGCGCTGGCAGGCGTCGACGAGTGGTCGACCGTCCGGCCCGACCTCGATCCCACCGGCCGCGAGGTCGAGCGTGTCGTCGTTGGCGACGCGGCCCGTGGCGACCAGCAGCAGGTCCCCGCGCACCTCGACCTCCGCACCGTCCACCTCGACGGTGAGCACGACCGGGTCGTCGTCCGTGCCGTGGCACCGCAGCGCGGTGGCGTCGGTGTGCACGGTGATGCCTCGGGCGCGATAGGCCGCCGTCACGGCCGCGGCGATCTCGTCGTCCTCCTCGCGCAGGAGCGTCGGCCCGCGCTGCACGATCGTGACGTCGCTGCCGAGCGCGTCGAAGACGTGGCCCATCTCCACCGCGATGAACCCGCCACCCAGGACCACGAGCCGGTCGGGCCGCTCCGGCAGGCGCATGACCGTGTCGGACGTGACGTGCGGCACGTCGTGGATGCCGGGCACGTCCGGGATCCGCGGGCGTGACCCGGCCGCGAGCACGATCCTGTCCGCGGTGACCTCGGTGTCCCCGACCTGCAGCGCACGCTCGCCGGTGAACCGCGCCCGCTCCTCGTAGAGGTCGGTGTTCGGCAGACCCCCGCGGTAGGCACGCCCGCCGTCGGCGATCGGGTCGATGCGCCCGAACACGCGGTCGCGGATCGCGTCCCAGTCCGCACCGTGCAGCGTGGCGTCGAGCCCGTAGCGACCCGCGGTGCGGACCTTCTGCGCGACGTCGGCGGCGTAGACGAACATCTTCGACGGGATGCACCCACGGTTCAGGCAGGTGCCGCCGAAGACCCCCTGCTCGACCATG
>JBFKQZ010000166.1:0-7189 GCA_041627475.1 Nitriliruptoraceae bacterium | reverse complement strand
GTGTGGACATCTGTTGCCGTCTTGGCTCCGAGATGTCCACACCGCCGCGGTGGTGATGGTCGCCGGTCAGTCGGTGCGGGAGCGGAGGCGCCCAGCCGCCGCGCCGGTGAGGCCGAGGCCGAGCAGCGCGAGCGTCGCCCACGCGAGACCGCCGTTGGGGGCCTCGCTGGTCTGGGCGCTGGCCAGCACGGCCGCGTCCGCGCCCTCGTGGACGTGGTCGTGGTCGGCGTGCTCCGCGTGGTCCGCGCCGATCGAGCCGGCGCCGGCCGCCGAGCCCTCGGCAGCGTGGACGTCACCGTGCGACCCGACGTCACGCGACGACGCTGTCGCAGCCGAGCCACCCGCCAGCGCCTGCACGTCCGTGCTGCTCGGCGCGACGCTCGTGGCGACCCCGTCGACGAAGGCCACGTCGAGCGCGACAGCGCGGCCGCCCTCCTCGACGCAGTACGTGTAGACGTGGTCGTCGCGGCTGATCGGCTGGCCGACGGCGCGCAGGAAGCCCTCGAGGTTGCCGCCGAGCGCGGCGTGCAGGTCCTCGGTGTGGATGGTCGAGCCGTCGACGACGCAGTCGTTCATGCCGTAGACCGACCGCTCCCACATCCGCAGGTAGGCCTCCGAGCCGTTGAGCATGTCCTCGAGGACGGCCTCGCCGCCACCCAGGTGGGCGTACTCCACGTCGGCGGCGAGCTGGACGTCGCGGTACCAGTCGGCGAACAGGCCGTAGTGCGCCACGCCGTGCTCGTTGATGTCGTAGGCCTTGAGGCCGCTGACCTGCTGGTGGACGGTCACGCCACCGATCGGTGCCTCCCAGCCCGTGTCGTAGGTGACCGGGTTCGGTGCGTCACCGCGGCGGCCGGGCTGGCCACCGAAGCCGTTGGTGTCGGCGCCGTACCCGATGCCGAAGAGCTGGTCGGGGGCGAGCACCTCGGCCCAGGCCTTGCGGTCGGCCCAGTAGTCGACGAACCGGTCGGCACTGGCGGTTCGGGGGCCGATCATCCCGTCGAGCTCGTAGATGCGCTTGTAGATCTCGTCGTTGGCCCAGCTGTGGCTGGAGATCACGGCTGGCTTGCGCGGGGCGCGGCCCTCGGCAGCGGCTGCGGCCTCGTCCTCGGGGATGAGGACGTCCTCGATGAAGTCGAGCGACTCACGGGCACCGGCCGCGCTCATGTGGTCGGGGTCGAAGATCATCCCGCGCTCGGCCATGCCGCGGATCACGGCGCGGCCGAGGTCGGTCAGGCCCCGGCTGTTGCAGTGCGGGCCGGCGGGGTAGGCGGGCGCGGCATAGCCCTTCGTGGCGCCGAACGCCTCCAGTGCCTGCCCGGCGAGGACGTCGATCTCTCCCGGCATCGGGCCGTTGTCGTCGACGAAGTTCATCTGGCGCTTGTCGTGCTCGTGGTCGTGGCCGTCCTCGGTGGGCGGGCACGTCTGCATGTCCCAGAAGTGGCCGGTGACGTGGCGGTTGCCGATGTTGACCACGACGCCCGTGGAGCCGCCGTCGCCGGTCACGCCGGTGAGGGCGTTGTCGAACTTGTTCACGAGCTCCATCTGGCGGATGCCCATGTCGTAGACCTCGGTGAGGCGGTCCTCGATCTCGTCCTCCGAGCACAGCGGGACGTCGTACATCTCGCCGCAGTCGAACAGGACCGAGACCTCGATGCCGAGCACCATCGCGAGGCGGCCGGAGTTGATGACCTCGCGTGCCTGGGCCGGCGAGGTGACGATGCGGAACCAGCCCTCGCCCGGTCCACCGCTCTGGGCGTCGATGTAGTCCTGCAGCTCGTAGATGCGCTGGGCCTGCAGGCGCACGCCGTCCATCTCGTTGCAGGAGTTCTTCTTGACGGGCCACAGCTGGCACAGGGCCGTGTTGTCGACGAAGAGGTTGGTCACGAGCCGCAGGCCACCGAGGTAGGCGCGCTCGAGCCAGCGGTAGTAGTACTGCTCGTGGGTCAGCGAGCTCGGGTTCGGCCAGTAGCCGAAGGTCGGCCAGCCGATCGGGTCGTGGCCGGTCGCGGGGTTGGTGCCACTGACGACGAACTCGAGCGCCGCAGCGTGGCCGTTGGGGCCGTGGTCCTCACAGTCGACGAGCGCGTACTCGACGCCGTACTCGTGCCACGGGCGGCCGCAACGGGCCTCGCCACCGAGGAACTCGAACGCCATGCCGTGAACGTGCGACTCGAAGAAGCCCTTCACCGGTCCGGTCGATCCACCGTCGTTGCCGGTGGGGCGACCGTCGACGTTCACGTCGATCTCGGGCCAGACGGCGCAACGCTCGGCGTCGTCGAGGAGGTGGAACGCCAGGCCGGTCGCGGCACTGGACGCGGCGACGCCGAAGCCCGAGGCGTCCGCGGAGATCGCCCGCCCGTTCGCGTCGTTGATGACGTGGTAGGTCTGCCAGTCGACCTGCTTGAAGCGCTTGTCCGCGTCCTTCTCGTCCTTCTTCTCCTTCGAGAGGTCGACACGGGCCTCGCCGTCGTCACCGGCGGCGACGATGCGCCACTCGGCGTCCGGGCTCGGGGCCTCCTCGACGACGAGTTGCGGGGAGATCGAGGCGCTGACCGGCCCGATCTGCCCGCCGAGCATGTCGACCGCGAGGAAGTGCCGGTCGTCCCACCACGCACCCTCGAAGTCGGTGTTCGGCCCCTCGTCCGTCGCCAGGAGGTACTCGCCGAGCCGGGTCGCGCGGAAGTGGAAGCCCTCGGCGTCGTCCTTGGTCGCGGCGACACCGCCGTCGGGGCCGAGGTAGCCGACGCCGGGCGCCTCGATGGCGTAGCAGCCGCTGGCGAGCGCGTAGCGGTCCTCCGGCTGCGGGAGTCGGTCCGCGAGGTCGCGGTCCTCGACGAGTTCGTAGGGCGTCTTCGCGGCGGTCACGTCGTCGTCCGGCGCGGCGCCCCGCGCGATGGCCGTGGTGGGCACGAGCAGTGCCGTCAGCCCGAGGAGCGTGGACAGTGCGCCGAGGCGGCGAGAGCGGGAGGAGATCTGCATGGGAGGCCTCGCGGAGAGTGGCCGAGGGGGCAGCCGGGAGCGGTTGGTGAGGGGTTCCACGCGCACCCGTGGCCTTCCTGCCAGCGTGCGATGCGCGGGGCGCCCGTTCACGCCGTCCAACGAACGCCGCGCCCGCAGGTGACGGCCCGCGAGGCACCCACGCGGCGTAGCGACAACGGCCGTGGGACGGGCCTGCGCGGACCGGTGGACCCGCGCAGGTGGGGCCGGTTGACCCGTTACCGCGATGGGGCACGCTCGTAGCGTCGGCTCAGTGACCCAGAGAGGAGGGTGTCGTGGAGCGGCATCTCTACCAGCACACGTACCTCGGCGATCGGTACGAGGACGTCGTGCAGGCGATCAACGAGCACGGTCCGGAGTTCCTCGGTGGGTCTGCGTCCGCCGCCCGTGACCACGCTGACGAGATCGTCACCAACCTGCACGTCGAGATCGCCGGCCTGGACGTCAGCAAGACGGTCGACCTCGAACTCGGCGAGCCCGAGACACTCGACGAGCACGCGACCCGCTGGCTGGTCAACTGGCACGCAGAGGACGGTGACACGATCTTCCCGGCGATGCGGGCCTACCTCGAGGTGGCAGCACTGTCCGTCCACCCGCCGCTGACCCAGGTCTCCTTCATCGGCCACTACGAGCCGCCGCTGGGCGTGATCGGGGCCGCAGCGGACCGCCTCGTCGGCCACCGTGTCGCGGAGGCCACGATCGACGCGTTCCTGCGTGACGTGAAGTGGTCGATCCACCGCTACCTCGGCTCGCAGGCCACGGCCACCCCCAGCTAGATCAGGGGGAGTCGGGCTCGGCTGCCGGTGTCGGGGAGCCGAGCCCGACCAGCCATGCGTCGGTACGCAGGCGCGCCAGCAGGGCGACCAGGCGGACGACGAGCAGCGCGGTCACGGCTGCCCACAGGCCGAGCAGCCCCCAGCCGGCCACGAGCGCCACGATCGCGAGCGGCGCCCCCACGCCCACGGCGGCGACGACCGTCCACGTCCGCAGGAACGCGAAGTCGCTCGCGCCCATGAACACCCCGTCGAGCGCGAAGACGACGCCGCCCGCGACGTTGCCGACCGCGGCCAGCCACCACGCCTCGTCGACGGTGGCCAGCACGGCCACCTCGTCGGTCAGCCAGCGCGGGAACAGGTCCGTGCCGGCGAGCATCAGGGCCGCGACGCCCAGGCCGAGCCCGGCACCCCACCGCGTGAGCGTCGCGGCGAGGGTCCTCGCCTCCTCGCGGTCCCCGGCCCCGAGCGCGGTGCCGACCATCGCCTGCCCTGCGATGGCGATGCCGTCGAGCAGCAGGGCGGCGGTGATCCACGCCTGCCAGATCACCGCGTGGGCGGCCGCGACCTCCTCACCCATGCGCGCCCCGACGGAGGAGATCACCAGGAAGCCGAGGAGGAGCCCCCCGGTCCGCAGGAAGAGGTCGCGGCTCACCGCCACGAGCGCGCGCAGGTCGGTACCCCGCGGGAAGCCGTGCCCGGCGAGGGGGAGCCCGAGGCGGCGCAGCAGCAGCAGGAAGGCGAGGGCGCTGATGACCTCCGCCGCGACCGTGGCCCACGCCACGCCCGCGAGGCCGAAGCCGAGGCCGAAGACGAGCACGACGTCGAGCGCGGCGTTCACGACGTTGGCGCCGACCGAGATGAACAGCGGGGTGCGGGTGTCGCTGACGCCGCGGAACGCGCCGTTGCCGACGTAGGTCAGCAGCAGTGCCGGCACGCCGAACGCACGCACGCGGAGGTAGGTCGTGGCGTCCGCCGCGAACTCGCCGGTCGCCCCGAGCACGCGTACCAGGAGGGGCGCGAGCACGAGCAGGGCGAGGCCGAGCGCGAGGCCGATGCCAAGCGCGAGCGCGCCGGCGTGGGCGACACGTTGGCCGGCCGCCTCCCGGTCGTCCGCACCGATCGCCCGGGCGACCGCTGCCGTCGTGCCGTAGACGAGGAAGTTGAAGGCCCAGCTCGTGGTCGCGAGGATCGCGACGCTCAGGCCGAGTGCCGCGAGCGCGGTGGTGCTGATGCGGCCGGCGATCGCCGTGTCGACGAGCCCGAGCAGCGGGTCGGTGACCAGCGTCGCGGTCGCCGGCAGCGCGAGCGCCAGGATCCGCCGACGACGACGGCCGGCCTCGCCACGGAGGTCGGCGTCCGGCTGGCTCACGACGCCGCGTCGAGGTCCGTCGCGTCGGGGCGCTCGCGTGGCAGTCGGTAGGCGCGCCGCCAGGCGCGCTCGGCGTCACCGAACGCGCTCAGGGGATCGATCACGGTCTGGACCGCGGTCAGCAGCTCCTCGAGCTCGGTCGTGGTGTTGGCGACGTGCCGCGTCGGTTCGATCGCGTCACGGGCCTCCCGCAGCGCTGCGGCGCAGTCCGCCCATGCGCCCTCGACGGGGGCCACCCGCCAGCGCGGCAGCCAGGCCTCCGCATCGTCGATCGCCGCGCCGACGGCATCCAGGCCGATGCCGATCGGGGCCGGCTCGACGCGTCCGGTCGGCAGCGTGGCGAGCAGGCGACGACGTCCGCCCTCCACGACCTCGGCGCAATCGACGAACGACCACCACGCAGCGTGGAGGTCGTCGGGCAGCGGCGGTCGTCGGAGGGGGCTCACGGCTTCGGTCGGTCGGTGGGCGGCCGGTCGAGCATCTGGACCCGGCGTGCGGGTCGGCCGAGCAGACGGTACCGACCTGCCTGCCAGTCCCAGGCCTCGGCCCCGCGTGCCACGGCGATCCTCCGCGCGGCGTCGCGTGCGACCCAGACGAGGCCCACCACCGTGAGGCCGATCGCGACGCCGAGCCCCGTCGCGAGCCACCAGCCGCCGCCGACCGCAGCCACGACCAGCGCCACCCAGCCGAGGCGCTCCGCGACGCGACGGCGCAGCGAGGCGCGCGCGCGAGCGGCCTGGACGGCATCCAGCCGTTGGGCGAAACGGTTGGCCCGGTCGGTCGCGCGACTCCGGGCCGCGAGATCGGCTGCGGGGCCGCTCAGGTCGCGCGGGTCACCGCGGGTGACATCGGGGATGCGGTCGGACTCGTCCACGAAGGCTCGCTCACCGGATGGTCACGGGGGACTCGAGCAGGTGCCCGTTCGGGATCTCGATGGTGCCCTCTGCGCCGGCCACGCGCACCGAGGTCGGCCCGACGGACTCGACCATGCCAGTCACCGTTCCGACCGTGATCTCGTCCCCGACCGTGACGATGCGACCGACGTGGCGACCCGCGACGAGGTGGCTGACGAGGTCCCGGCTGCCGACGCCGAGCGCGATCGCCAACGCCAGCATCAGGCCCCAGATCACCAGCAGCAGCAGGCCCTGCAGGATCAGCACCTCGATGCCGATCTGGTCGGCGCCGATCAGCACGGAGAGGACGACGATCGCGTAGAAGGCCAGGGAGGAGAGGACGTCCGCAGCGGCCGGCTGGACGCGCGACACGACGCGCTTGACGATCGTCCGCACCGCGGCGGCCAGCAGCCACCCGACGATGACGACGAGCAGGCCGATCAGGACGTCCGGGAGGCGGACGAGGAGGCGGGTGACGGCGGCGGTCAGGCCGGCGTCGGTCGCCTCCGGGTCGGCCAGGCGCCCGACGGCGATGAGCGCCGACACGACCAGGACGAACCAGAACACCCCGCCCGCGAACCGGCCGGCGCGCTTGTGGTCGCCCTGCAGCCGCCGAGCGGTGAAGTTGATCAGCGCTGCGGCGACGATCGCGACGCCGAGGCCGACCGCGAGGACGGCCCCCGCGCTGATGAGATCACGGACGCCCAGGTCCACGCGTGCCTCCCCAAGGTGCGTGGGCCCATCCTGCCACGTCGGACCGACGCGGGCGGAGCGGACGAACGCCCCTGCTACGACCCGGCAGGTGCGGGGGCGACGGCCGGAGGAGGCGCCACCGTCCCGAAGCTGAGGTCCACGACGACCGAGGCGTTCGGCGTGGCCAGTACCCGGACGGTGTAGACGCCGGTCGCCGACGGCCTGAACCAGTAGTTGTGGTGGCGGTCACCGAGGTTGACCGGCGCGAGGCGCCCGGGCATCGCCGGGCTGCCATCGGGGCCCAGGATCTCCGCGCGGAGGATCACCCCGTCGGTGAGGACCGTCGCACCGACGGGCCACATCAGCGAGGTCACCTCGAACGTCGCCTCGAACTCGCCCATCTCGGCTGGTCCGGTGAGGGTCGCCTGCGTGGGCGTTCGCGGTGCGCCGTCGCCGGT
>JBFKQZ010000165.1:0-7192 GCA_041627475.1 Nitriliruptoraceae bacterium | reverse complement strand
CTGCCGCGTGCCGAAGTGTGCGTATGAGCGCACTTTGGGGACGGTGGGCGGCACGAGCGAGAGAAGTGTGCGCGGACGCACACTTCGGGGTGCCGGACGCTTCCGCGGGAGCGCTGGCAACGCGCGAGGACCGTCATTCCCGCAACGTCTGCAGGACTGAGCGGTAGCGCGATACAGAGCGCTCCCGATCGGCGGAGATCCGGCGCTGCGGCGCGGTCAGAGCACGCGGCTTCATCAACATTGGTCACACCCCACTGCCGAACTCACGACGACCCGACTTCCTCGACTGGGTCCACCACGGGAGCCCCTGACGCGTGGACACCTGTGACAGAGGCGGGGCGAGGCGAGGAGCACCGCCGACGGCGCTCGCGAGCGAACCGAGCGACAGACTCAGAAGCGGGAGTGGGCCTCGTCGAGCTCGCCCTGCTCGGCGAGCTTGCGGGCGAGGACGCTCGGCATCGCGAACTCCACGTCCTCGTCGACGACCTTCACGGTCTGCACCTTCTCGGTGCCACGCGACGTGAACCAGAGCACGAGCTCCTCGACGAGCAGCTCGGGGGCCGACGCGCCGGACGTGATGCCGACGGTCCCGACACCCTCCAGCCACGACTCGTCGAGCTCGGAGACGTCGTCGATGAGGTGCGACGCGACGCCGCGGTCGCGGGCCACCTCGACGAGGCGCTTGGAGTTGGACGACGTCTGCGAGCCGACCACGAGGATGAGGTCGCACTCCTTGACCAGGTCCTTCACCGCGTCCTGCCGGTTCTGCGTCGCGTAGCAGATGTCGGCGGACTTGGGCTGGATGAGGTTGGGGAACTTCTCGTTGAGCGCCTCCACCACGTCCGACGTCTCGTCCATCGAGAGGGTCGTCTGCGTGATGTAGGCGACCTCGCTGTCGTCCGCGAGCGGCAGCGCGTGCACGTCCTCGGCCGTCTCGACGAGCGAGATCGACGCGGGCGCCTGGCCCATCGTCCCGATGACCTCCTGGTGCCCCTCGTGGCCGATCAGCACGATGTCGTGGCCGTCGCGGGCGTAGCGGCGGGCCTCGTGGTGGACCTTCGTGACCAGCGGGCAGGTCGCGTCGATCAGCTCGTGCTGCAGCGCACGCGAGTTCTCGAAGGCCTCGGGCGGTGAGCCGTGGGCCGAGAAGATGACGACGGCGCCCTCGGGCATCTCGGTCTCGTCGTCGATGAAGATCGCACCCATCTCCTCGAGTCGCCGCACGACGTGCGTGTTGTGGACGATCTCGTGCCGGACGTAGACCGGGGCGCCGTAGGCCTCGATCGCGCGCTCGACGATGAGGATGGCGCGGTCGACCCCGGCGCAGAAGCCGCGGGGGGCCGCGAGGAGGACGGTGTGCGGGACGTTTTCCATGCTCCGGACGGTACCGGTGACCGGGGTCCGGACGACCGCCCGCCGCACCCACCGCACGTGGGTCCGGCATACTCACGGACGGCGCTGGGCCAGCGCCCCGTCCGGACCACGAAGGGACACCCGCCGTGCACCTGATCGTCGGTGGCTGCGGTCGTCTCGGGTCGGACATCGCGGAGCAGCTGTCGCGGGCGATCGACCACGACGTCGTCGTGATCGACGTCGACCGGCACGCGTTCGACCGGCTCGGCGGCGCGTTCAACGGCGAGACCGTCGTCGGCGACGTCACCGACCGCGACGTCCTCGAGCAGGCCGGCATCGCCCGGGCCGACGGGATGCTCGCGGTCACACGCTCGGACAACGCCAACCTCATGGCGGTCCAGATCGCCCAGCACCTCTACGGCGTACCGCGCAACGTCGCGAGGCTGTTCAACCCGGAGCGGGAGTCGGTCTACCGCAAGCTCGGGGTCCGCTACGTCAGCGGGACGGGGATCCTCGCCAAGCTCTTCCTCAACGAGTTCCGGCCGGAGACGCTCCCCCACCACGTCCACCTGCCCGACGACGACGTCGAGATCGTGGACCTGCGGCTGGGCCCCGGCGCGCACGGCCTGACCGTCCAGGACTTCGAGCTCGACGGTCGCGTCCGCGTCGCCGCCGTCAGCCGCAACGGACGCACGACCGTCCCGGGGCCCGACCACCGACTCGAACGCGGCGACCTCGTGACCGCCGCCGCAGCCCGCGGCGCCCGCCGCCGGCTCGAGAGCCTGCTCGCCGGCCCGGAGGACTGACCATGTACGTCGTCATCGCCGGCGGTGGCCGCATCGGCCGCTACATCGCCCGGGACATGGAGCGCAAGGGCCACGACGTCACCGTCGTGGAGTGGAACTCCACGCGCTGCGAGCAGCTCGTCACCGACACCTCGGTCCTCGTCATCGAGGGCGACGCCTGCGACGTGCGCTACCTCGAGCAGGCACACGTGGACCGGGCCGACGTGTTCGTCGCCACGACCCACACCGACGAGAACAACCTCGTCGCCTGCCAGCTCGCGCAGACCGAGTTCGGGGTCAAGCGCACCATCAGCCGCGTCAACACGCCGAAGAACGTCGAGATCTTCGAGAAGCTCGGCATCGAGTCGGTGTCGTCGACCCGCCTCATCTCCGAGCTGATCGAGAACGAGTTCTCGGTCGGCGAGCTGATCCACCTCACCACGCTGAAGGGCGGGAAGGTCTCGCTGGTGGAGGTGCGGATCCCCGAGGACGGTCGACGACCGAAGCCCGTCATCGACCTCGAGCTCCCGGCCGAGTCGATCCTCGTCGCGCTGTTCCGCGGCAACGAGACCGTCATCCCACGCGGCAGCACCGAGATCCTCGCCGGTGACGAGGTCGTGGCGCTGACCAGCCCCGAGGGCGAGGACGCGCTGCGGCGCGAGCTGGTCGGCGAATGAGGATCGGTCCCGACTCCGACCGCGAGCCCGTCGACCGGGCCCGCGTCGAGGTCCCGCTGTGGCGCCAGGCCGCGACGGGCATCGGGTTGGTCACGCTCGGCGCGCTGGCAGCGATCGCGGTCGGCGTGCTGATGGCGGCGGTGGTCACGTGGCTGTTCTGAGCCACCTCGGCCCGACCCGTCAGGACGTGGCGGCGATCGGCGACACGATCGTCGTCGGCGTCCGGCTGCTCGCCGCAGCGATGCTGCTGCCCGCGCTCGTCGGCCTCGCGTTGGGGGAGGTCGCCGAGGCGAGTGCGCTCGCCCTCGGGGCCAGCGCGGCCGTGCTGGTGACCGCCCCGCTCCGCCACCGCCTGCGGCGCCGGGGCCGCCTGACCTGGACCCAGGCGTTCACGGCGAGCGGCCTGGGCTGGCTGGCGGCGGCCGTGGCGGCGGCGGTGCCGCTGTGGCTGTCCCCGCACTACGCCCGTCCGGTGCACGCCCTCGTCGAGGCGATCGCCGGGCTGACCACGACCGGGGCGACGCTCGTCTCCGACCTCGACCACCTGCCGATCGCCCTCCAGCTGTGGCGGCACGCGCTGCACCCCATCGGTGCCGTGGCGATCCTGCTCGTGATCGCCACGATCCGGCTGCGCGGCGAGACCATGGTCGCGACCAGCACCGTCGCCGAGGCCGGAGAGCACCGGATCCTGCCGCGCCACGGACGGTCGCTGCGCGACGCCGTGCTCCTCGTCGGTGCCTGGTCCGCCGTCGGCACGGTCGTGCTGACGGTCCTCGCGCTCGTGGCCGGCGCGACGCCGGGTCGTGCCCTCCTCCACGGCATCACACTGAGCACGTCCGCGTTCTCGACCGGCGGCTTCACGCTGACCAGCGCCAGCGCCGGCGCGCTGCACTCGGCGACGGTGCAGCTCGTCCTCGCCGTGCTCATGATCGCGGGTGCGACCTCGCTCGTGCTCCACCGCGCGGCTGTCAGCCGGCGGTTCCGCGAGATCCACCGCGAGCTGGACATCCGTGTGCTCGGCCTCACCGGCGCAGGTCTGCTCGTCGTCCTGCTGCTGGGGCTCGAACGGGCCGGTGTCCACACCGACCTCGGAGGGTTCGTCCGGCAGGGCCTGTTCACCCTCGTCGCCGCGCACACCACGACGGGCATGTCCGCCGTCCCCCCGGCACTCGTGGCGAGGTCGTGGGGCGACCTCGCCCCGGCCGCGCTCGTGGCTGCGATGGCGGTCGGCGGCATGAGCGGCTCGATCGCCGGCGGCGTCGGTGGCCTGCGCGTCGGCCTGATCACGAAGGGGCTCGTCCGTGACATCCGGCAGTTGCTGCTGCCGGAGTCGGCACTGGTCATCGAGCGCTACCACCAGCGGCGCCGGCACCGTCTCACCGACCAGCACGTCCGCGCATCAGCGACGATCCTCCTGCTCTTCATGGCAGCCGTGTTCGGCGGCGCGGTGGTCGAGCTCGCGACGACCAGCAGCGGGACACTCACCGAGGCGCTGTTCTCGTCGACGTCGGCGGTCAGCACGACGGGTCTGTCGGTCGGCTTCGTCGGCCCGAGCACCCCGGACGTCGCCGTGCTGACCAGCGGTCTGCTGATGTGGTTCGGTCGGCTCGAGTTCCTGGCTGTGCTCGCCGGGCTCGGACTGCTGGCCCGCGGACTGCCGGGCGTGGGGGGCACACGATGAACGCACGCAGGTGGCGGACCCTCGGCGCGAGCGCGCTCATCGCGCTCGGCATCGGTGTGCTCGTGGTGTGGCTGCGCGCCACTGCGCCAGCACCGACCACCGACACGTCGGTGGCGGACGTGCTCCCACCGATGGACGCGCTGACCTGCGAGGAGCTCGAGAGCGACCGGGAGGCGGTGACCCCGGACGAGGACACGGTCGTCGGGCTGGCCACGTCCGGGACGGTCCTGGCCTGTCCGTTCGCGTTCGACGGGCTGAAGGTGCTCTACGTCGGTGAGGTCGTCGGCGACATCCTGCAGCGCGACGGCGGCGCGTGGCTGCTCGTCAACGACGATCCGTACGCACTGGAGCAGGGGCCACTGACGGCCGGCGACACGCCGCGGGGCACGAACTCCGGCCTGACCGTGTGGCTCCCGGACCCGCTGACCGAACTCGTGGACGAACCGGGCGAGCACGGTGTGCGCGGCGACGTGCTCCAGGTCACCGGCACGGTCAACCGGACGGACCCGGCCGACGGCGGCGGGCTCACGATCCGGGCCGAGGAGGCGACCGTCCTCGCCGAGGCCGTGGAGCTCGACGAGCCGGTGCACTGGAACCAGGTGATCGCGGCGGTCGTCCTCGGTCTCCTCGCGCTGCTCACGCTCTGGCGCGAGCGGGAGCGTCGGGACACGTGACCGCAGCAGCGTTCCGCCCCACGGCCGAGGACGTCCGGCACGTCTGGGGGCTCGTCGGCCGTGTCCTGCTGGGCGTCGGCGCGCTGCACGTCCCGGCCATCGCGGTCGCGGTCCTGACCGGCAGCTGGCACGAGTGCAGCGCGCTCCTGGTCGGTGCGGCGACGGCCGTCCTCGTCGGGACCCTGCTGCAGACCGGGGTCGAGAGCGATCGGCCCCTGCCGTGGGCCGAGGGCATGGTCACCGTCGCCCTGTCCTGGCTCGTCGCGCCGGTCCCGGTGGCGGTGTCGCTGTACCTGGCGGGTCCCGCCGGGAGCCTGCTCGACGGGTACTTCGACGCGATGAGCGGGTTCACCACCAGCGGCCTCAGCGTCCTGCAGGACATCGACCACGCGGGGGCTGCGGTGCAGCTGCTGCGCCACCTGACCCACTTCGCCGGCGGCCAGGGGATCATCCTCGTCGTGCTGATGCTGGTGGCAACTGGTGGCCCCCACCTCGGGACGCTGCTGGCCGGCGAGGGCCGCGAGGACCGGTTGCTGCCCAACGCCGTGCGGACGGCCCGGCAGGTCTACCTCATCGCCACGCTCTGGGGCGTGGTCGGCATCGCGGTCCTGTTCGTGGTGCTGCAGGTCGTCGGCTTCTCGCCGGGACGTGCGCTGCTCCACGCCGCAGCGCTGTTCATGGCCGCGTTCGACACCGGCGGCTTCTCGATCCAGTCCACGTCCGTGGCGTACTACCACTCGGCGCTCGTGGAGGGTGTCCTCGTCGTCCTCATGGTCGCCGGCGCGCTGTCGTTCCCGCTGCACCACCAGCTGTGGCGTCGGCGCGTCCGTGACGCGACCGAGGACTTCGACCTGCGCGTGTTCACCGGGTCGACCGCGCTGCTCACGATCGGCGCGATGGTCGCACTCGCCGCGCACAGCACGTACGACACCACCGGCGCGGTCGTCCGCAAGGGGGCGTTCACGATCGTGTCCGCAGCGACCGGGACCGGGTTCGGCGTCGTCGCAGCACCCGAGTACGCCACGTGGGGGCAGCTCGCCCCCGGCCTCGTCGTCACGGCCATGGCGTTCGGCGCGATGGCCGGTTCCACGGCGGGCGGGATCAAGACCGTCCGGATCGGCCTGCTGCTCAAGTCGGTCCTGCGCGACGTCCGGTCGACACTGATCTCGGCCGAGGCCATGGTCCGCGCGACCTACTTCCAGCGTCGTCGCCGCCTCATCACCGACGAGCAGGTCGCCGGCGCGGTCACGATCATGGGCCTGTTCGTCGCCTGCTACGTCGGCGGCGCGCTGGTGTTCGTCTCCCACGGCCATGCCCTGGAGGCAGCGCTGTTCGAGTCCACCTCGGCGACCGCAGCGGTCGGCCTCAGCGTGGGGATCACCAGCCCCGCGGCGCCGGTCGCGGTCAAGCTGACGACGATCACCCAGATGTGGCTCGGCCGCATCGAGTTCCTGTCGGCGTTCGCGCTGGTCATCTGGACCGGCTCGGTCGCGCGACGACTGCTCGAGCATCACACGGTGGCCGTCCGATGACCGTGCTGCTGCGCCCCGACGCCGAGGACCGCCGCATCGTCGGCGCCTACATCGGGCGGGCGCTCGAGTTCACGCCCGTGCTCATCCTCCCCGGTGGGCTGCTCGCGTTCGCCCGCGGCGAGGTGAACGACGGCGTGGCCATGGTCCTCGCCGCGGCCGTCTCGTACCTCGTCGGCGTCGCCGCGACGCGTCGGTGGTCGAGCACGGCGGGCCTCGACTGGGCCCACGGGCTGGTCACGGTCGGTCTGGCATGGCTCGTGATGCCGCTGCCCATCGCCATGGCACTGCTGCTCAGCGGCCACTTCGCGTCGTTCCTCGACGCCTACTTCGAGGCGATCAGCGGCGTCACGACGTCCGGCATGACGATGCTGCAGGACCTCGACCACTTCGGCGACGGCATGCAGCTGATGCGGCACCTGACCCACTTCGCCGGCGGTCAGGGGATCATCCTCGTCGTGCTGACGGTCCTCGCGAAGGGGCACGCCCAGCT
>JBFKQZ010000164.1:0-7249 GCA_041627475.1 Nitriliruptoraceae bacterium | reverse complement strand
AGCTGCGAGGAACCACTGTGGGCGCAGACCGCCGCCGGGCCGCGGGACGGCGGGAGCCGGTGGTGCCGAGGGCGGCGGCAGGTCGGGTGGCGTTGCGGCCGCGACCGTGGCACGGAGGGCCTGGACTGCCTCCTCACGCTGCTGCCGGACGGCGGCGGCCTGCCGGTCGAGGTCGAACACGCGCCGTGCCTGCGGTCCCGCGAGGTCGGCGCCGCACCGCGTGCACCGGCCCCCCGGCGGCCACGTGAACGGCGCCCCGCAGGCGGGGCACGGCACGCTGACCTGCGGTCCTGCGGCCGGCTGCGGGACACGCTCGGTGATGCCCATGGCGGCGCACCTCCTGGACGAGGCTCCCACCACCGTCCCGCGGCCGTCTGGGCACCGCAAGGGGCCAACGGCACGCGTCCTGATGGAGCTGGAGAGGGGACTCGAACCCCTGGCCTATCCCTTACGAGGGGATTGCTCTACCAACTGAGCTACTCCAGCGAGCGGCCCTCACGACCCGTGGCGCACCAACAGGTCATCGGCCGGCCGGGAAGGGTAGCCAGCCGGATGCACGGGCGAATCCACCCGGTCGTCGACCGCACCGGAACGCTCCTCGACGGCGGTCGGCAGCATGAGCGTGACCACCATCGAGAACACGCCGGGCATGGACCGGTCGATGCTGAGCGAGCCGCCATTGACGCCAGCGAGCCCCGACGCGATGGCGAGGCCGAGCCCACCACCGCGCGAGTGGGCCATGACGTCGATGCCCTGCGAGAAGGGCCGCAGCAGCTCCTCCTCGCGCTCGGGTGGGATCCCCGGCCCGTGGTCCTCCACCCGCACGACGGGCACGCCGCTGCCGGCGAGTGCCCAACGCACGAGCACCGGACCCTCGCCGTGGGTCCGCGCATTGTCGACCAGCTTGCGGATGATCTCGTCGAACTGCTCACCGTCGACCAGTGCCTCGACCCCGTCGGGCCCGACCAGCTGGACCGACGCCCCCCAACCCTCGGCCTCGGCCAGCGCCGTGACGCGTCGGCCAAGGCACGTCGCCTCGATCTGCGAGCTGACGTCACCGCGGTGGACCTCCTGCATCAGCTGCAGGTCCTCGAGCCACGCGATGAGCCGCTGTGCGTTGCGGTTGATCGACCCGGCGTACTGCGCACGGTGGTCCGGGTCGATCTCGACGTCGGACCGGGTGAGCAGTTCGGAGAAGCCGACGATGGACGTCAGCGGCGTGCGCAGCTCGTGGGACGCGATCGACAGGATCGCCTCCCGGTCCCGGTCGAGCTCGCGGTAGTGCTCGGCGAGCTGCTCCTTGGCCTCCATCTGCTGCAGGGCACGGAACAGCAGCGACACCTGCACGCTGATCCGCTCGAGCATCCCGACGACCTCGCGTGGGAAGTCCTGTGGGTCCTCGCTCTCGCAGATGAGCGCGCCGACGACCTCACCGTCGTCGGTGACGGGGATCACGACCTCGGCCTCTGCTGCCGGCAGGCCCGTGGTGACGTTCTCGAGGTCGCGGCGGCGGACGACGGTGCGACCGGTGCGCAGGGCCGTCTCCAGTGGACCACCCGGGTCGACCGGCACGCCGACGACCTCGGTGTCGACCGGGAGGTCGGTGGCCGAGAGCACGGCGATGCCGTCGCCCGTACGACGCAGCACGACCAGCAGGGGGAGGTCGAGCTCGCTGGCCATGTCGGTCGCGAGGTCACGCATGCCGTCACCGACGGCGACGAGCGCGTCGGCCGCCAGACGCTGGAGGACCTCCGCCTCGCGACGTTGTCTGTCGGACGTCGCGAACGCCGCAGCCGCACGGCGACGCTCGTACTGCGACGCCCACGCGAGCGCCGCGGCGATCGTCGTGATCACGAGGACACCGGGCGTGAGCGTGAACAGCTCCGTCGCAGTCAGGGTCCGGTCGGCGCTGCGGACGATGGCGTAGCGCAGTGGCGCCTCGAGCGCGACGATGGCGCCGATCAGCACCGCCCCTCGCGGCCCGTACTTCAACGCTCCGATCACCGGGAGCGCGAGCAGGAGCACGATCGCCGGGCTGAGCACCGCCCCGCCGTAGAGCAGGGCAAGCAGCGACAGGGTGAGCACGTCGCCGATCATCGTGAAGAGCTGCAGACGCGCGAGGCGTCCCGCCTCGACACCCTTGCGGGTCCCGGCGAGACCAATGCACCCGACCAGGACGATGGCGGCCTCAGCGCCGTAGGCGAGGCTCCGCCCCGCTTCCGGCCACACCTCGGGCACCGGCCAGAGGGCGATGAGCACCGTGCCCGCCGCGCCGACCACGACACGGACCCAGGAGAGGATGCGCTCCTCGACGCGGCGCCGCGCAGTCCGCGACAGCGGCGGGGCGTCGGTGGTGGCTGCACTCATACCTGCTCCTCTCCCTGGCCCGTCGAGACGAGCTCACGTGTCCGAGCTGGGAGCCGGACGGTCACGGCGCACGGTTCCGAACCGTCCGCCTCGATGTCGACGGTGCCACTGAGGACGCCGGCGAGCCCCCGCACGATCTCGAGTCCGAGCCCCCGACCTGAACGGCGGTCGCCACCCACCCCGAAGGGCTCAGCGAGACGTGCCCGGTGGCCCGGCCCGATGCCGGTGCCGTGGTCGACCACCCGGACCACGACGTGCTCGTCCGTCGCTCCCCAGCGCACGATCACGGGCGGAGCACCGTGCTCGATGGCATTGACGACCAGATGCCGAACGATCTCCCCGAGGTGTGCTGGGTCGGTGTGCACCACGACGTCGTCCCGACCGACCAACGAGACACGGTCGGCATGCCCCGTCGACGCGACGACCTCCGCGAGCAGTGGTGCCATCTCGACCGCGCTGAAGTCGGCCAGCAGCTCGCCCCGACGGACGTCGTAGAGCGTCGTGACGTCGCCGGCAAGATCTTCGAGGTAGGCGGCGTTGGACAGCAGCAGCCCGACCAGCTCGTCCATCTCGGCCGGGGCGAGGTCGCGGTGCCCGTGCAGCCGGTCGGCCACCGAGCCGATCACGTCCAGCGGGGCGGCCACCTGCTCGGAGACCCGCCCGAGCACCGCGTCACGAGCCCGGTCCAGCGCGCGGTAGTTCGCTGCCGCGCGCTTGCGCTCGAGCACGAGGTCGAGGGCGGCGTACAGCAGGCCCAGCTGCCCGGCGACGCGGGTGAGCAGGTCGACGGTGCCGGTGTCGAAGCGGTTCCGCTCCCTGGAGGCGGCGACCAGCGCACCGACGGTCCTGCCGTCGCGGACGACCGGGACGGCGAGCTCGGCACGAGCCCCGTCGACGCCGGTGTCGACGCCGACCAGCTCGTCGTCGCGCTGCAGGGACGGGCGACCGAGGCGCAGCGCTGTCTCGAGCGGCCCACCCGGGTCGATCGTGACCTCGTCGTCGATGACGTGGCGCGAGAAGCCGAGGTTCGAGAGCACGTACGGCGCGCCGTCGACGATGCGCAGGAGCGCGAGGTGATCCAGACCGACCTGCCGTGCCACCTCGTGGCCGAGGTCGTGGAGGTCGCGGTCGACCCCGTCGATGCCCCGCAGGGCGATGCGGTGCAGGGCGTCCCCCTCGGCGGCGCGGCGCTCGGCCGACGCTGCCTCCTCGGTCGCGCGGTCCGCCTCGCGGTGACCGGCCCAGCTCAGCGTCGCGGCCAGCGTCCCGAGCAGGAGCACGGGGACGAGGTCGACGGCCAGGGCGCCGACGGCGACCGGCGCACCGGCCCGCTCGAGCAACCACGCGCGGAGGGGGAGCTCGACGACGAGGAGGCCCGTGACGGCGACGGTGCCCGCCGGCCCGAACCGCAGTGCGGCGGCGACGGGCAG
The DNA here is from genome assembly GCA_041627475.1 of Nitriliruptoraceae bacterium. GTDB lineage: Bacteria > Actinomycetota > Nitriliruptoria > Nitriliruptorales > Nitriliruptoraceae > JBFGFG01. Next base: position 3,452 of record JBFKQZ010000164.1, on the reverse strand, counting down.
CAGGCCGAGGACCAGCACGACGTTGGCGTGGTCGTGGCTGGCGTGCGCCACCCCGAGCAGCACCACGACCACGAGCTCGACGGCCACCTGGACCGCCACGTGGCGGGGCGGGCCGGGCCGGCGTCGCAGTGACGCGAGGGTCCACACAGCGGAGGCGACCAACGTCGCGAACAGCCCGAGCGCGACGGCCCGGCTCGTCTGGGGAGCCGCCGTGTACGGCGCGGCACCGAGCAAGAGGACGAGCGAACCGGCCAGCCCGCCGAGGAGCTTCGTGACGGCGATGCCACGCTCGATCCCCCGGGCGGTGGCCACGGCCCAACGCGGCTGGGAGCGCGCGTCGGAGGCCGCTGCGATGAGCAGCGCGTGCATCGGTCGGTCCATCCCTGACGGGCTCGGACCGCTGGGACCACGAGCACCACGTCGTCGGCGTGCGTGCGGCGCCGGTCGCCACCACACTCCTACAAAGATTCATAGAAACCTATAGAAATGGCTCGGTGTGTCAACCCCCCTTCCACAGCGCCATCTCCACAGGAGCCCTGCGTTGCGACGCGCATCGGCACAACGGGGCCGATATCCCGAGAACCCACCCGAATCGGACCATTCGTGCGCAGCGCGCCCATCCCCCCACCACCCCGGCCCGGCACGAGCGCCGCCGCGACCGAGCTCCGGCAGGCGGTCCTCCTGGCCCGGCAGCGGCTGCGGGAGGTGCTCCACGAGCGCACCCGCGCCCAGCAGGGACTCACCTCCTGGTCGGGCCCCCACCGCACCCGCTTCGACGAGGACACGGCGGACCTGCTGGCAGCCGGCCGGGCGCTCGACGCGGCCCTGACGGCCCGGCTCGCGACGCTCGACGTCGAGCACCCCTGGCGCTGGTGAGGATCGGGGCCGACCCCGATGAGCTGGCTCGCGTCGCGGCGCAGGGTCCGGGGCAGGCCTTCGCGCTCGAGCACGTTGCGGCGTCCCTCGAACGCAGCAACGAGCGGTACCGCAGCCGCGCCGTGACCACCGACGTGGACCTCGCCCCCGACGCGGCCGCGGTGCGTGCACTCGCCCGCCGCCTCGTCCGACTCGACGCGTGGCTCGCCAGGGTCGCGGCGGCACTGCGCGACGCGGACACGCCCACCCTGCTCACCGCCCTGCTCGCCCTCGGGCCCGACGTGACCTCGCAGGGCGGGTGGCCCATCGACGCAGGGCCGCGGCGGGACCTCCTCACGCGGTGGTCGGACGACGACCTCGCCAGCGCCGCTCGGATCCCGCAGCTCCCCCGCACCTGGCGCGACCCGCTCCACCGCGAGCGCGTGCGTCGCTGGGCGCGGGCAGCGACCGCACCACCGCACCACCAGCACGGCGACCCGCCGACGCCCGGCGGTCTGGCCGCGTGGTTCGACCGTGCGGTCGTCGACCGACTGTCGCCGCTCACCGACCTCCACGTCACGCCGGCGGAGACGGCTGCACGACGGGCAGCCGCCGTGGCCGGTGCACGAGGGCTGCTCGCCCACCCGGACCTGACCGTGTGGTCGTTCACCGATGGCGACGAGCCGACGATCCGGGTCGCGCTGGGCGACCCCGGCGCGGCCACACACCTGATCGTCCTGCTGCCGGGGACGTCGACCGGGCTGCACGCAGCTGACGCGTCACTGGCGGACACCGTCGCCCTGCACGACCTGGCGAGCCGACTCGCCCCGGCCGGGGCCCAGGTGGCGACCGTCCTGGACCTGTACGCGGCGCCCGCGGACCTCGGCCGCGCCGTCGACCCGGTCCCCGCGCGGACGGCCGGCGCGGCGACCGCTGCATTCCTCGCGGACCTGCCGGGCGCTCCCCGGACCACCCTCGTCGGCCACTCCTACGGCGCGCTCGCAGCTGCCCGGGCGAGCGACGAGCACCCGGTGGACGACCTCGTCCTGCTGGGGGCGCCTGGTGTCGGTGTCGGCGGTCGTGACGATCTCGCCGGCGCCCAGCGGGTCTGGGCCGCCCGAGCCGCCGGCGACCCGATCGCGCTCGTCGCGGATCTCGACGAAGCCCTGGTCGCGCTGCCGCAGCGGTGGCGCCCGACCACAGGCCCGCTGGCCGACCCGCTCGTCGCCCACGGCCCCGACCCGACGGACCCCGAGTTCGGCGCCCTGCGCCTCCCGACGGCACCGCCGCCCGGCGGGATCGCGGCACCGCGAGTCCGTGGCCACCTCGACTACCTCCGCCCGGGCACCGCCAGTCTCACCAACGTCTCCCTCGTCGCAGTTGGCCGCGGCCCGGTGACCCGCACCGCGGGCACCCTCAGGCGCGCGAGGCCTCCCAGGCGGGGCCGGCGAGCGAGAGGAGCAGACGAGTGACCTGGAGCTCGGCGTTCCCGTTCCGCTCCAGCGACAACCTGCAGCGCTCGACCGCACCGATCGCCTCGAGGAGGTCGGGCACGTCGAACCGGTCGGCATCGCGGCGGAGCTCGTCCGGCCGGTCGCGATTGACCACGCCGTCGAGGTCGTCCCCTCCACGCGCTGCCAGGATGCTGACGTCGCGCAGCCACGACCCGAGGTCGTCGAGGAAGAGCTGCACCGCGTCGTCACGGATCGACCGCAGCTCGCGCTTGTGGCGGTCCTTCAGCGCCGTCACGACGCCCTTGGGCAGCTCACCCGCACGTTCGACGCCGTAGCGGTCCGGGAGGGCGTCGAGCTCGGCGGCCTGCAGGGCCTTGTGCTCCTTCTCTGCGGCACGTCCGGCAGCGAGGACGTCACGTGCCAGCTCGTCGACGACGTGCGGGCCCTCCTCGACCAGCCGCCGCAGCACGTCGAGGTTCGCGGACCGTGCCGCGGTCCGGGCCTCGCCGCCGAGGTCCCGGAGCCGTCGCGGCGAGCCCGTCGCCACCCGTGCCAGTGCCGCCGCCTCGTCCGCGGTCAGGTCGACGTCGTGCTCCCCGACCGCCCAGGCGACGAGGTCGTCGGGGCGCCACGGCGCGAGGTCGACCCGCCGCACCCGGGACTCGATCGTGTCGAGCAGCTGCGAGTCGTCGACGACCTCGAGGACCCAGATGACAGCCTCCGGCGGCTCCTCCAGCACCTTGAGGAAGGCGTTCTGGGCCTGCTCGTTCATCCGATCGGCAGCGGCGATCCGCAGCACGCGCCGCGTTCCCTCGAGCCCGGTGCGCGTGGCCGCCGGCAGCCACTGGTCACGCACGGCCCCGACGAGGTGGTTGCTGCCCTCGGGCTCGAAGGTCACCGCGGCCGACCACGTGCCGCGCCCGACGCGCTGGCAGATCGAGCACTCGCCGCAACCCTCGTCGCCGCCCGGACCGAGCCGCTCGCACTCCAGCGCCGCGGTGAGCGCAGTGACCAGCGCGTCCTGGCCGATACCGGGTTCGCCGACGAGGAGCCAGGCGTGTGGCACGGCCGCGTCACGGACGGCGGCACGCATCGTCGCGACGGCCGGGGTCTGGCCGATGGCGCGGTCCCAGCCGACGGGGT
>JBFKQZ010000163.1:0-7340 GCA_041627475.1 Nitriliruptoraceae bacterium | reverse complement strand
GACCGCGGCGTTCAACGCGCTGCTCAAGGTCGTCGAGGAGCCGCCGGGCCACGTCCTGTTCGCGATGGCGACGACCGACCCGCAGAAGGTCCTGCCGACGATCATGAGCCGCGTCCAGCGGCTGGACCTGCGCCGCATCCCTGCGCCGGTGCTGACCGAGCACCTCGAGAACATCGGGCAGGCCGAGGGCTTCACGCTGGATCCCGACGCCGCTGCTGGCGTCGTGGCCGCGGGTGACGGTTCGGCGCGCGACACGATGTCCGTGCTCGAGCAGGTGCTCGCCTTCGCATCGGACGCCGAGGCGCGCGACGACGACGGCGTGCTGCACGTCACCGGGGACCACGTCGTCCGGGTGCTCGGTGCGACCCCGTTCGAGCTGACCGCCGGGGTCGTCGACGCCATCGCCGACCGCGACGTCGCTGCCGCGCTGACGAGGATCCAGGGCCTGCTCGACGGTGGTCACGACCTGCGTCGCTTCTCGCTGGACCTCGCCCGCCACCTGCGGGACCTGCTGGTGCTGGCGGCGGCACCGGGCGTGGACGGACTGGTCGACGCGACCGCCGAGCGCCGCGACCGCCTGGGCGCCCAGGCCCAGCGCTTCGGCACCGACACGCTCGTCCGGGCCGTCGAGCTGGTCGGTGAGGTGCTCGTCGAGCAGCGCCAGGGTCCGCCGCGCCTGCCGCTCGAGCTCGCCGTGGCGCGGCTTGCGACACCGGGGGCCGACGGCGACGTCCTGGCGCTGGCCGACCGTGTCGCACGGCTCGAGAAGGCCGTCGAGAACGGTGAAGCCCCGGCGCCCGCGACCCCGGCTGCCACGGCCGCGCCGTCCGTCGCGCCGGCCGCGCCGGCCCCGGCGGTCGACGAGGCACCGGCCGAGGTCGCTGAGGACGCCGCCGCCGACGAGGCCCCCGCGGAGGAACCGGCACCCGAGGAGGAGCCGGCTGTCGCCGCCGCCGAGGACGAGCCCGCCGCCGCCGAGGAGGAACCCGCTGCCGCGCCCGAGGACGTGCCTGCCGAGGCAGTCACCGACGAGGCAGTCACCGACGAGTCCGCCACCTCGGTCGACGAGCCGCCCGCCGACGCTCCCGCGGCCGCCGACGCGCCGGACGACGTCAGCGACCAACCCGCGCCTGTCGAGGACGCGGCGCCCGCGGAGGAGCCCCAGGCGAGCGACGACGACCCGCGCGAGCTCGCCGGGCGTGCGGCCGCGCTCGCCGACACCGCTGCCGGGCGCCCGGAGCCTGCGCCGTTGGCCGACCGCCCCGGCACGACCACGGTCGAGCGCGACGTGCCGGAGCCAGCGCCGGGCGGCACCGACGAGCTCTCGCGCATCGCCGCGGCCTGGGACGGGATCATCGAGTCGGTCGGCGACCGCAGCCGTCGCGCCAAGGCGTTCTACGAGCCGGCGAGCCCGGTGCGGCTCAACAACGGCGTGCTGCTGCTGTCGTACCCCGCCGACAAGCGGTTCCACGCCGAACAGGCCAAGTCCGGCGAGATGACCGGGCACCTGGCCGCCTGCATCGAGCAGGCCACGGGCCTGGACCGCATCCGCGTCGACGTCCAGCTCGACGACGAGGGCCCGCGCCGTCCGACGCCGCCGCCGACCACGCCCGCCGGCGGCAGCGAGGATGCGCCGTCACCGGCGGAGGTGGCTGCGGTCAACGAGGTCGAGGCCACGGCCACGCCGGTCGAGGTCGACCCCTCCGAGGTCGAGGAGCTGCTGCGCACCGAGCTCGGTGCCCAGCGCATCGACGACTGAACGGACCGGGCCGGCGGCAGGTGCCGCCGGCCCGGGACCGTCCGTTCCTCGGGGGAACGCGTCAGGCGGTCCGTCGGCGTGGTGCACCGACCGGCGCCGACCGCATCACGCCCGCGATGACGAGTCCCACGAGGACCGGGATCACGACCACCCAGCCGAGCAGCGGCAGCCACGGCACCGTGATCGTCCCGGTGGTCTGGCTGGCCACCTGGCCGTTCGCGTCGAACTCGGTCGCGATCACGATCGAGCGGACGAATGCCTGCGCCACGGCCAGCCCGAGCGCGCTGCCGAGCACGGCCGCGATGAGCACGTGCCACCAGGCCTGGAGTCCGTGCAGCCAGCGGCGCAGCGACGGCGCAGCGCCGAGCGCGACGGCCTTGCGGACGTCCGCGTCGGACTCGGTGGCTGCCAGTGCGCTGGTCATGCCCGCGACGACCGACACACCGAGCGCGGCGAGCGCCACACCGAGGATCGTCAGCAGCGTGAGGCCCAGCGGCGTCCTCCAGAACGGCGGGGCTCCGGCGAGGCGCACGTAGCCGCCTGTTGCGCCAGCGTCGTCGGCCAACTGGTTGGCCGCGAACGCCTCGGGCTGGGTCGGTGCTCGATCGAGCGTGAGCAGCACCGACCGGCCGGTCTCGACCAGGCCGAGTCGTGCGGCTGCGTCCTCACCGACCAGCAGCCCGACGTCGACGGCACCGGTGACGGTGGCATCGCGGACCAGGTCCACGGTGCCGAGCACCCGCTGCGAGCCGACCCCGTCCCCGCCGAGCACCTCGTCGGGCGCGGCGTCCGGGTCCGCCTGGACGACGACGAGCTCGTCGACGGTGGCGGGCAGTGCCACCCACGTCGTGCGTTCGAGCAGCAGGGCTCCGTCGGCCGGGACCGCGTCGACCGGCAGACCGAGCGCGGCCACGACGTCGGGCGTCGCGAGGGTCAGGCCGACACCCCACGCCCATGCGTCCAGCACGTCCTGGTCGCGGAAGGCCGTCAGGTCGACGTCGACCGCGCCGGTCGTCGTGTGGGGCAGCATGGCCGACGCGCGACCAGGGAGCTCCGGGAGACCGAGGGTCGCAAGGTCGGCGGCCGCGGTCGCGCCCGGCAGGATGCGGCTGACGGCGGTGACGTGCTGCTGCGTGGGCGGGACCTCACGCCCCTGCACGTACGCACCGTCGACCACGGCACGTGCTGCCGGTGCGACCTCGTTGGGCGGCAGCGTCTCGAGCACGACGCCGTCGTGGGTCACGGGGCCGCTCGGGCTCGCCCACAGGGCGTTCTGGCTGAGCCAGATGGTCCCGGCGGCGACGGGGATCGCCAGCACCGGCACGAGCGCGGCCACCGCAGCCGCCGATCTGGTCCGCTGCCGGGCCGCGTCACGCAGGGCGAGGCGGCCGAGCAGCGGCAGGCGGTCGGCGACCCGGCCACCGAGCTGGATCACGGGGATCCCGAGCGACGCCGTGCCGAGCGTGGCCAGCAGGACGGCAGCCAGCAGCTGCACGGCGGCGAGGCCGTCGTTGGTCGGTGCGCCGAGGACGAGGTCTGCCAGGAGGGCGATGCCACCGGCAGCCGCGACGGCACCGGCGACCGGCAGCCAGACCGGCACGGCCCCGAGCGGGACGCGGCCAGCGAGGGCCGTGACGACGGGGACCCTCGCGGCAGTGCGCGCCGGCCAGGCCGCGGCGAGGAAGGCACCGAGCGCACCGACCACGACGGGCAGCAGCGAGGCGAACACCGGGACGGTGAGCTGCAGGTCACGGTCGACCAGCACCTCGACCAGAGGAAGTGCGGGCACGGCCAGCACGAGCGCGAGCGCCGCGCCCGCCACGGCGCCGCCGAGCCCGATGACGAGCCCCTCGCGGCGGAGCAGCCGACCGAGCTGGGACGGGCTCGCGCCGATCGCGCCGAGCATGCCGATCTCGCGGATGCGGCGACGGATGCCGACGGCGAAGGCGCAGGCGCCGACAACCGCTGCGACGACCGTGGCGAGCCCGGTGACGGTGGCCCCGATCACGGCGGCGAGGCTGCGGTCCGCGACGCTGGTCGACAGGAACTCGGCCCGGGTCTCCACCCAACCGGCGTCCACGTACGGCGTGAACCCGGCTGCCTCGGTCGGCGCCATGCCGACGAGCTCGAACTGCTCCGGGGTCGGCTGGGGCAGGTCGGCGGCGCGCTCGGCGGCCAGGTCCTGTGCGATGCCGTCGTAGGACCGAGCGTCCTCGACGTCGGCGAAGCGCACCACGAGCTCGCCCCACGGGAGCGTGGTCATGTCGGCGTCAGGGGCGAGCACGACGACGTGCTGGGAGCGCTGGAAGGCACGGGTCACCGTGCCCACGACCTCGACCGTGCCGATGCCGGGCAGGTCGACGGTGTCCCCGACCTCGGCGCCGGTGAAGGAGGACAGGGACGGCGACAGCAGGGCCTCGTCGCCGGTCAGTGCGGTGGTCCGACCGTCGGCGTCGAGCGTGGTCCCGGCCAGGGGGTGGGTCACGTCGAGCGTCGTCACGAGGGCGTCCTCGTCGGGCTCGAAGAGTCCCCAGACCGTGCTCCACGCGTAGGTGAGTGCCTCGTCGGGGGGCAGGTCGAGCGCCCCGAGGACCTCGTCGGGACGGACGGTGACGGGTGCGAACCCGAGCGCCTGGCGGACGTCGAGCGGGAGCTCGAGGGCGGGGTCACCGGTCGGCACCTCGGTCACCGGGTCATGTGCGGCGAGCCAGGCCTGCTGCTCCGGGGAGAGGTCCTCGACCCCGAACTCCAGTCGGTCCTGGGTCCGCGGGTCACTGACCATGACCTTGGCCTCGGCTGAGCCGAACTGGTCGGCGACGCCGACGGTCGCGTCGCTCTCAGCCATCGTCGCGGCGAAGACGGCACCGCCGACGCCGAGCAGCACGCTCAGGGCGATGAGCGCGGCGACGAGGACCCGCCGGCCGCCCTGGCCGCGCTGGGTGCGGCGGGCGAGTCGGGTGATGTTGTCGCCCCGGCCGCGCTCGAGCGGCGCCAGCTGCGTGGCGGGAACGGGGATCGTCCTCACAGCGTCACCTCGACACCCTCGGCCGTGACGGCGGACTGGACCAGCCCGTCGCGCAGGCGCACGACGCGGTCGGCCCAGGCGGCCTGCGCCGGGTCGTGGGTGACCATCAGCGCGGCCGCGCCGGCGTCGACGGCCTCGCGGAGCAGGCGCAGCACGCCCTCCGCCGTGACCTCGTCGAGGGCGCCGGTCGGCTCGTCGGCCAGCAGCAGGGTGCGCTCGCCCACGAGGGCGCGGGCGATGGCGACACGCTGCTGCTCACCACCCGACAGCTGGTCCGGGTAGCGGGTGGCGTGCTCCGGCGGGAGCACCCGTGCGAGTGCCCGCTCGGCGGCGCCACGGGCGGCACCGACGGCGACGCCGTCGAGCTCGAGCGGCAGCGCGACGTTCTCGAGCGCGGTCAGCGTCGGCAGGAGGTTGTCGGCCTGGAAGACGTAGCCGACGTGGCGGCGCCGCAGCTCGGCGAGTGCCGCTCGCGACATGCCGTCCAGGCGGGAACCGGCGACGGTGACCGACCCGGCGGTCGGCACGTCGAGCCCGCCGGCGACGTTGAGGAGGGTGGACTTGCCGCTGCCCGAGCGGCCGGTGATCGCCACGAGCTCGCCCGGGTGGACGGTCAGGTCGACGCCGGCCAGCGCGGTCGAGGCGGTCTCGCCGGACCCGTGCACGCGCTGGACGTCCTGCAGGACGAGGACCGGGGCGCCGGTGGCGGTGGGGAGGGAGGTGGTCATGACTGCTCCGCAGCAAGCGTCGCGGGGACGCGGTCGGTGGTGGTGTCGGTCGGTGATCCGGTGTGTCGAGGAGGTGGCGCGGCGGTGTCGAGTCGTTGCTCGACGAGCTCGAGCCAGTCCAGCTCGGCCCAGGCGCGCAGGGCGAGGCGGTCCAGCGCGAGCAGCTCCTCGAGTCCCTGCTCCGGGGTCAGCTCGGCGCGGCGGCGCGTGAAGGCCTGCAGGGCCTGCATCGTCGCTTCGCGCTGGGCGTCGATGACGTCCTGCGGGTCACGCAGGCCGGATCGCCGGGCGAGGAGCACCTTGAGCACGAGCTCGTCGCGGACGTCGTCGCGCCGGGGCTCGGGGGTGCCGAGCCAGGCGGTCACGTCGCCGCGTCCGGCGTCGGTGAGGCGGTAGGGCACCCTGCCGTCGGCGTCCGCGTCGCCCTCGGCGACGACGAGGCCGTCGCGCTCCAGGCGTTGCAGGGTCGTGTAGACCTGCCCGATGTTGACCGACCACAGGTCGGCCACGGTGCGCTCGAGGTCCGTGCGCAGCTGGTAGCCGTGCGACGGGCCCTCGTGCAGCAGGGCGAGCAGTCCCTCACGGACGCCCATGTGCCCCTCCTCGTGATGCATACTCGGTATGGATGCGCAGTATGCATACTCGGTATTCACCTGTCAACACCGGCGCTGCCTAGGCTCCGGCGGGGCGTGGCACCGCGGCACGTCGACCGGAGGGACCGATGGGCGAGGAGCAGCGGCTCCACGCCATCGTGACCGTCGTCTGGGCCGTCGGCGTCCTTGTCCACCTCCTCGGCAACCCCTCGGTCGTGCACGCGGAGTCGTTGCCGTCCCCGACGGGGGCGGTGCCGGTCGTGCTGGCCGTCCTCGCGGCCGCGGCAGCGCTGCGGCCGGCACACCGGCCGACGGTCGTGGCGACCGTCGTCGTGGTGTGGCTGCTCGCGCTCGTCCGTCTGCCAATGCTCGCCAACAACCTCGTGCTGCTCGGGGTCACCGGCACGGCCCTGGCGGTCAGTCGCGACCTCGGCGTCGCAGTCCGCACCGTGGTCCGGGCGGGCGCGGCCGCCTACCTGTTCGCCGCCTTCGCGAAGTACAACACGACCTTCCTCGACCCGGCCGTGTCGTGCGCGCCCGTCATCCTCGAGCGACTGGTCGGCTCGTGGGGATTGCCCGCCCCGCCGCGCTGGCTCGCGGACGCGAGCCCCGTCCTGGCCCTCGTGACCGAGTCGGCCGTCGGGGTGGGCCTGCTGGTCCCGCGGCTGCGGCGCCATGCCGCGCTGCTGGGCGTGGCCTTCCACGGCCTGCTGGCCTACGACCTCGGCCAGCACTTCTGGGACTTCACGACCGCGCTCCTGCCGGTCTTCGTCGCCGCCTCCCCAACGGTGGCACTGGCGCTGGTCGACCGGGGGCGTCGCCTCGTCCCAGCCCCAGTGGCGCGGGCCCTGCTCGTGCTCCTCGCGGGCGTCGCGGCGGCGACGGGCGCACCGATCGCGGCCGGATGGTTCTTCCTCGCCGGACACCTGGTGTGGATCGTCGGTGGGTCGCTCGTCGTGCTCGGCTGGGCCGTCGTGCACCTCGTGCAGCGCCCGTGGCGAGGTGCGCTGGCGCCGGCGCCGGCCGGGTGGACCACCGGGGCTGTCGTCCTGGTCGCGCTGGTCGTCGCCAACGGCCTGACGCCCTACACCCAGGTCAAGACCGGCTACGGCTGGAACATGTACGCCAACCTCCGCGTCGTCGACGACACCAGCAACCACCTCGTCGTCCCGCCCCTGGACCTGCGCGGTGACCACGACGAGCTGCTCACGGTGGTGGCCGCCACCGACGAGGCG
>JBFKQZ010000162.1:0-7343 GCA_041627475.1 Nitriliruptoraceae bacterium | reverse complement strand
GCCGCCTGAACCGGCGCATCGATCCGGACGAGGCGTCCCCCCGGTGGGAAGGCGAGCTCGTCGCGCAGCGGCGCCTCGCTGCGCCAGTAGCCGGACGGGTCCCACTGGGCGATCGCGGTCGCGACCGGCCCCTCGGGCTCCCGGGTCTGCACGACGACGCGGGGCACGTGGGCGTCGTCGCTCGGCGGCACGTCCCCGAGGTCGTCCGGGAGGTCGGCGCGCGCGGGCCCTGCATCGCTGCGGGCGACCCAGCCGGCGACGGCGAGGCACAGCCGCAGGGCGTCCTCCCCCGCGTCGACCAACGGCCGACGCGTGAGCGCGTCGAGCTCGGGCACGACGACGGCACCGACGGGCCCGGGCGGGGCGTCCAGGACGCTCCCCCGCGTGACCACGAGGACCGCTGGCGCGGGCGGCACGTCCGGCGCGTGGCCCTCCAGGGCGTGGACCGACACGTCGGGCAGCGTGCGTGCCAGCTCCGCCGCCATCCGCTCGGCGCCGGCGCGCAGTGGCACCCACGGATTCTGCGCCCGACACGCACTGCAGCGGGGTCGCCGAGGCTGCGACCAGCCGCATCCACGACACAGCACGCCACGTCCGTCCGCCGCGACCATCGACTCGCAGGTCGGGCAGCGGAGCGCCTCGCCGCACTCGTGGCAGGCGAGGGCGGTGCCCTCCCCGCGGCGCGTCGCCAGCACGACGCCGTAGGCCCCCTCCCGAACCGCGGCGCGCAACGCCCGGACGGCTGGGGTGCCGAAGCGGCCACGGGGGCTGCTGTCGAGCACGACCGGCGGGGCGGCGGCCACCTCGTCGTCACGGTCCCCGGCGATGGGCTCGACGCGTTGTGTCCGCAACAGGCCCCAGGTGGCTGCGGACGCGACGGTCCCCACCAGCAGCGCGACGCCGTCGCTGCGGCGGGCGCGCTCCAGCGCAACCTCGCGGACGTGGTGCCGCGGTGACCGCAGCTCCTTGTGCGCCGGGTTCGCCTCGTCGAGCACGATGAACAGGCCGGGGCGTGCGAGCGGCCACAGCGCCACGCCACGGCCACCGACGACCACGCGGGCCTGGCCGGTCCGGGCCTGGAGCCACCGCCGGTAGGTGACGCGGTCCGATGCCTTGCCCCGCGCGTCCACGGCGAGGTCCCCGGCCGCGTCGAGCACGGCGTCCGCGACCGGCGAGACCGGGTCCGGCACGACGACCAGCACGTCGCGGTCACCGGCAAGTGCGATGCGCACGAGCTCGTCGATGCGCGTGGCGACGTCCTCGTCCGGCAGCGGACGCCAGACGAACCGGCCGCTCCCCGTGGCGACGGCCGCGACCAGGCGTCCACCGGCCGCCCCGTACCTGTCCCACGCACCCGCGGACGGTGCCGGCGGCGCCGCCACGCGTTCGGCGGTCGGGAACCACCCGGCCTTCTCCGCGCGTCGCTCCACGTCGACCGTGCGCCCCGGCAGCGTGTGGCGGAGCACGTCCGCCAGCGTCCCGCCCCAACGGTCGGCGACCCACCGCGCGACGCCGAGCTCGTCCGGCGTGATCCACACGTGGTCGCCGAGCACGCGCTTCAGGTCACGCAGGCGCCCCTCGGGGACGTCCGTCGTCGCGACGCGCTCGACGACCACGCCCTTGCGGACACGGCCGGCGAAGACCACCTCGACACGCGCACCGACCTGGGGGTCGGTGTCGCCGACGCCGTAGTCGAACAGCCGGTCGAGGTGGTACGGCTCGACCTCGACCGCGACCCGCGCGATCGGACGATCAGACACACGACACCCCCGCCAGTTGCACCGACGGGGGTCGTGGTACCAGCCCGGTGGGACGCGGTCCCACCGGCGTTGCGTGCTTCAGGCGCCGACGACGGACTTGAGGTCCGCGGCGCGGTCGGTCTTCTCCCACGTGAAGCGGGCGCCCTCACGGCCGAAGTGGCCGTAGGCGGCGGTCTCGACGAAGCCGGGCTTGGTCAGCTCGAGCGCGTCGATGATCGCGGCCGGCCGCAGGTCGAAGACCTCGCGGACGCCCTTGAGGATCTGCTCCGGGTCGGCCTGCTCGGTGCCGAAGGTCTCCAGCATCAGCGAGACCGGGTGCGCGACGCCGATGGCGTACGCGACCTGCAGCTGCGCCTTCTTCGCGAGGCCCGACGCCACGATGTTCTTCGCGATCCAGCGCGTGGCGTAGGCGGCCGAGCGGTCGACCTTCGTGGCGTCCTTGCCGCTGAACGCGCCGCCACCGTGGGGCGCCATGCCGCCGTAGGTGTCGACGATGATCTTGCGGCCGGTCAGGCCGGCGTCGCCGACGGGGCCACCGATGACGAACTTGCCGGTCGGGTTGACGATGATGCGCACGTCGGACGTGTCGAGGTCGTCGGGCAGCAGCGGCCGCACGACGTGCTCCTCGATGTCGGGCCGGATGTGGGTCTCGAGGTCGACCTCGTCGCGGTGCTGCGTCGAGACCACGACCGTGTCGATGCCGACCGGCACGCCGTCCTCGTAGGCGACGGTGACCTGGGTCTTGCCGTCGGGGCGCAGGTACGGGAGCGTGCCGTCCTTGCGGACCGCGGCGAGGCGCTCGGCCATGCGGTGGGCGAGGTGGATCGGCAGCGGCTGCAGGACGTCGGTCTCGTCACTGGCGTAGCCGAACATCATCCCCTGGTCGCCGGCGCCGAGGGCGCCGTAGGGGTCGTCGTCCCCACCGTCGCGGGTCTCCAGCGCGTGGTCGACGCCCTGGGCGATGTCGGGCGACTGCTCGTCGATGGTGACCATCACGCCGCAGGCGTCGCCGTCGAAGCCCATCGAGCCGTCGTCGTACCCGATCTTCTTGATGCGGTCGCGGATGATCGCGGCCATGTCGACGTAGGCCTCGGTGCGGACCTCGCCGGCGACGACGACGAGGCCGGTCGTGACGAGGGTCTCGACGGCGACGCGCACCTGGTCGGCGTTCTCGGCGTCGGCCTCGAGGATGGCGTCGAGGATCGAGTCGGACACCTGGTCGGCGACCTTGTCGGGGTGGCCCTCGGTGACGGACTCGGAGGTGAACAGGGTGCGTCGGGACACGGTTTGCTCCGGGAATGGCAGACGTACTGGCGGGAGGCGCCGGACGTCGGACTCGACACGGACGCGGGCGGCGCTCGATCAGGGCCGCAGCGACAAGGCAGCCTAGTCGATGCAGTGTCCGGATCCGCGGACGCAGCGGTTCGGACGCCCCTCGCGGCCGTTCACCGCACGCACGCGGCTCAGTCGAGCAGTCCGGCGATCCGGTCGAGGATGTGGTGGGCCACCTGCTCCTTGTGGGCCAACGGGATGGCCTCACGGGTGCCGTCGGCACCGAACATGACGATCTCGTTGGTGGGGCTGCCGAAGCCGGCGTCCGGGCGCGACACGTCGTTGACGACGAGGAGGTCGGCGCCCTTGCTGACGAGCTTCTCCTTGCCGTACTGCTCGACGTCGTGCGTCTCGGCCGCGAAGCCGACGAGCACCCTCGGCCCCTTGCCGAACTCGCGCCGACGCTCACCGATCTCGGCGAGGATGTCCGGGTTGCGCACGAGCTCGATCGTGGGGATCCCCTCCCCCTTCTTGATCTTGCGGATCGACGCCTCGGCAGGGCGGAAGTCGGCGACGGCCGCGGCCTTGACCACGACGTCGACGTCGACCCGGCTCATGATCTCCTCGCGCATCTGCAGGGCGGTCTCGACGTCCACCCGCTCGACACCGGGCGGCGTGGGGAGCCCGGTGTGGCCGGCGACCAGCGTCACGGTCGCGCCCCGGCGCACCGCGGCCTCGGCCAGGGCGAAGCCCATGCGGCCCGTCGAGCGGTTGCCGACGAACCGGATCGGGTCCAGCGACTCGCGCGTGCCGGCAGCGCTGATCGTGAAGCGACGGCCGACGAGGTCCTGGGCGACCGGCGCCACTGCCTCACCGAGCGCACGGAGCATCATCTCGGGTTCGACGAGGCGCCCCGCACCGACGTCGCCGCCCATCAGCTGGCCCGACTCCGGCCCGACGACGCGTACGCCGTCGGCCCACAGCTGGTTGGTGTTGCGCCGAGTCGCGGGATGTGCCCACATCTCGCCGTGCATCGCCGGTGCGACCAGCACGGGACACGTCGCCGCCAGGACCGAGGTCGTCAGCAGGTCGTCGGCGAGCCCGGACGCGAGCTTGGCCATGGTGTGCGCCGTCGCCGGGTAGATCCCGAGCACGTCAGCGCTGCGAGCCAGCGCGACGTGTGTCTCGGTGTCGACACCCTCCCAGACCTCGGAGCGCACCGGGTTGCCCGTGATGCCCTCGAAGGTCGGCGCGCCGATCATCTTGAGCGCGCCACGGGTCGGCACCACGTGGACGTCCGCCCCCGAACGCACACAGAGCCGTGCCAGCAGCACGGCCTTGTACGCAGCGATCCCACCGGTGACGCCCAGCAGGACCCGCTGCCCGTCCAGCCGCGGTTCGGGGAGCTCGTCGGCTGCCCCCTCCGCGTCCAGACCCGGGGTGTTCAGGCCTCGAACTCCCCGGGAGCGAAGCCGTACTCCTCCTCCATCTCCGCCGCGAGCGCGTCGAGGGTCTCCTGGTCGGTGACCTCGATCTTCTCCTCGGCGATCTCCTCGAGGGCGATCGTGAGGGGCTTGTTGGACTCGGTGGAGACCAGCGGCGGGACGAACTGCTGCAGCCCCTCACCCAGCTGGGTGTAGTAGGCGTTGATCTCGCGGGCGCGCTTGGCGGCGAGGTGGACGAGGTGGAACTTGGTGTCCACCTTCTCCATCAGGTCGTCGATGTGGGCCATGGGCCGGTGCCTGTCGTGCTCGTGGGCAGGAGGACGCACCACGGTATCGCATGATCAGCCGACATCGAGCTCCACGCCCGCTGCGCGCATCTCGGCGACGACGGCGCGGGCCAACCCGTCCGGCGTGTGGTCGGTCGAGTCCAGCACCAGGTCGTAGATCGAGAGGTCCGAGAGGTCCGCGCCGTGGTACTCGAGGAACCGGGCCTGCTCGCTGGCCTCTCGCTCGAGGGTCGCGGCCCGCTGCTCCTCGAGGTCGCCACCGTCGCGCTCGGCGATCCGACTCATGCGAACGTCCTCGTCGCACACGACCCAGACAGTGAACGCGGCGACGTCGTTGTGCTCCGCCAGCCAGCCCGCCATCCGTCCCTCGAGCAGCAGGCCGCCATCGCGCAGCAGCTCCAGCTGCCGGTCGTCGAGGCTGCGGTCGACCGCCGGGTCCTCCTGGCAGAGGGCGCCGAACTCGGCCAGCGACAACCCGCGGCGGGCCGCCTCCTGGCGGAACAGCTGCCCGGCGTACGTGTACGGCAGGTCGAGGTTGGCGCTCAGCAGGCGGCACAGCGTCGAGGTGCCGGTGCCCGCGAGGCCGCCGACGGTCACGGTGAGGTCGGTCACGAACCGTCCCCGAAGCGGTCGAGGAGCGCTTCCTTCTGGCGGCGGCCGAGCCCCTGGACGCGACGCGTCGGCGAGATCCTCAGCTCGTCCATGAGCTTCGCCGCAGTCACCTTGCCGACGTTGGGCAGCGCCTCGAGGACCTCGACGACACGCATCTTCGCCAGCGCCGGGGCGTCACCTGCCCGCTGCAGGACCTCGTGCAGCTCGACCTCGCCCGACTTGAGCATGTGCTTGAGCTGTGCCCGGACCTGCCGTGCCCGCTTGGCCTTCTCCAGCGCCTCCCGGCGCGCGTCGGCGTCGAGCTCTGGCACGGACATCGGCGGTCCACTGGTCGGGGGCGGTGGGGGCCCAACCCTAGTCACCGTGCCGCGGCGGTCGGCCCGGCGTGCGGTGGACGCCGCATTAGCCTCGGCGCTCGATCGAAGGAGCGTGCCCGTGGCAGCCGACCTGTTCGACCCGACCCTGTGGGCCCCCGTGCCCGGCTTCGAGTCCCTGACCGACGTCACGTACCACCGTGCGACCGAGGCGGCCGGCGTTGCTCGCAACGGCGTGGTCCGCGTCGCGTTCGACCGCCCCGAGGTGCGCAACGCCTTCCGGCCGCACACCGTCGACGAGCTCTACCGCGTGCTCGACCACGCACGGCAGACCTCGGACGTGGGCTGCGTGCTGCTGACCGGCAACGGCCCGAGCCCCCGCGACGGCGGCCACGCGTTCTGCTCCGGCGGTGACCAGCGCATCCGCGGGAGGGACGGGTACCGCTACGCCGACGGCGACGAGGCAGCCTCGATCGACCCGGCTCGGGGCGGACGCCTGCACATCCTCGAGGTGCAACGCCTGATCCGGCACATGCCCAAGGTCGTGATCGCGCTGGTCAACGGCTGGGCCGCCGGCGGGGGCCACTCGCTGCACGTCGTCTGCGACCTCACGATCGCGTCGCGCGAGCACGCCCGGTTCAAGCAGACCGACCTCGACGTCGCGTCGGTGGACGGTGGCTTCGGCAGCGCCTACCTCGCCAAGCAGGTCGGGCAGAAGGTCGCCCGCGAGATCTTCCTCCTCGGCGCGACCTACGACGCTGAGCAGGCCGTCGCGTGGGGCACGGTCAACCGGGCCGTGCCGCACGAGGAGCTCGAGGCGACCGGACTCGCCTGGGCGGCCGAGATCCTGCGCAAGTCGCCGACCGCGACCCGCATGTTCAAGTTCGCGATGAACCTCACCGACGACGGTCTCGTCGGCCAGCAGGTGTTCGCCGGCGAGGCGACCCGCCTCATCTACGGCACGGACGAGGCCCAGGAGGGCCGCGACCAGTTCCTCGAGAAGCGGGATCCAGACTGGTCGGAGTTCCCCTACCACTACTGACCGACGGGGGACGCCGTCCCCCGCGCCCCCTGCTGGGCCTTCGGCCCAGACCCGGTGCCCAAGGGGGGATATCCCCCCTTGGATCCCCCCTGTCACCCCGGGCGTCGCAGTGTGGGTAGGCGGTCGGCGATCTGGTCGAGGATCTCGGGGTCCTGGTCCCACATGGGGTCGCCGGCGACGGGATGGTGGACGACGATGTCGGTGATCCCCAGCGCGGCGTAGCGGCCGACGTAGTCCTCGAACGCGTCGGCGCTGGCCAGCGGCACCTCCTCGGTGTTGCCGCCGAGGAGGATGCGGTCGATCTCGCTCGCATCGCGGCCGGTCTCGGCGCAGCGTTCCGCGATGTGCCCCCACTGCCACTGGACGGCTGCCTCGGTGCCGGCGGCGCTGCGGTCGGGTTCCGGTCCGCGGCGGTCGCCCTCCGTGATCCACGCGTCGGCGTGGTCCGCGGCGTGGCGCAGCAGCCGGGGTCCGGCTGCGGCCATCGCCAGTGGGACGCGGGGCTGCTGGACGCAGCCCGGGTGCATCCGGGCGTCGACGCTCGAGAACCACTCCCCCGCGTGGTCGCTGGTGTCGCCACGGAGCAGACGGTCGAGCATCGACGCCCACTC
>JBFKQZ010000161.1:0-7409 GCA_041627475.1 Nitriliruptoraceae bacterium | reverse complement strand
GTCACCGGTGCCCACGACGTACCGCGTGCTGGAACGCGACGTGACGGTGCCGATGACCGTGGAGCACGCGGTCGGCGGTCTGCTGGTCCTGCCGGGTGACGCGAGGGCCATCGCCGCCCACCTGCCCGACGACCTCGCCCCGGTGCGCCTGCCCGGTGGCCTCGGGGTCGTGCTGCTGCTGTGCGTGGACTACCGCGACAACCCGCTGGGCGCCTACGACGAGGTCGTCGTCGGTCTGGCTGCCCGACCGGTCGGCATGCGTGGCGGTGCGGCCGTCGGCATCGCCGACGTCCTGCGGGGCCGCACCGGCGTGTGGATCGAGCACATGGCGGTCAGTGAGCCGTTCACCCGCGCTGCCGGCGAGGACATCTGGGGCTACCCCAAGACGCTGGACGACCTCGAACTGGACCTCGCCGGTCGTCGCGCCCGCACGACGTGGCGCCGGGAGGGGCGCACCATCCTCGCGGCGGAGCAACCGACGGCCGGCGTCCTGCCCGCTCCCACGCTGCCCGTGACGACCTACACCCGGATCGACGGCACGACGATGCAGACCGGGCTGCGTGCCACCGCGCGCGGCGTGGGGGTGTCGGTGCTCGGTGCCCGGGTGGCACTGGGTGACCACCCGCTCGCCGACGACCTGGCGACGCTGGGCCTCGGCCGGCGCCCGCTCGCCGCCGCGTGGCTGTCGTCGATCCACATGGAGTTCACCGAGGCGACCCCGGTGCACGGAGGCTGATCGTGGCACGCACCGTCCCCAGCCAGTGCACCCTCTGCGAGGCCCACTGCGGCGTGCTGGTCACGGTCGAGGACGAGCGCGTCACGCGGATCGAGGGCGACCCGGAGGACGTGCTGTCGCGCGGCTACATCTGCCCGAAGGCGACGGCCCTGGCCGACCTGCACCACGACCCCGAGCGGCTCCGCCGACCCGTCCGGCGCGTGGGCGACGGGTGGGAGGAGATCTCGTGGGACGAGGCGTTCGAGCTCGTCGGCCGGGAGCTGCGGCGCGTCCGGCGTGAGCACGGTCGCGACGCCGTCGGGATCTACTACGGCAATCCAGCGGTGCACAGCTCCGGGGTGCTCAACCTGCTGCTGCTCCGCTTCGTCCTCCTGACCCGCCATGCGTGGTCCGCGTCGTCGGCGGACCAGTTCCCGCAGGAGCACGTCGCACACCGCATGTTCGGCTCGAACCTGCTGTTCCCGATCGCCGACGTCGACCACACCGACCACCTGGTGGTCCTCGGCGCAAACCCGGCCGTGTCGAACGGCTCGGTCACCACGATGCCGGACGCCCGCGGCCGCATCCGTGCCGTCCGCGAACGTGGCGGCCGTGTCGTCGTGGTCGACCCACGTCGCACCGAGACGGCCCGGCTCGCGGACGAGCACGTCGCCGTCCGACCGGGGGGCGACGTCCACCTGCTGCTCGGGATGCTGCACACCCTGCTCGTGGAGGACGCGCTGCCAGCGCCCGACCACCCTCGGCACCACGGCTTCGACCGGCTCGTGGACGCCGTGCGCGACTGGACGCCCGAGGACGCAGCCCCGCACGCCGGCGTCGACGCGCCCACGATCCGGCGCCTCGCGCGCGACCTCGCCGCGGCGGACCGCGCCGTGGTCTACGCCCGCATCGGCGTCTGCCACCAGGTCACGGGAACGCTCGTGCACTGGCTCGTCAACGCCCTGAACGCCGTGACGGGCAACCTGGACGCCCCGGGTGGCCAGATGTTCGCCACGCCCGCAGTGGACCTGCTCCCGCTGCTCCGCAGACTGCCGACCGGACCGAACCGGTGGACGGACCGCAGCGGCGTGTACCGCTCGTTCCGCGCCGAACTGCCCAGCGCGACACTCGCCGACAGCATCCTCGAGCCGGGACCTGACCGCGTCCGCGCGATGATCACCCACGCCGGCAACCCGGTGCTCTCCGCAGCGGGCGAGTCGCGGCTCGACGAGGCGTTCGCGGCGCTCGACTTCCACGTCGCGATCGACCTCTACGTCACCGAGACCTCACGCCACGCCGACGTGATCCTGCCGCCGACGTCCCATCTGGAACGGGCCGAGTTCGACGTCGTCTTCCAGCTGCTCGGCGTGCGCAACGTCGCCCGGTTCAACGACCGGGTGTTCGCCCCGCCCGACGGCGCGCTCGACGACTGGGAGATCCTCGCACGGCTCGTCGCCGAGGTGCTGCCGCTGCCGTTGCGCGGCGTGACGGGACGCATCGCCGAGACGGTCGTCGCGCAGCTCGACCCGATGCACGTGGCACGCGTCGGCATCGCGGCAGGTCCCCACGGTGTCCTGCGTCGCGGCCCGGGCGGGCTCACGCTCGGCCGGGTGCGCGACCGTCGCGGCGGCGTCGACCTGGGTGCGCTCGAGCCGCGGCTGCACGACCTGCTCGGAGCGCGTGGACGCGTCGACCTCGCCCCGGCCGACCTGGCGGCCGAGCTCGACCGCGTCCTCGAGGCGATCCGGGGCGGGGCGGCCCCCGACGCCGCCCCCGACGGCTTCGACCTCCGACTCATCGGGCGGCGGCACCTGCGCAGCAACAACTCGTGGCTGCACAACGTCGAGGCGATGGTCAAGGGCCGCGATCGCTGCACGGTCCTCGTGCATCCTGCCGACGCGGAGGAGCGCGGGATCGCGGATCGTGACCGCGTGCTCGTCACCTCACCGCACGGCGAGATCGAGGTGCCCGCCGAGGTCAGCGACGAGATCCGGCCGGGCACGGTCGCGATCCCCCACGGCTGGGGGCACGACCAGAAGGGGGTCGGTTGGTCCACGGCGGCCGCGAACGGGGGCGCCAACGTCAACCGCCTCCACGACCCGCACCAGGTCGACGTGGTCAGCGGCAATGCCGCGCTCAACGCGACCTGGGTGCGGCTGGCGGCGGTGGCGGTCAGTCAGCCCACTTGATCGAGCAGCCCATCGAGGGTCGGTGCGGCTCGGGCACCGGGTTGCCGATGACCGCCAGCCGCAGCGCCTCACGCAGCTCGTGGCCGTCGTTCGGCTCGTCGTTGCCCGGCGACGACGCGTCCATGGCACCGCGGTAGACGAGCTCGCGTTCGGGGCCGTAGACGAAGAAGTCCGGCGTGCACGCGGCGTTGTAGGCGCGTGCGACCGACGAGTCGGCGTCCATCGCGTAGGGGAACTCCCAGCCCGCCCGCGCTGCCTGCTCACGCAGTCCGTCGGCGCCGTCGTCCGGGTAGACGTCGGTGTCGTTGGGGCAGATCGCCACGAAGTCGACGTCCTCGACCTCGCGCGCGATGCGGCCGAGCTCCTCCTCGACGTGCTTGACGTAGGGGCAGTGGTTGCAGACGAACAGCACGCACACGACCGGCGCCTCGAGGTCGGCCAGCGCCACCTTCCCGCCGTCGATCGTCGGCAGGTCGAAGTCCGGCGCGGGGGTGCCCAGCGGCACCATCTGCGAGTTCACGGCCATGCTCTCGTCCTCACGTTGTTGCCTCGAACCGTAACTATCCCGACCGGCCGACCGTCAGACGCCCGCGTCTGCGCAGGGGCGGGGCTGGCAAGGAGCAAGCGAGGGCCGCGTGGCCGGAGGTCACGCAACCGAGCGGCGACGCCGTCCAGCGTCGTCCCTGGTCAGACGCCCGCTTCGCGCATGTCGCGGAGTTCGCGCTTCAGGTCGCCGATCTCGTCGCGGAGTCGTGCTGCGTACTCGAAGCGCAGCTCGGCCGCGGCCTCGTGCATCTCCTCCTCGAGCCGCTGGATGAGCGCCGCGAGCTCCTCGGTCGGGATCTCCCCCGCACTGAGGTCGAGATCGCGCGAGATCGACTGCGCGACGGGCTCGTAGCGCTCGCCCTTCTCCTCGGCGCGGACCGCCTCGATGATGTCTCCCACCCGCTTGCGGATGGTCTGCGGGTCGATGCCGTGCTCCTCGTTGTAGGCGAGCTGGATGTCACGTCGGCGTTCGGTCTCGTCCAGCGCGGTCCGCATGGCGTCGGTGATCTCGTCGGCGTACATCACGACCTCACCGTTGACGTTGCGGGCCGCACGCCCGATCGTCTGGATCAGCGACGTCGGCGAGCGGAGGAAGCCCTGCTTGTCGGCGTCGAGGATCGCGACGAGCGACACCTCGGGCAGGTCGAGCCCCTCCCGCAGGAGGTTGATGCCGACCAGGACGTCGAACTCGCCGAGTCGGAGCTGGCGCAGGATCTCGACGCGTTCGACCGTCGAGATGTCGGAGTGCAGGTAGCGGACCTTCACCCCGTTCTCGAGGAGGTAGTCGGTCAGGTCCTCGGCCATCTTCTTGGTCAGCGTGGTGACCAGGACCCGCTCCCCCGCGTCCTCGCGCTGGCGGATCTCCTCCATGAGGTCGTCGATCTGCCCCTTGGTCTGGCGCACCTCGACGTGCGGGTCGACGAGGCCGGTGGGGCGGATGATCTGCTCGACGATCGTGGAGGACTCACGGCGCTCGTACGGTCCCGGCGTGGCCGAGATGAACAGCCGCTGCCCGATGCGCTGCAGGAACTCGTCGAAGGTCAGCGGCCGGTTGTCGCGCGCCGACGGGAGCCGGAACCCGTGGTCGACCAGGACGTCCTTGCGCGACCGGTCCCCCTCGTACATCCCCCCGACCTGCGGCACCGTCACGTGCGACTCGTCCATGAACACGACGAAGTCGTCCGGGAAGTAGTCCAGCAGCGTGAACGGCGGCTCTCCCGGTGCGCGACCGTCGAAGTGGCGTGAGTAGTTCTCGATGCCGTTGCAGGTCCCGACCTCGCGGATCATCTCCAGGTCGTAGTTCGTGCGCATCCGGAGGCGCTGCGCCTCAAGCATCTTGTTCTCGGTCTGGAGCTCCTCGAGGCGCTCCTCGAGCTCGGCCTGGATCGACGTCGTCGCCCGGTCGATGGCCTCGCGGCCCGAGACGTAGTGCGAGGCCGGGTAGACCGCGAAGTCCTGCAGCGGGTCGCTGACCTCGCCCGTGAGGGTGTCGACGCGGGTGATCCGGTCGACCTCGTCGCCGAAGAACTCGATGCGGACGGCGAGCTCGCCGTCGGACGGGAAGACCTCGAGCGTGTCGCCGCGGACGCGGAACGAGCCGCGGACGAGGTTCATGTCGTTGCGGTCGTACTGGAGGTCCACGAGCTTGCGGACCGAGGCCTCCAGGCCAGCCTCCTCGCCGTGCTTGAGGAACAGGACGTGGTCCTCCCACTCGGCCGGGTTGCCCAGGCCGTAGATGCACGACACCGATGCCACGACCACGACGTCGCGACGCGAGAAGAGGGCGGCGGTGGCGCGGTGGCGGAGCCGGTCGATCTCGTCGTTGATCGACGAGTCCTTCTCGATGTACGTGTCGCTGGAGGGGATGTACGCCTCGGGCTGGTAGTAGTCGTAGTACGAGACGAAGTACTCGACCGCGTTGTCGGGCAGGAACTCGCGGAACTCGTTCGCCAGCTGCGCGGCGAGCGTCTTGTTCGGCGCCATCACGAGTGCTGGTCGCTGCAGGCGCTCGAGTGCCTTGGCCGCCGTGAAGGTCTTGCCCGTCCCCGTCGCGCCCAGCAGCGTCACGGCCTTCTCGCCCCCCTCGAAGGACTCGACGATGCCGTCGATCGCCGCCGGCTGGTCACCGGCGGGCGAGAAGTCGGAGACGACGCGGAACTCGGGCATGGGGTCCTCGGGAGGGGGCTGGATCACGGTAGCCCCGGCCTGTGACAGGGCCGGGGCCACGTGGGCTGGTGCGTGGTCAGCCGACGTCGGCCGTGACGAGCTCCTCGCCGCCAGGGCCGATCGCCGTGAGGGACGCCGGCAACTCGGCCGCCGGCAAGGCGAAGACCGTCCCGCCCTCGATGGCTGCCGCAAGTCCGTGCGGGGGTGCCGATCCGTCGGACCGCACCGCGATCGTCGCTGGCGGGGCATGTCCGACGACCGCGTCGCCGACCTGGGCCGCGACCACCGCACCCGCGGTCGGGTCGAGATCGCAGACCTCGTCGCTCGCCTCGTGGCTGGGACCGCCCGGGCGGTACGAGAAGCAGTCACCGTCGTAGGTGACGGCGAAGGGGCTGCCGCCGAGCTCGGTACGCAGGACGGTGACGTCGGTCTCCCCCGGTCGGGACGCGGGCGACTCGGCCGGCGGCTCGATGACGACCGTCTGGGCGATCGCATCGAGCGTTGCCTGGGCGAGCGTGTACTCGTCCTCACCGTCGACGGCGCTGGTCGACAGCGTCAGGATCCCGCCGTCACCTCGGTCGTCCGCCCCTGGTGCGAGGTCGTAGGTCCAGGTCGTGCCGGGGCGTCCCTCCTCGGACATCGCCTCGCCGGTGCCGACCCAGGTGGCCCGGACGGCCGGGAAGCCGGCGCGTGCCCCGAGCCACGTCGTCACGTCACGCTGAGCGGGCGACTGCTCGTCGTTCTGGTCGAAGTCCCCAGCGCTCACGTTGACGAAGATCGCAGCATCGACCTCGGTCGAGTCGGGCAGTTCCTCCAGGTCCGGGTCGAGGACGTCACAGCGGTCGTCGACCTTCCAGTCCGCCGGCACGGCATAGCGCACCGCGGCGATCTCGTCGAGCTGCGCCGGCTCGATGACGCAGCGTGTGTCGAGTTCTGGCGTCTCGATGCTCGCGGCCACCGGCGTGGCCTCGGTCGACGGGGACGCGGCCCGCGTCGGTTCGTCGCCCCGGACCGACGGGGACGCGGCCGCCGGCGTCGCTGGCTCGGCCACCGTCTCGTCGTTGCCGCCGGACGCCTCGTTCGTGCCTGCGCCAGTGCAGCCGGCCAGGGCCAGTCCGATCGTCGTGGCGAGTGCGACGGTCGTGGTCGTTCGTCTGTGCAAGCCGTGTGGCACGTGTGCCTCATGGGTCGCGGAGTGGTGTCGCCCGACACCTGTCCCGACACCCCGTCGACTCACACGTCTCGTCCGGGCCCGCGAGTCGTCCCGCGTGACGATGCGGTCAGGCGAAGTCCCAGAACGCGATCGCGATGATGCCGGCGGCGAAGGCGATGAACGTGATCACCATGAATGCGACGAGGATCCAGGCGGTGCGGTCGTTGTCCATCGATGCTTCCCGTGGTCGTGGTGCGGCGGAGGCAGCGTAGCCGTCGGCTCAGCCGGTCACGGACGCCCAGACCTCGGCCACACGGGCGCGCAGCTCGTCGAGGTCGCCGTCGTTGACCACGACGTGCGTGGCGGCGGCACGGCGCTCCTCGTCGCCCGTCTGGTTCCGCATCCTGGCCCTGGCGTCTTCAGGGTCGATGTCGCGACCCTCCGCAAGGCGCTGCACGCGGAGCCCCTCGGGGGCCGTGACGACGACCACCACCTCGAGGTCATCGGCGAGCCCGGTCTCGACGAGGAGGGGGTGGTCGAGCACGACGACCCGGCCGTCGTCCGCCTCGCGGTGCATCGCGAGCCGTGCCTCGATGCGACCGCGGATCGCAGGGTGCGTGATCGCCTCCCGCGCGGCCAG
>JBFKQZ010000160.1:0-7427 GCA_041627475.1 Nitriliruptoraceae bacterium | reverse complement strand
GCGCACGATGGCGGTCCGCTCGAGCTCCTCCTCCTTCAGGCCGTCGCGCAGGTCGTAGGCGACCTTGCCGCTGCACAGCACGACCGTCCGGACGTCGTCCGCGTTCGGCTGGTTCGGGTCGTCGAGGACCTCGTGGAACTCGCCTGACTCGAACTCGCTGATGTCACTGAATGCGTTCGACGACCGCAGCAACGACTTCGGCGTGAAGATCACCAGCGGCTTGACCAGCCCGTCGCGACGGACCTGGCGACGCAGGATGTGGAAGTACTGCGCCGACGTCGTGCAGTTCGCGACCTGGATGTTGTCCTCGGCGCACAGCGTGTGGAAGCGCTCGATGCGCGCCGAGCTGTGCTCCGGGCCCTGGCCCTCGTAGCCGTGCGGGAGCAGAATGACCAGACCGGAGGTCTGGTCCCACTTGTCCTCGCTGGCCACGATGAACTGGTCGATGATGATCTGGGCGCCGTTGACGAAGTCGCCGAACTGCGCCTCCCAGCACACCAGCGCGTCCTTGGCGACGGTCGAGTAGCCGAACTCGAACCCGAGCGCGGCGTACTCGCTCAGCAGCGAGTCGTAGATGAACCAGCGGCCCTGCTCGTCGTGCATGTGCGCGAGCTGGAGGTACTCCTCGCCGGTCTCGTAGTCGACCTGCATGGCGTGGCGGTGCGAGAACGTCCCGCGGCGCGAGTCCTGGCCGGCGACGCGGACGTCGGTGCCCTCGTGGAGGATCGTGCCGAAGGCGAGCGTCTCGCCCATGGCCCAGTCGATGGTCCCCTCCTCGTAGCGCTCCTGCGCCTTGGAGAAGATGCGCTCCAGGCGCGGGTGCCGGGTGAAGCCCTCGGGCAGCGCGAACTGCGCCGCCGCGACGGCGTCCAGCACCTCGCGCGACACACCGGTCTCGACGTGCGGCACGACCCCGGCGGTCTCCTCCGGCCGGATCGCCTTCGGCGGCTCCGGCGGCTTGGCCTGGCGGGTCTCGTCGAGGGCAGCGTTGAGGCGCGCCTCGAAGTCCTCGAGGAACTCCTCGGCCTGCTCGATCGAGATGTCGCCGCGGCGGATCAGGCGCTCGGTGTAGAGGTTGCGCACCGACCGGTGGTTGTCGATGACCTCGTACATCTCGGGCTGCGTGAACGACGGGTCGTCCGCCTCGTTGTGCCCGTGCTTGCGGTAGCAGATCATGTCGATGACGACGTCGGACTGCCACTTCTGGCGGTACTCCCAGGCGAGCCGTGCCACGCGCACGACGGCCTCGGGGTCGTCACCGTTGACGTGCAGGATCGGGGCCTGGACGGTCTTGGCGATGTCGGTCGCGTAGAACGACGAGCGCGACTGGTCGGGCGAGGTCGTGAAGCCGACCTGGTTGTTGATCACCACGTGGATCGTGCCGCCGGTGCGGTAGCCCCGCAGCAGCGACTGCTGCAGGGTCTCGCCGACCACGCCCTGGCCTGCGAACGCGGCGTCGCCGTGCATCAGCACGGGCAGGACCGGGAACTTGCCGGTCTCCTCGTGGATGTCCGCTCGGTCCTGCAGGGCGCGCGCGATGCCCTCCACGACCGGGTCGACGGCCTCGAGGTGGGACGGGTTCGGCGGCATCGTCAGCTGGACGGTGTTGCCGCTGCGCGCCGTGTAGGTCGAGTCGACGCCGAGGTGGTACTTGACGTCGCCCGAGCCCTGGACCGTGTCCTCCTCGATGTCACCCTCGAACTCGCGGAAGAGCTGCTTGAGCTCCTTGCCGAGGATGTTCACGAGCACGTTCAGGCGACCGCGGTGGGCCATGCCCATCACGATGTCCGACGTGTGCTCGTCGTCGGCGGCGGCCTCGGCGATCGCGTCGAGCATCGGGATCAGCGACTCGCCGCCCTCGAGGCCGAAGCGCTTCTGCCCCACGTACTTGGTGTGCAGGAACGACTCGAAGGCCTCGGCGGCGTTGAGCCGCTCGAGGATCCACTTCTGGTCCTCCGGCGGCGTCGTGTCATCGACGTCCTCGAGCTGGTTGCGCCACCACGTCTTGACGTCCGGGTCGAGCACGTGGCCGTACTCGACGCCGATGGTGCGGCAGTAGGCATCACGCAGGACGCCGAGGATCTTGCGCAGCGGCATCTTGCGCGTCTCGCCGCCGAGCTCGACGAGGAACTCGCGGTCGAGGTCCCAGATGCTCAGCCCGTAGTGGGTCGGGTCGAGCTCGGGGTGCATCTCGACGTTCTTGAGCCGCAGCGGGTCGAGGTCGGCGATCATGTGACCGCGCACGCGGTACATGTTCGCCATCGCGTCGACCTTCATCTGCTTCTCGACGCGCGACTCGTCGTCCAGCGCACCGACGTCGACGCGCCAGCGGGCCGGCTCGTACGGCAGGCCGATCGACTGGAAGACCTCGTCGTAGAAGCCGTCCTGGCCGAGCAGCAGCTCGTGGACCTTCTTGAGGTAGAGCCCCGACTCGGCGCCCTGGATCACGCGGTGGTCGTAGGTCGACGTGAGGGTGATGGTCTTGCCGACACCCAGTCGCGCGAGCGTCTTCTCGTCGGCCGCGGCGTACTCCGCCGGGTAGGCGATCGTGCCGACACCGAGGATCGCGGACTGACCGGCCATCAGGCGCGGGACCGAGCTGACGGTGCCGACCGTGCCCGGGTTGGTGACCGTGATCGCGCCGCCCGAGAACATGTCGGGGGTGAGCTTGTTGGCGCGGATCTTGCGGATCATCTCCTCGTAGGCGGAGAGGAACTCCTGGAAGGACTTGCGGTTCGCGTCCTTGATGACCGGCACGAGCAGCGTCCGCGAGCCGTCGTCCTTGGCGATGTCGACGGCGAGCCCGAGCCCGAAGTCCTCGCGGTGGAGCACGGCGGGCTTGCCGTCGAGCTCGGCGAACGCGTTGGTCATCGACGGGACCGTCTCGACGGCCTTGACCATCGCGTACGCGATCAGGTGGGTGAAGCTGACCTTCCCGCCCCGGGTGCGGCGGAGGTAGTTGTTGATGATCCGGCGGTTGACCTCGAGCAGCTTCGCCGGGACGTCACGGACCGACGTCGCCGTCGGGACGCCGATCGACTCCTCCATGTTCCGGACGATCGTGGCGCCGACGCCACGGATGCGCTCGGGGGCGGGCCCGTCCTCGGGCAGGTCGGCGGCGGCGCGACGGATGACCCGCTCGTCGAGCTGGTCCATCGTGACCGGGGCCTCGCGCTTGCCGTCGTTGCCGTCACCGGCACCGGATCCGGACCGCTGCGCGTGCTCCATGCCGGCCACGAAGTCACGCCAGGACTCCGACAGCTGGGACGGGTCCTCGCGGTACTGCTCGAGCATCTCCTCCACCAACCAGGAGTTCAGCTCGGAGCGCGAGGGGGACGAAGGATTCGAGGAAGTAGCCATGGCCGCGAGGCTACTCACCACCCCGACCTCGGTTCTCGTCGGCGGTGCACGCCGTGCGGGCGAGGCACACCGCCGGGGTTACCGTCGTCGTCCCCCACCGGGTCCAGGAGGTGCACGTGCGCGTCGCGGTCACGGTGCTGGTCGTGATCGCCCTCGCGGCGGTGGGGTTCCAGGCTGCGATGCGGGTGCTCGACCGGCAGGAGGACGACCCCGCACGGGCGGACCCGGAGACCGTCGCCTCGGCCTGGGCGACCGCGACCGTGGCGGGCGACGTCGCGGCCCTGGCCGAGCTGGCGGCCGAGCGGACCGACGTCGACCTGCTCCGGGCGGGTCACGAGGCGGTGCTGCCGGTGCTCGTCGATCGCGAGGTCACCGTCGACGACGTCCGCACCGTGGAGGGCCCCGCCGACAACCGGGCGGTGGCGACGCTGACCTGGTCGGCCCGGCCGGGCGACAGCGAGGGCACGTGGACGTGGACGAGCGAGCTCGACCTCATCCGCGGCCGTGGCCTGTGGTCGGTCGACTGGCGGACCACGGCGATCCACCCGGCGCTGCAGCCGGGCTGGTCCCTCGAGGTGGTCGAGCTGCCGGCGTCGCGCGCCCCGATCCTGGACCGGGAGGGCCGGGCGCTGTCGCCGGTCGGGGCGAACGTCGAGATCGGCGTCCAGCCGGGCCGCCTGCCCGAGACCGGCCGCCTGCTGTCGACCGTCGCGGGCGTCCTGCCGGAGGCACGCGCCCCCCTGACCGAGCTGCTCGAGCGCGACGACCTCGTCGACGACTGGTACTACCCGCTGGTCACGGTCAGCGCGGCCCGCGCGGAGGAGGCATGGCGCGACCTGGTGTCGCTGCCGGGCCTGATCCGCCGCGACGCCGAGGGCGGGGTCGGACGCGCCGAGGCCGCGCCCGAGATCGTCGGCGCCGTGGCCATCGGCGAGGACGGCACCCGGGTGGGAACGGCCGGGCTCGAGGAGGTCTACGACGACGAGCTCACGGGGTCGGCCACGACCGAGGTCCGCCTGCTCGACCCCGACGGGGACCAGCGCGAGGTGCTGTTCACGTTCCAGGCGGACCCGGCACCGCCGCTGGTGACGACACTGGACCGCGACGTCCAGCAGGCGGTCGACGACGCGGTGCTCACCGTGGACGACCCGGTCGGCGTCGTCGTCCTCGACAGCGGCACCGGCGGTGTCCTCGCCGTCGCGTCACGTCCTGCGACCGGCTACCCCCGGGCCCTCGAGGGCCGGTACCCGCCCGCGGCGGTCGCGGGGCTCGTGCCGCTGGCAGCGGCGCTCGGGGAGGGCGCACCCGCGAACCAGCCCATCGAGTGCCCGGACGCGGCGACGGTCGGTGGCGTGCGGGTGACGACCCGACTGCCCGCTGCCGCTCGGGCGTCACCGACGCTCACCGACGCGCTCGGCGGCGGCTGCGACGTGGCGCTGGCGCGACTCGGGACCGCCGTCGGTGACGAGGCGATGCTCGCGACCGTCACCGCGCTCGGGCTCGACCAGGCCGTGGGCCTGCCGGTGCCGGCGCGCGGGTGGTCGTGGCCCGCGGCCACGTCGGACGCGGCACTCGCCAGCTGGGCCGTGGGCCACGGCCGGGTCGAGTCGTCGGCCCTCGGCGCGGCCCAGCTGCTCGCCACGATCGCCCGCGGGGCCCCGGCGACGCCGGTGGTCGTCGGCGACACCGTCGCGGGCGCGCCGCGGTTGCCGACGGACGTCGTCACCGGGCTGCGGGCCGCGCTGCGCGCCGCCGGCGAACGCGGCCCGGTGCAGGTCCCCGGCCGGCGCGTCGCAGGCATGGCTGCCGCCAGCGGTGCGGTCAGCGGCGACCCGGCACCGCCGACCGGGTGGTGGGTCGGTTTCCTGGACGACCCCGACGTGGCGATCGCGGTGGTGGTCGAGGGCGGCGACGCGGAGCGCGCGGTCACGATCGCGCAGCGGGTCCTGCGCGAGGTCGCCCGCTGACCGGGGGCCACCCGCAGGTCACCTCACGCGGGGACGACGCTCAGCGTGAACAACACGATCGTCGCGAGCGTGACCCCGACCATGGCCGCCGGCGTCCAGCCCCAGCCGCGGCTCCAGCCCCACACCGGCGCGACGAGCACGAGGGCCGCCAGGACCGCGATCGCGGGGAACCAGCGCACGTCGACCTCCGTCTGCCCGGTGCGCCGGGCACCGTACGGCGAGCGGACGACCGTGCGCACACACGGGGAAGGGACTTTCGGCCCGTGGGGTGGAGCCGTTAGGCTGTGGACAAATCGGACAAACGTGTTTCCGGGGGCACCTGTCCACCGAGCCACCCTGTGTCAGGAAACGCGCATGCATCTCGAGGACGTCGCTGCCCTGGGTGGAGAACCCACCCGGAACCGCGACCTGCGGAGTCGCGGCAAGGAGACCGTGGGCCGGCTGCTCCAGGCCGGCCAGCAGGTCGTGGAGGAACGTGGGCACGACGAGGCCCGCGTCGATGACATCGTGGACCTCGCCGGGCTCAGCCACGGCACGTTCTACCTCTACTTCCGTGACCGCGAGGACCTGCTGCACTCGCTGATCCGGCTCGCGGCACGCGAACTGGAGCACCTGACCGACGAGTTCGTCGACACGCCCACGCCGGCGCGCCTCGCCGCGTGGATCGAGAAGGTCATCCGCGAGTTCGACAAGCACGCCGAGGTCCTGCGCGCGGCCCGGGCGTTGAGCAGCGACGAGGCAGCCACCGGCCTGGTCGAGCCGCTCGGCCGCTGGTTCGCCCGACTGCCCGGTGCCGAGGCGCCGGAACTGGCGGCGAACCTGCTGGTCTGGCACATCGAACGTGCCGCGGTCCGCGACGACATCGTCGACCACGAGGCCCTCGCAGCGGCCATCCTGCGCGCTGCCGGCTGTCCCTGAGACCGCCACCGGCCGACCCGTGCACACGTTGCGCGACGGCCGCCCGACGGGGTGGACGGCCACCCATGGTCGGGGCAGACTTGTGGTACTCGCCGGTTCGTCCGAGCCCGCGAGCGACCGCACACCACGAGAGGTGCGACGACGACGAACGCGCAGCGGCGCGGACCCACCGCACCGACGGTGCGGCTGCCACGCAGCCGGGTCGGGGGCCGAGCGGCGCCCCAGGCAGGATCGGACCACGACGGCCACCCCACGGGGTGGCCGTCGCTGTGAGGCTGGGTCCGGGTCAGGCCACGTACGGGTCGTGCGTGCCCTCGGCGACCATGTCGAGCCCGTCGGCCGCCCACGCGTGCATGCCGCCGAGCAGGTTCACGGCGTCGTAGCCAGCTCGACGCAGTGCCTCCGCGACCGCGGCAGAGCGGTTCCCGCTGCGACAGACGCAGACGATCGTGCGGTCCGTCGCGAGCTCGTCCTGGGCCTGGTGCAGCTGGTGCATCGGGACGTGGACGGCGTCGGTGATGTGCCCCGCCACCCACTCGGCCGGTTCGCGGACGTCCAGCAGCTGGACCTCGGCGCGACGCGCGGCAGCCTCCTTCGGGTGCAGGTCGCCGGCGCTCACTGGCTCGCCACCGCCAGCGCCCGCTCGATGCGCTCCTTGGCGTCGCAGGCGAGCTCCTCCAGCGCGGGGTTGTCGGCCACGCCGAGCATCGCCTCGGGGTCGGCCGCGACGATGTCGGTCCCGCCGTCCTCACGACCGCGGAGCACGACGTTGCACGGCAGCAGCGCGCCGAGGTCGCGGTCCAGCCCGATGCCCTTGTTGGCCAGCGGCGGGTTGCAGGCACCGAGGATCCGGTAGTGGCCGATGTCCTCGCCCAGCTTCTCCTGCAGCTTGGCGCGCACGTCGATCTCCGAGAGGATCCCGAAGCCCTCGTCGGCCAGCGCGGCCCGGACGGCGGCCTCCGCCTCGTCCGGCGCCGCCGTCGTCGTCACGGTGATGGCGTAGTCCATGGGGTGCTCCTCAGGTCGCCCGGCGCAGCCGGGTCGTCAGGTGGTGGAAACGGTCCGGGTGACCGGGCGTGGCCATCCAGAAGTCGATGACGAGCTCCTCGCCGTCCCACGTCCAGCGCCGGCGGGTCTCGTGGACCCGACCTGCGGCCGGGGTGCCGGCGACGGTGGTGCTGG
>JBFKQZ010000159.1:0-7454 GCA_041627475.1 Nitriliruptoraceae bacterium | reverse complement strand
GCCGACCACGCTCCTCCTGCTGCCGGCCGCGGGCCTGACGGTCGCGGCGCCGCTGGTGCACGGCCTCCTCGTCGCCCTCGCCTGACCGTTGTCCACACCGCTCGTGCGGTCCGGCCGGCCGCACGGGCCCGAGCGTCGTAGACCGGCAGCACCGAACAGAGGAGCTCCCGTGGGGCCACGACCGGACCGCACCGACCACGACGACGAGGCGGGGTCGCTCGTCTCCGAGTACGGCCTCCTGGCCGTCCTCGGGGCGACGATCACCGGCGTCGCGATCAGCTGGGCCCAGGGTGGTGCTGTCCAGGACCTGCTCGACGCCGTGCTGCGGCAGGTCCGGACACTGGCGGGGCTGTGAGGACCGAGGCGGGGGCGGTCGCACTGGAGACAGTGCTGGTGCTGCCGCTCGTGGTGCTGCTCGTCGGTGCCGTCCTGGCCACCACCACGGTCGTGGCCGACCACGTGGCCGTCGTCCGCGCGGCGCGGGCGGCGGCGAGGACGGTGGCGCTGACCGGTGAGGTGGCGGCGGCCTCGTACGTGGCCCGTGGCGTGCACCCGGGGGCCGTGACGTCGGTGGCCGTCCGTGGCAGTGTCGTGCACGTGGAGGTGGTCGTCAGCGGCGCCGTCGCGGGGGTGCCGTACACCGTCGACGCGTCGGCGGTCGCCCCGCTCGAACCGGCGGCGGTGCTGCCGTGACCACGACGGTCCTGGGGCTGTCGACGGTGGCCGTGGTCCTGGTCGCCGTGGTCCTCGCAGCCGCAGGCGGTGTGCTCGTTGCAGAGGTGCGGGCGCAGGACGCCGCCGACGCCGCCGCCCTGGCGGCCGCGCACGCGGCCCGTCGGGCCGGGTCCCCACGGGTGGCCGCGCGCGAGGCAGTCCGTGGGAGCGGGGCCGCGCTCGTCCACTGCGACTGTGGTGGGCCGACCGTGACCGTCACCGTCCGCGTCGACCTGCCGGCCGCGACCGCACGCCTGACCCGGGTCGGCCACCGCAGTGCCACGGCCGCTGCGCGTCTCGTGCCCGCGTCCCGGTGACGGTGGGAGCCGTGCGGGGAGTGGCCGCGGTCGGCTGTCGCGCCGACCCGTACGCTCGACGCGCGATCGGCGGCGTCGGCGTGCCTGCCACCCATGTTCGATCGTTGGGACCAGCACAACCGGGCCACAGGACCGCACGATGGCTACGGGCGACACCCTCGCCTACGACCTCGAACCCACGACGCGTCGCTCGACGCCGTCGGGGTTCCTGCTCGACGCCGTCCGCCGTCGCGACGCCGGCCGGCAGACGATGTCGGTGCTGACCACGCTGCTGTTCGTGGCCGGCGCATCGCTCTTCGCGTGGCCGGTGCTCACCGACCTCTACACCAACCAGGTGGTGCAGCAGCAGCTGGCCGAGGACTTCCAGCAGTTCGAGCTCTCCGTCGGGACCTTCGACGAGTACCAGGCCGCGGTGAGCGGCCAGGACGGCGTCGCCCTCACGAAGATCGCCATCCCCGCCATCGGCATCGAGACGCTCGTCGTCGAGGGGACCACGCCCAGCGCGCTCCGCGCGGGTGCCGGCCACTACGTCGAGACCCCGCTGCCCGGCGAGGTCGGCAACGTCGCCATCGCAGGGCACCGCACCACCTACGGGCGCCCGTTCAACCGGTTGGACGAGCTCGACGTGGGGGACACGATCTGGCTCGCGACGCCCGTGGGGGACCACCGGTACCGCGTCGTCGGTGACCCGGCGTCGCCGGACTGCGCCCCGACGCGCACGGGGGACCGCCCGGACGCGGCGGCCTGCATCACCAATCCGAGCGACTGGTCCGTCGTGACCACCCCCGAGGACAGCGACGCGGCGATCCTCACGCTGACGACGTGCCACCCCAAGGGGTCGGCCGCCAAGCGGTTGATCATCCGCGCTGAGCTCGTCGAGTCCTCCCCCGCGGGCACGTACGACCAGCAGCGCGCCTGAGGCGCGACCAGCAGCGCGCCTGCGGCGCGTCGGAGGCCTGATCCCGGTGCGCACGGTTCGGGTCCAGGCCCTAGCCTCCGTGCCCACCCGACAGGGGATGGACCCACCGTGCCGTTCGAGCTCTCCGACCTCGACCCGAGGACACGTGCGAGCATCGAGGCGTACGACGACGTCGCCGGCGACTACCAGCTCCAGCTGCGCACGCACCGACCGCTGACCGACGTCAAGCGGTTCGCCCGCGACCTGCCTCGTGGCACCGTCGTCCTCGACGCAGGCTGCGGCCCCGCCAACGACATCCGGCTCCTGCGCGACCGTGGGCTGCACGTGATCGGGCTCGACCTGTCGGCCGGCGCCCTGGACCATGCTCGACTGCTGCTGCCGCGTGACGGGCTCGTGCGGGGCCCGATCGAGGA
The DNA here is from genome assembly GCA_041627475.1 of Nitriliruptoraceae bacterium. Classification (GTDB taxonomy): domain Bacteria; phylum Actinomycetota; class Nitriliruptoria; order Nitriliruptorales; family Nitriliruptoraceae; genus JBFGFG01. The sequence goes on along the minus strand of JBFKQZ010000159.1, from coordinate 5,091 downwards.
CCCGCCCTTCGCCGACGACAGCTTCGGCGGGCTGTGGTGCAACGGGGGTCTGAACCACACGCCGCGTGACCGCTGGCGTGCCGTGTTCACGGCCCTGATGCGGACCGTCGAGAGCGGTCCCGTCATGCTGTCGTGCTACCGCGGGACCGTGGACATGGTCGAGGTCGAGGACGACCTGCTCGGCAGGATCCACGTCTCGGCGATCACCGAGGACGAGGTCGTGACGATGTTCGAGGAGCGTGGGCTCGTCGACATCCGCGTCGAGGTCCGGCCCGACCCGCTGCACGGCCGCCGTCGTCCGAACCTCGTGGCCCACGGTCGCAAGCCCGCGGCGGACTGAGCCCATGTCCTTGCCTCGGCGGGCCCCCTCAGCGGTGCGTCAGCCACTGGCGGACGCCCACGAGGAGACCGCCGAGGGCCAGGAGTGCAGCGCCGAGGAGCTGCTGCCAGGGGCGTGACCGCGCTGCGGTCGTCTCGAGGGCGGCTCCGGCCGCAGCGGTGTCGCTCGCCGTGGTCGCAGTCGCGGGGGCAGCTGCTGGTTCATCCGCGACGTCGGGTGCCGCGACCGCCGGCTCGGCGGCGCCGGTCGCACCGGTCGTGCCGGGGGTGACCTCCAGCGTCGTCCCGCTCGTGCGGCCCTCGGTCCGGGTCGGTGCGGTACCGCGCGTGTCCTCGTCCGCGGGCTCGTCGCCACTCGCGGTGGCCTCGTCGCCGTCGGCCGGCGTCGAGCTGGGGTCGGGCGTGGCAGGCGTCGGCGGTGCGACCTCCTCCTCCGCCTCGTCGGAGCCGTCCCCGCTGCCGGCGTCCGACTCGCTGGACGGGGCCTCTGAGGGGCCCTGCTCCTCGCCTCCGTCGTCCGTGGGCCCGGGGCCAGTGACCGTCATCGTCGGCGCCCCGCTGCCGGCGGCCCACGTCACGCTGCCGGCCGTGCCGGTCTGTCGGACTGGGAAGCTGTAGGTCCCGGGCGTCGTCGCGACGGCGGTCTGGAACCCGAAGGTCCCCAGCTGCGCGAGGGCGTCGCCCCGGGTCCAGGTGACCTGCTGGCCACCGACGCTGCAGCTCCAGCCGACGGGCTGGACACAACTGCTCGGGACGAACCCCGCCGGCGCGGTCAGCCGGACCTCGGTCGTCGGACCCGTCGCCTCGGTGTCCGGGACCTGCATCGTGACGGTGTGGCTCGGGTCACCGGCCTCGGCCTGTCCGCCGCTCGTGAACGAGGGAGCGGCCCATGCCGGAGCCGCCGTCAGCGCGACCGCCGTGAGGGCGCTCGCGACGACGGTGGGGAGGTGCTGGCGGCGCACGGCGTGGCCCGGGTCGACGGTCCTCCGCAGCGTGCCGGAGCGGTCGGCATCGCGCCGTGGGACAGGTGACCCATCACAGTGAGCGGAAGCGCGCAACGGCTCCCGCGATCGCGACGGCCGCGAGCGCGATGCCGACGACGACCAGGACCGGCGAGGGTCCCGAGGACGACTCGTCGGAGGCGGCCGGCGGCGCGGCGTCCTCGGTCGCTGCCGGGCTCGGGGTCGTCGCCGCGGACGGGCTCGATGCCGGCGTCGGACCGGCGTCGGTGCTGGGACCGGTCGACGCCAGTGGTGTGTGCGGCGTCGCGTCCTCGTTCGACTCGACCGGTGCCGTCGAGTCACCGACCTGGATCCGCGGTGCCGGCTGGTCGCTGTCGGGCGCGCCGATCCACGACGCCTCGACCCCGTCGTCGTAGGTCTGGATGGTCGGGAAGGCGTAGACGCCCTCGGCCGTCGGCGCCGTCAAGGACACGGCGAACCGTTCGGTGTCGCCGGCTCCGTCGGGCCCTCGACGCAGGGTCAGCACCGTGTCGCCGTCGGCGGTCTCGTCCCGGTCGCAGGTCCAGCCCTCGGCGGCCGCACAGTCCTCGACGGTGAACCTGCCGGGGACGAGCACCTCGACCAGGTCGTTCACGGCGTCGCGCTCGAGCGGCACACGCAGCACCAGCTCCTGCGTGCTGCCGGCCGGGACCTGTCGGAGGTCGAACGACGCGTGTGCGAGTGCTGCCGTCGGCAGCAGCACGAGGAGCAGTGCGGTCAGCAGCAGGGTCGTGGCGGTCGCGCGCACCGGGTGCCTCGTGGTCGTCGACGTCGAGGACGGTACGCAGAACGACCCGCCGCCACACATCGGTGGCGACGGGTCGCCCGGTCGTGGCCCGTGACGGCGTCGTGCCTCAGTCGTCGCTGCGGACGGCGTCGACCAGGTGCTTGGCATCGACGACGTCGGGCGTGAGCTGCTGCTTCGCCAGTTCCTTGCGGACCCGGAGGTGGTCCGAAGCGTCGACCGCGGTCGCGCGCTTCGCCTTCTCGCGGGCCAGGTCGCCCTTCAGGCGGGCGATCTCCGCGGCGTGCTCGGTGGCCAGCTTCGCGTGGTCGACCGCGTGCCCGGAGCGCCACGCCAGCGAGGGCCGGCCCTCGCGGTCCATCGTGGCGATCAGGAGTCCGCCGAGCAGCGAGATGTTCTTGAAGAAGTGCACCTGCTCGGTCTGCCTCGCCTCAGGGTCGTCCTCCTCCCAGAAGCGGTGCGCGGCGATCGTCGTCGGCACGAGGGTGCCCGCGAGCAGCAGCGCCGCCAGTCGCGGCAGCTTGCCGGCGGCGAGCAGCAGCCCCCCGACGACCTGGGCGAGGCCGTTGAGCTGCACGAGCTGGGTCGTGCTCGCGTCCGGGATCTCGACGTCCGCCTCGTCGGCCGCGTCGAGGAGGGGGTCGGTGACCTCACGTGCCGCGGGGGCGTGCCCCTCGGGATCGGTCAGCTGGGCGACGCCACCGGAGACGAAGATCGCCGAGAGCATCGGTCGTGCGAGGATGCGGAGGGGACCCATGGATGGTTCCTGGTCGGGGACTGCTGCGTCCCCGACCTGTCACCCGTCCGTGCAGGGCATACCCAACCCCGGCTCCTGGCGTCGGCGGGGGCGCAGCAGGAACAGGCCCCCGCCGACCGAGAGGAGCGCCAGGGCGAGCAGTCCGGTGACGGAGGCACCCGTGGCTGGCAGCTCGGCCTGCAGCACGTTGGCCAGGACCGTGACGAGCCTGCACCCCTCGCTGCCGCAGACCTCGACGACGAAGCTGTCGGCCCCGACGTACGACGCGTCCGCCGTGTAGCGGTACTCGCCGGTCGCCGACAGGACGAGCGTGCCGTGCGCGGGGCCGCTGACGAGCCGGGCCGTCGCGTCGTCGCCCACGCCGGAGCTGTCGACGCGGCCGCTGAACGGCTCTCCGGCCATGACCTCCTCGCGGGCCTCGCCGTCGTCCGGCACGGGTCGGACCTCGATGACGAGGTCGAGCACGTCGCAGGCGCCGGACGGGTCGCAGACGCGGACCGTGGCCCGGTCCGTGCCGGACCAGCCGCCGGCGGGGAGGTAGCGGACGCGACCGTCGGCCAGGAGCTCCAGCGTGCCGTGGGACGGCCCGTCGACCACCGTCGCGGTGAGGTCGTCCCCGTCGACGTCGCTGACGGGCAGCAGCCCGGTGACCGCGGTGTCCTCGACGGTCGTGAGCCGCAGGTCGCTGGCGAACGGTGCGTCGTTGACCGTGGTGACGTCCACCACGACCTTCACGGTGTCGCACAGCAGCGAGCTCGCCGCGAGCGTGTCCGTGGTGGTCACGTCGCAGACGCGGACGGTGAACACGTCCGTGCCGTTCGCGTCGGGCGCGGGCGTGTAGGTCCAGGTGCCGTCGGGGGCGACGACGACCGTGCCGGCGCCCGGTGCGGTCGCGAGCGAGGCGGCCACCGCGTCGCCGTCGACCTCGGTGATGCGGACCGCGCCGCTGACGGGCGTGTCCTCGGCGGTCGTCGTGCGGGTCGCGAGCACGACCGGGGCGTCGTCGACCGGCGCGACCTCGACCACGGTGGTCGACGTGGCACAGCGACCGGTCGGGTCGCAGACCTCGACCACGAAGCTGTCGCTGCCGTTGGTGTCCGGGTCCGGGGTGTAGGTCCAGGTGCCGTCGGTGGCGAGGTCGAGGGTCCCGTTCGTCGGCGGCGTGAGCATGCTGAACGTGAGGGCCTCGCCGTCGACGTCGCCGGCGGCCACGGCGCCGCTGACCGGGGTGTCCTCGTCGGCCGCGACCGTGGCGTCGGTCGCCACCGGGGCGTCGGGCACCGGCGTGACCTCGACGGTGATGGTCGCGTCGTCACACAGGCCGGCCGGGTCGCAGACCGTCACGGTGAACGTGTCGGTCCCGTACGCGTCCGGTGTGGGGGTGTAGGTGTACGAGCCGTCCGGGGCGAGCTCCAGCGTGCCCAGCGTCGGTGGGGACTCGACGTACGTCAGCGTGTCGCCCTCGGGGTCGGTCGCCACGACGCTGCTGGTCAGGACCCCGTCCTCGCCGACCGTCTCGCTGGTGTCGACGGCCACGGGGGCGTCGTTGACCTGGCCGACGGTGATGGTGACCGTCGCGGCGTCGCACAGGCCGGACGGGTCGCAGACCTCGTAGGTCAGCGTCTCGGTGCCCGTCGCGTCGGGGTCGGGGGTGTAGGTCAGCGTGCCGTCCGCCGCGAGGACCGCCGTGCCGAAGGCTGGTGTGGCGAGGCTGCCGAACGTGAGGACGTCGCCGTCCACGTCGGTCGCCGTCAGCCGGGTGGTCAGGACGGTGTCCTCGAGGATCGTCGCCGTCAGGTCGCGGGCGACGGGCGCGTCGTCGACCGGCAGGACCTCGACGTCGACGGTCGCGGTGTCACAGCGACCGGTCGGGTCGCACAGCTCGACCGTGAAGTTGTCGGCCCCGGTGACGTCGGCGGCCGGGGTGTAGGTGAAGTCGCCGTCGGGGAGCACGACGACGGTCCCGGCGCCGGGGCCCTCGACGAGGGTGGCCGTGAGCGCGTCACCGTCCGCGTCGGTCCCGGTGACGGTGCCGCTGACCGGGGTGTCCTCGTCCGTCGTGGTCGCGACGTCCGTCGCGATGGGGGCGTCGGGCTGGGCCACGACGGTGACGGTGATCGTGGCGGTGTCGCACAGGCCGGACGGGTCGCAGACCAGGACGGTGAAGCTGTCGGTGCCGTTGGCGTCCGCGTCGGGGGTGTAGGTCCAGGTGCCGTCGGCGGCGAGGTCGAGCGTGCCCGCGGTCGGCG
>JBFKQZ010000158.1:0-7456 GCA_041627475.1 Nitriliruptoraceae bacterium | reverse complement strand
TCGCCGACGGCGATGGTGTCGTCGACCTCGCCGCGGAGCTCCTGGACGGTGCCGGCGACGGGTGAGGGGATCTCGGTGTCGACCTTGTCGGTGGAGATCTCCACGAGTGGCTGGTCGACCTCGACGGTGTCGCCGACCTCGACGAGCCACTGGGTGATGATGCCCTCCTCGACGGACTCGCCGAGCTGGGGGAGCTGGACCTCTTCGGCCACGGTGACGGACCTCGTGCTGGGAGTTGGGACGGTTGCCCCTGCACCCTAGCGACGTGCGCGGGGTCGAACCCCCGTCACTCGGGCGTAGGATTCGGACGTGCCCCCACCGACTGGACCGACACGTGGCCCTGCAGCCGTCCCCACTCGCCGACCGCCACGCCGCCGCCGGCGCGAAGGTCGCCGAGTTCGCCGGGTGGGAGATGCCCATCAGCTTCGCCGGGACGGTCGCCGAGCACATGGCCGTCCGTGAGCGCGTCGGCGTGTTCGACGTGTCCCACCTCGGCACGGTCTTCCTCACCGGCGGGGGCGCGACCGCCGCGGTCGACGGCTCCTTCACCAACGACGCCGGGTCACTGGTCGACGGCGCGTCGCAGTACACGCTGTGCGCCACGGAGGACGGCGGCGTGCTGGACGACCTGATCGTCTACCGGCACAGCGCCGAGCGCTGGATGGTCGTGCCGAACGCGGCGAACACGGCCACCGTCGTCGACCGGCTGCGCAGCGTCGCCGGGGACGACGTGGAGATCTGGGACGCGTCCACCGAGTGGGCGGTGCTGGCCGTCCAGGGCCCGGACGCGTTCGCCCTCGTCGGCGACGTCCTCGACGTGGACCCGACGACGCTGGCGTTCGGCCAGCACACCGTGACGCACCGCGGGGACGTGTCGGTCGTGGTGTGCCGCACGGGCTACACCGGTGAGCGGGGGGTCGAGCTCGTGCTGCCCAACGAGGTCGCCGGTGACGTCTGGGACGCGCTGGTCGACGGCGGGGCGGAGCGCTGCGGCCTCGCCGCGCGCGACACCCTCCGGCTCGAGATGGGCTACCCGTTGCACGGCAACGACCTCGGCCCCGACATCAGCCCGTACGAGGCGCGCAGCGGCTGGGCGGTCAAGCTCGACGGGCGGTCGTTCGTCGGCCGTGACGCCCTCGCCGCCGCCAAGGAGGCCGGGCCGGCCCGGCGGCTCCTGGGCCTGGTCGGCGACGGTCGTCGGCCCCCGCGGGCCGGGATGGACGTCAGCGTGGACGGCGTGGAGGTCGGGACCGTGACGTCCGGCTCCTTCTCGCCGGTCCTCGGCGTCGGGATCGGGCTCGCCCTGCTCGACGCGGCCGTGGAGCCGGGGGTGACGGCCACGGTCGACGTCCGCGGGACCGACGTGCACTTCGAGGTCGTCCGTCCGCCGATGGTCGACCGCGACCCGCACTGAGGCCCCCGGTGGGCGCACGGTCGGGAGGTGTCCGGTGGGCCGGCTCCTACGGTCCACGACGGGCGGCGTCTTCCGCGGAACGATGCATCACTGAAACATCTGTGAAACACAGCGTCCGTTGACTTCGCCCTGCCGGTCTCACCGACGACCGCGGCCGCGCCAGCGGCCACGAACCCCCGACTGGAGCATCACACGTGACGTACAGGGCTGAATACCTGTGGATCGACGGCAACGAACCGACTGCCGAGATCCGCTCGAAGACCAAGATCCTCGCTGACGGCGACGAGCCGGGCACCTGGGGCTACGACGGCTCCTCCACCAACCAGGCGCCGGGCGAGTCGTCCGACGTCGTCCTGGAGCCCGTCGCGACGGTGCCGGACCCGATCCGCGGTGGCGACAACGTGCTCGTGATGTGCGAGACGTTCGACCCCAAGGACATGTCGCCGCTGCCGAGCAACACGCGTGCGAAGGCCCGGGCAGCCTTCGACAAGTACGGCGACCTCGAGCCCCTGTTCGGTCTCGAGCAGGAGTACACGATGCTCGACGTCGCCACCGGCTGGCCGGCTGGCTTCCCGTCGGGTGGTTTCCCGGGTCCGCAGGGCCCGTACTACTGCGGTGTCGGTGCGGTGAAGATCCACGGCCGTGAGGCCGTCGAGCTCCACACCACGCTGTGCATCGAGGCCGGCCTCGCCATCTCGGGCACGAACGCCGAGGTCATGCCCGGCCAGTGGGAGTTCCAGATCGGCCCGCTCGACACCCTCGAGGTCGCCGACCACCTGTGGTTCGCGCGCTACCTGCTGTACCGGGTGGGCGAGAAGTTCGACATCGAGATGAGCCTCGCCGCCAAGCCCATGAAGGGTGACTGGAACGGCGCCGGGATGCACACCAACTTCTCGTTCGCGAACATGCGCGAGGACAACGGCTACGACAACATCGTCAAGGCCTGCGAGGCCCTCGGCGAGAGCGGCGTGCCGGGCATGCACCTGGAGAACTACGGCGTCGGCATCGAGGAGCGCCTCACGGGCGCCCACGAGACCCAGCGCTACGACCAGTTCAGCTACGGCGTCTCGGACCGTGGCGCCTCGATCCGCATCCCGTGGCAGGTCGAGCGCGACAAGAAGGGCTACTTCGAGGACCGTCGCCCGAACGCGAACGCGGACCCCTACGAGGTCACCGCGATCATGACCGAGACGGTCGGCAAGATCTTCAAGGACTGATCGTTCCCGCACGACGCGACGGCCGCCCCCCGGGGCGGCCGTCGTCGTGCGTCGTCGTGTCGGTCAGTCGGTCGGCCACCGGCCGGTGGTCTCGAAGGCGATCCGGCGGGCGACCTGCCGGGCCTCGTCCTTGGCGAGCTCGGTCGCGTCGGTCGCCGACTGCTGGGCCTGCAGCGCCCGGTACAGCGGCGTCCCGGCGACCCACGGCGACGCGGGCCGGACCCGTGCCCGCTCGTCGTCGCTGAGCTGGGTGCGGGCCGCGGCCTCGAGTGCGTCGCTGTGTCGCTCCAACCAGCCCAGCAGGTTCCCCCGGTGCGACGGCGTGAGCTCACCGATGCGTTTGACGGCACCGCTGCCGGTGGTCCAGCGGTGGTCGTCGAGCAGGGCCGTGGGGTCGATGTCGTCGGCACCGCGGCCCGGCTCGTCCTTCAGGGCCTGGTGCCGGCGGGCGACGGCCTGGTGCAGCGGCGCCACCTGGGCGAGGGTGAGCTCACCGCGGTGCAGCTTCTCCGCCGTCTGGACGTCCGGCGCCCGGTACGCATCGGCGTAGACCGCGTGGTAGCGGGCCAGCTGCCGCGCGATCCGGCCGACCTGTGCCCGGGAGGCGGTGCCGAGCTCGATCACCGACCCGTCGGTCAGCGTGACCGACACGCCCTGGTTGACGTCATCGGGATCGAGGACGATCCGGGCCACGCGCGGCCTTTCGCTCGTGCAGGCTGAGCCTAGGTGCGCCCATGCTGCCACGACTGCAGCAGCGGCTGGACGAGCCGGTCGTTGCCGCCGCGGTCGAGTGCCTCGAGCGGACCACGGGGCAGCACGGTGAGCCACAGCATCGCGACCACCGACCCGACCCCGCTGATCCACAGCGTGGTCTCGATCCCCCCGGCGGCCGTGGTGTTGTAGAACGCCGGCCGGGCCACCGCGTACGCGACGATGTGCACCACGTACACGGTGAGGGCGAACCGGCCGAGCGCGATGCCGGGCCACAGCACCGGCCGCAACCGTCGCGACAGCAGGACGCACAGGCCGACGACCGCGGTCGACACGCCTGCCGTGGCGACCATCTCCAGCGGGGTGTCGCTGTGGCCGGCCGTCTCCAGCCACGGCTGCCAGCGGCCGAGGTCCAGGGCGCCGCGGGCCCACGCCGCCGTGGCGTAGGTGGCCGCGGCCACGGCACCGCCGCCGACGAGGGCGGTCGCCGCGACCCGGTCGGAGCGCAGGTCCGCCCGGGCGAGGAGCATCCCGGCGTACACGAGCCAGATCCACGACACGGTGGGGTAGTAGCCGGTCAGCAGGACGTCACCGAACTCGCCGAGCCAGGCGCCACGGCCGGCGATGCTCCCGACGCGGGGCTCATACCACGCCGGGTGGGTCACCTGGGCCCAGACGAGGACGGTCGGGCCGACGACGACCCCGACCGCGGTCAGCGTGGCCAGGGCCCGGGTCGACCAGCGCAGGACCGGCGCGGCCAGCAGGAACCACAGCGCGTAGTACTGGAGGATGACCGCCACGGGCGTGCCGAGCAGCGACAGCACCAGCCCGACCGGCGCGAGCCATGCCGCGCGCCAGACCAGCCGTGCCCGGTGCTCGAGCGCCGGGCCCCGGCGGCTCGACAGGTCGATCCCGATGCCGGCCACCAGCGCGAAGAGGGTCGACGCCTGGCCGTACGAGATGCTGTACCAGCCGGCGTCCCCGCCCAGTGGCGGCGCGACGTGGACCATCACCATGCCGATGATTGCGAGCCCACGGGCGAGGTCCACGCCGTCGATGCGGCCGCGCCGCTGCGACGCCGGCGCGGGGCCGGACGGCTCGGTGGTGGCGGGAGCGTGCTGCACACCGCCAGTGTCGCGCCTCAGACGAGCGATTGCTGTGGGTCGGACCGGGCGGCCTCGAGCGCCAGCAGTCGGCGCTTCGTCCCCAGGCCCCAGCGGTACCCGCCGAGTGCGCCGGTCGAGCGCAGCACCCGGTGGCAGGGCACGAGGGGTGCGACCGGGTTGCGGCCGACCGCGGACGCGACCGCGCGGACCGCCCGCGGGTGCCCCGCGGCGTCGGCGAGCTCGCCGTAGGCGATCGTCGTGTCCGCGGGCAGCCGCAGCAGGGCACGCCAGACCGCGAGCTGGAGGTTGGTCCCGCGCAGCAGCAGCGGGAGGGGTTCGCCGTCCGGGACGCGTCCCGCGAGTGCGGCCCGGACGTGCTCCGCGGCCGCCGCGCCGGCGCCGTCGACGCGGGTCAGCGTCGCCTCGGGCCAGCGTGCGCGGACGTCGTCGAGCACGGCGGCCGTCCCGGTCTCGGCCGCGAAGCCGAGCTGCACGACGCCCCGGTCGGTCGTCACGGCCACGAGCGGTCCGAGCGGGGTGGGGTGCTCGTCCCACCGGGCGTCGATCCCGGCGCCCCCGCGGCGTGCCTCACCCGGCGTGACCGCGTCGACGGTGACGAGCAGGTCGTGGACGCGGCCCGGGGACGACGCGCCGAGGTCGATGGTCGCGTCCAGGACGGAGCGGTCCTGCAGCAGTCGACGCCCCGCCTCGGCACGCAGGTGCTGCTGGTAGCGGTCGGGGGAGACGCCGACGTGCGCCCGGAAGACGCGGACGAGGTGGTCCCGGTGCCAGCCGGCGTGGTCGGCGAGTGTGTCGGCCGCGACCGGCTCCGCGCTGCGGTCGATGAGGTCGAGCATGTCGGCGACACGGTCGATCGTGTCGGTGGCGCTGGTCACCCTTGGCTCCGTCGTCCGGTCACTGCACCGTGCCGGTCACGGGGCGGCGGTGCCACCCGCATCCCGACACGTCACGGCAGCAGACCACCCGAGGTGTCGTCGACGAGGTCCGTCGCGTCGCCGAGCGCGCCGCCGGTCGCGTCGCCGAGCGCGCCGCCGGTCGTGTCGTCGAGCGTGCCGGCGACGTCGTCGACGGTGTTGTCCACGGTGCCCGTCACGCCGTCGGTGGTGCCGGTGACGTCGTCGAGGAGGTCGTCCACCGTGCCGGTGACGTCGTCCACGGTGTCCTGCACGTCGTCGACCGTGTCGTCGAGGAGCGTGTCGTCGCCCTCGTCCGCGGTCGTCCCGTCGCCGGACGTGCCGCCGTCGGCACCATCGGTCGGGGCGTCCGGGTCGGTGGTCGTCGTCCCGTCGTCGGCGTCGTCGGCGGGTGGCTGCGGCGTGTCCGCCAGCGGCGCGGGCCAGCCGTCGACGGGCTCCTCGTCGGTGGGCAGGCCGGGCTCGTCGTCCAGGATCACCGGCTCGCGCATGTCGGTCGCCGGCAGCGGGGCCACGAGGGCCGACAGCGAGACGACGACGGCGACGACCACGCCGCCCACGAGAGCGGTGCCGGAGACCGCCCGGGTCACCGGGTGGTCGAGGACGTCGAGGGTGCGTGGCATGGTCTGCCCAAGTGTGCCGTCGTGCTGTCCTGTCGGCACGCGGTGCCGACGGGATGAGCAGGAGGTGGGATGGACCGGGTTGCGCGACCGTGGACCTACGGCCTGGCGGCCGTCCTGGTGGCCCTGGCGGGCTGGTTCGCGTTCGTCCGCTCCACGCGCGTCCCGCTGCTCGGGATGGTCGACCTGGCCGTGCACGAGGCCGGCCACGTCTTCTTCATGTGGGCGCCGCGCGACCTCATGCTGGTGATGGGCAACGGGTTCCAGGCGCTGGTGCCGCTGGTCTTCGCGTTCGCCTTCGTCGTCCGGCACCGCGACCTCGCCGGTGGCGCCGCGGCGCTCGCGTGGTGCGCCACCTCGCTGCACGACGCCTCGGTCTACATCGCGGACGCGCCGTACCGTCGCCTGCCGCTGCTCGGTCCCGAGACGAGCCACGACTGGTGGCAGCTGCTCGGGTCGCACGGGTGGCTCGACGCGGCCGACGAGCTGTCGAAGGCCGTCTGGTTCGTCGGCGTGCTGGTGTACGGCCTCGCGGTGGCCGTGCTCGCGGTCGGCTGGCGCCACGACGAGGCGTGGCGCGCCGGCGCCGCCGGGACGCTGTACCTCCCGTGGGACCACCACCCGGGCCGGTCCGTGGAGGACCAGCCCCGGGTCCGGTTCTCTGCACGCCGCCACGAGGAGTGACGGGAGCGCAGTGATCGAGGTCGTCGTCAGCGTCGAGGTCGAGCGACCCGCGGACGAGGTGTTCGCCTTCCTCGCGGACTGGTCGAACAACCCGCAGTGGCAGGACGGCATGGTCGCCTGCACGTGGACGAGCGAGCCGCCGCTGCGGGTCGGGTCGACCTACGACCAGGAGGCGCGCTTCCTCGGCCGGCCGATCGTGTCGTCGTTCGAGGTCGTCGAGCACGAGCCGGGCCGGCGCGTCCGCATCGTCACCACGCAGAGCACGATGCCGCTCGACATCACGCGGGAGGTCGAGGCGCTGGACGACGGTCGCACGCGCGTCACCGCGACGATCCGCGGTGGTCCCGAGGGGCTGCTGTCGCTGGCCGACCCGCTGACCGAGCGCATGGTCCGCCGCAACGTGGAGGCCGACTACGCCCGCCTGAAGGCGCTGCTGGAGTCGCAGGCCTGACTTCGGCGATCGTCAGTCGGCGGCGGCCTCGGCGGTGTTCTGGACGAGGCTGACGTCGTCGCCGGGGAGGGCGAGCATGCGGTCGAGCGCGACCTTCGCCCAGTGGCGCGTGTCGGGGTCGACGCGGACCTCGTTGATGACCTCGCCGTCGACCAGGTGCTCGAGCACCCAGGTCAGGTGCGGGAGGTCGATGCGGTTCATCGTCGCGCAGAAGCAGACGGTGTCGTCGAGGAACACCACGTTCTTGTCGGGGTACTCGAGCCCGAGGCGGCGCACGAGGTTCAGCTCGGTCGCGATCGCGATGTTGCTGCCGGCCGG
>JBFKQZ010000157.1:0-7476 GCA_041627475.1 Nitriliruptoraceae bacterium | reverse complement strand
GCGCGGTACCACCACTTCGCCTCCAGCGCGCGCAGCGCCAGGAGGTCGATCTTGTCGCTCGGGGCGTCCAGGACGCGGTGACGGTGGCGACGCAGCCAGGTGGCGATCTCGCCGACGCCTGCGTGACGGCCGGCCTCGAGCAGGCGTTCCAGCTGCAGGCCGACGAAGCTGACAGGCGGATCGCCGTCGAGGTGGCGTGCGGCGTGGTCCAGCAGGTCCGCGGCCTCGGCGAGGGAGTGCTCGGCGATGCGCTTGGCCGCCCGTTCGAACAGCCCCCATGCCTCCGGGTGTCCGGTCCAGTCGGCGAGCACGAGGTGGCCGGCCCAGGTCGTCGCCGGCAGTCCGGCGCCGTCGAGCGCGTGGACGATGTCGCGGTGGCGGGCGCCCACGACCGCTCGTGGCCGGCCGGCGACGACGGCGTCACGAACCAGGTCGTGGCGGAACGACAGCAGGCCCTGGTCGTCCTCGGCCAGCACGCCGGCGTCGAGGGCGTCGGCGAGTCGCTCGATGATGTCGGAGACCGTGAGGTCGACCAGCAGTGCCAGCTCGTTGGCGTCGATGGTCGTGCCGAAGAGGGCAGCGTCGGCGAGCAGCTGCCGGCAGCCCTCGTCGAGCGACGCCAGGTTGTGCTCGATCACGTCGAGGTCGACGACCTGGTCCGGGTCGGTGATGTCGAGGCGCCCCTGGTCGTCGCGGATGACCTGGTCGCGCAGTGCGATGCCGAGCTCCGTGCAGTAGAGGGCGTTGCCGCCGGCGCGGTCGACGAGCCGGTGCACGCCGGGGCCCGTCGGCCCGCCGAGCACGGCCGCTGTGATCCGCCGGGCGTCCTCGGTCGCGAGGCGGGGCAACCCGATCCGCACGAGTCGGCCGGAACGGTGCAGCGCGCGCGTGAGCGCGGTGATGCCCTCCGGGCGGGGATGGGGCCGGGCGGCCACGACCAGCCGCAGGGGCGCCGACGCGAGCTGGCGCGCGAGCAGCTCGAGGACGGCCGCGCTCGCGGAGTCGATCCAGTGTGCGTCGTCGACGACGACCACGAGTGGGTCGTCGAAGGTCATGCGCTCGAGGACGTCGGCGAACGCGTCGATCAGCTCGGCGCGTGCGAGGGTGCTCCCGCCCGACCGGTAGTCGTCGAGCAGGTCGACGATCCGCTCGTCGTCGCCGAGGCGGCCGCGCAGTGCACGCCGCATCGCGACGAAGGGGAGCGGGGCGCCGAGCTCACTGCCGCGCACGTGCACCGTCGCGACCGACGAGCGGTCCAGGGCCTCGGCGACGAGCCGGGTCTTGCCGGCGCCGGCCTCGGCCACGATGAGTGCGGCCGAGCCGCCGACCTCGTCGGTGCCCTGGACGACCGCCAGCAGCCGTTGGAGCTGGTCATGGCGGCCGACGAGTGGGGCTGACGCGCGCACGGTCGCACCCCCGTCCTCCGGATCACCCGAGAACACTAGTCACACCGCGAGCGAGGTCGGTCCTGACGGGGCGTCGGTGGCGAGGCCGAGGACGGAGATGCTCGTCGCTGCCTGGAGGAGGGCGGGGCGGACGCGGGGGCGGTCGTCGAGGCCGCGACGCGCGATCTCGTGCTGCCCGTCGACGAGGAGGTCGAGCACGACGCGACGCCAGCCGTCGAGGCTGCCGGTCACGCGGTCCCGGAGGTCGAGGACGTCCTCGTCGAGGCCACCGAGCGTGCCGAGGGCAGCGACGTCGAGGAGCCAGCGGTCGGTCTCGACGTCCGGGCCCAGCACTCGTCGCAGCGCGATCGCCGAGCCTGCGTGGACCCCCGTGGCCTCCACGTCGCCGGTGACGACGGCGACGAGGGCCCGACCCGCGTCCAGCATTGCGAGGGCCGCTGTCCGGGCCTCGACCCCGTCGATGGCGAGGACGGCGTCGTGTCGCCGGTCCAGGAGTGCGGTCGCCACCGACGGGTCGCTGGCCGTGACCAGACGCCGCACCGTCGGGTAGGCCGCGGTGAAGGCGGCGCTGTACGAGTCCCCCGTTCGCTGCATGCAGTGTCCCCTCGACCGCTGCACGCAACATGCCCCCAGAGCGCACACGGGGCATCCGTAGTCACTACGGATGTCTTGCCGTCCCTACGTGTGCTGTCAGCGCACTCCGGTGTGCGTCTCGACGTCGCGGAGGTCCAGCACGTCCACGACATCGGGGAGCTCGCGCCGCGACGAGACTCCGAGCTTGCGCATGATCGACGCGGCGTGGGACTCGATCGTCCGTCGCGAGTTGTGCAGCTCGTCGGCGATCTCGCGGTAGAGCAGCCCGTCGAGGATGAGCGGCAGCACACGCTGCTCGGCGGGGGTCAGGGCGTCGACACCTGTGTCCGGCCGGGATCGTGCGGGGACGGCCGTGCCGCCGCGCCGAGCGAGCGCCGCCTGCAGACGACGAGCCCAGGCGGTCGCTCCCCCGTCCCGGGCGCGCTGGTGGCCCTCGGCCAGGACCTCACGGGCAGTGCCGGTCGTCGCGCCACGTGCCAGGGCCTCCACGACAGCGAAGTCGTGGGTGTCGAGGGCCGTCCCGATCACGTCGACCAGGTCGCCACGCGGGATGCCGGACAGGTGGTCCAGGACCGCCGCGTCCCAGTCCTCGAGGTACGGCGTGTGGCGCACCTGGCTGACGAAGCGCGGCACATGGTCGTCGCGACCCGCGAGCACCGCCACCGACGCCCACAGCGCGGGCTCGAACCGCCCGTCGTGGCGAGTGGCGTCCGAGACCAGGCCTGGAAGGCCGTGTCGACGTGGTCCGTCGGGTCGTCCCCCGCCAGCAGGGCGGCCACCGCCGCGTCCCGGTGGTGCAGTCCGATGTCGCGTGCCTTCTCCGGCGCGGAGCTGAAGGGCAGGACCACTGGGTGCGAGAGCAGCCCCGCAGCATCGTCGGCCCGCCCGACTGCTGCGTAGATCCGGATCGGGATGGTGGCTCGCGACGGACGGGGCAGGTTGACCCCGCGGTCCGCCTCGGCGATGTGGTCCACGAGGTCCACAGCCGCCCGCCACTCGCCCTTGCGTGCGAGATCTGACGCGTGGATGAGCCCGAGCGTGGACGAGGACGGCGGCCCGAGACGTTCCGCGATCCGGGCCACCTCGTCGAAGACGTCGCGGACCGGATGGTCACGGGGGCCGCACCACAGTGCGAAGTAGGTGTCGTCGACGAGGATCCACGGGTAGACCCCCGAGGTGAGCTGCTGCCTGATGCCCCGGACGTGCATGGCGTCGATCTCGTCCGGGGTGCCGACGTGCAACGTGCAGATCACGGCGATGCTCCGTGCCGTGATCGCGAGCCGCTCGTCCCCTCGTGCCTGTGCCCGGTCCATGATCGCGGCGGCGTCGTCGGTCACCCTGGCTGTGGGGGTGGAGAACGCCTCGACGGCGAGGCGGTCCAAGGCGGCCACGTCGCGTGCCATCTCGCCGCCCTGCGCGGCAAGTCGCTCGAGCCACGGACCGATGTCGACCTCCCGGTGCTCGCCCATCGTCCACCACCGCGCGTGGAAGACCCGGAGCGCGAGGATGTCCAGGACGTCGTCGTCCTCGTCGAACGCTTCCGGCGGTCGCTGCAGCAGCTGCTCGAGGAGCTGACGCAGCTCCGGGAGCCGGTCGGTCTCGAGCAGTCGCTCCAGCTGCAGGCTCACGAACGAGATCGGCGGGTCGCCGTCGAGCGTCTGCAGGGCGTGGTCGAGCAGGGCGGCGGCCGCGTCGAGCGAGACGGTCTCCTCGGCGGCCCGCTCGAACCACTCCCAGGCCTGCCGGTCGCCGGTCCAGTCTGCCCGGGTCAGGTGTGGGGCCCAGTGCTCGGCGGGCAGCCCTGCCGTCGTCGCGGCCAGGACGATGTCGCGGTGTCGACGGGCGGCGACGGCCGTCGCCGTGCTGCGGAGCACGGCGTCCCGCACGAGGTCGTGCCGGAAGGAGACGAGGTCGTCGCCCTCCTCGGCCAGCACCCCGATCTCGAACGCAGCCCCCAGGCTGCTGAGGACGTCGACGACGCTCGCGTCCCGCAGCAGTGCGAGCACGCGCGGGTCCCACGTGGTGCCGAGCAGGGCGGCGTCGCGGAGGATGGTCCGCGCCCGGACGTCGAGCGCGGCGAGGTTGTGCTCGATGACGTCGAGGCCGAGGGCGTCGTCCTCGGCCGGGAGGTCCAGCCGTCCGTCAGCGTCCCGGACCACCCGGTCGCGCAACGCGAGGCCGAGCTCGGTGCAGTACAGCGGGTTGCCGCCGGCGCGCTCGACGAGGTCGTGGACGCGGTCGCTGCCGCGTCCACCGAGCACGGACTCGGTGACCCGTCGTGCGTCGTGCTCGGTGAGCGGGGCGAGGTCGAGGGTGATCGCAGCCCCGCTGCGTCGCAACGTGCGGAGCACCGAGTCGAGCGCGGCGGGCCGTGGGTGTGGACGTGCGGCCACGACCATGTGCAGCGAGGTGGACGCCAGCTGCCGTGCGAGGACGTCGACGACGGTCAGGGAGGCCTCGTCGACCCAGTGTGCGTCGTCGACGACGAGGAGCACCTGCTGCTTGAGGGCCAGCCGCTCGACACGGTCGGCGAAGGCGTCGACGAGCGCGGCGCGGCCGCTGTCGCCCTCCACGTCCCGCGTGCCGAGGAGGGCCTCGATCCGGTCGTCGTCACCGATCGACCGTCGCATCCCTCGCCGGAGCACCGCGAACGGCAGCGCCGACGTCAGTTCGCCGCCGCGGATGCGCACGACGTGGCGTGGCAGCGCCTCGGCCTGCGACAGCGCCTCGTCGAGCAGTCGCGTCTTGCCCGCGCCGGCCTCGGCGACGACGACCGCGGCGCGTGGACCCCCTGCGCTGTCGGCGTCGATGACGGCACGCAGGGCCTGGAGCTCCTGCGTCCTGCCCGTCAGTGGGGCGGTGGTGCGCACGCTGCCCCCACTTGCCGCCGTCGGGTGACGGTAGGTGGACAGTGTCCGAAGGGTCACCGATGCCCGTTCATCGCTCGGGCACGCACGATCTACGCACGGATGGCGTCAGTCGCGAGCAGCCAGGGCGTCGGCCAGCTCGACCAGGCTGCCGGCCGACGAGTCCGGTGTGGGCAGCCACGACGGCCAGCGTGCGTGGTCGCGGTCGAGCCAGGCGCCGTGCATCCCCGTGCGCATGGCGCCGGCGACGTCCCACGGGTGCACCGCGAGCATCACGGCGTCCGGCGGGGCCGTGCCGACCCGGTCACAGATCCAGCGGTAGGCGTCCGGCGCGGGCTTCCACATCCCGGCCTCGCTCGCGTCGTGCACGATCGGGACGAGGTCGTCCAGACCTGCGCGCGCGAGGAACCGCCGGGTGATGTCGGCGCTGCCGTTGGTGAACGCGACGAGCCGCAGGTCCGCGGCTGCGAGCCGTCGCAGTCCCCGTTCGACGTCGGGAGCGGGCGTCACCTCGTCGAACGCGGCGACCACACGCTCCACCGCCGACGCCGTGTCGGTGACGTTCGTGGCGCCGGCCAGCAGCACCTCGGTCTGGTGGCGGGCCAGGTCCGGGAAGGCGGCGAACGTGCCGGACGCCGCTGCGGCGAACCCGTCACGCAGGATCCACGCGAACCACAGGTCCAGGTGCGCCGCACCGATACCGACGTCGTCCAGCGCCGCGGCCACCGGGTCGAGCGTGAAGAGCGTCTCGTTGACGTCCAGGACGACCGTGTCCACGTGGGCTCCTCAGTAGTCGATGCCGCGCCGTGCCATGACACCCTCGTGGAAGGCGTGCTTGACCTCGCGCATCTCGGTCACGGTGTCGGCGAGGTCGATGAGCTCCTGCGGGCAGTCGCGGCCCGTGAGGATGACGTGGACCTTCGGGGAGCGGTTGGTGATCGCGTCGACCACGTCGTCGAGGTCGATCCAGCCCCAGTTGATCGGGTAGGTCACCTCGTCGAGGAGGAGGACGTCGAGGTCGTCGTCCTGCAGGCGCTCCTTGGTCTGCTCCCAGGCGGCGAGGGCCAGGGCCTCCGACTCGGTGAGGTCCTCGGCGTCCCAGGTGAAGCCGTCACCGGCCTCCCACCACTCGACACCGAGCCCCGGGAGGATCTTCGCCTCGCCGGTCTTCCAGTCGCCGGACTTGAGGAACTGCACGACGCGGACGCGCCAGCCACGGGCGACCGCGCGCATGGCCATGCCGAACGCCGCGGACGACTTGCCCTTGCCGTTGCCGGTGTTCACCAGCACCAGCGAGTCCTTGTGCACCCGCTTCGGGCGTTCGCGGATCTCGGTCGGCGGCGCGTCGGTCGGGGTGTCGTGCGACTCCTGGCCGGACGGGTTGGTGGGCATCTCAGGCTCCGATGGCGGTGCGGATGGTGTCGAGGTCGAGGTGGGGCACGACGGCGGCGGTCAGCTCGTCCAGCACGTCGTCGAGCGTCGGTGGGGGCGGGGTGCCGAGCAGCGCGGCGACGACGGCGGGATCCTCGAGCAGACCGTGGGTGGTCGTGGCGAGCACGTTGTCGCGGGCCCACCCCAGGTCGTCGTGGAGGGCTGGCGGGGCGCCGCCGCGGATGCGGCCGTGCCGGATCTCGTAGCCGGTGTCGACGGTACGGCCGGCGAGCGCCGACCAGGCGGCCGGGAGGTCGTCGGCGAACGTCGCGCTGGCGTGTCGCAGCAGCTTCTCGCGTGCGTACGTGGTCGTCAGCGGCAGCAGGCCGAGGCCGGGCGTGTCGCTCGGCCGTCCGCCCTCGACGCCCGCCGGGTCGTGCACGCGCTCGCCCAGCAGCATCGCGCCGCCGCAGATCCCGAGCACACGCGTCCCGGTCGCCGCGACCTCGACGACAGCGCGGTCGAGGCCTCGCTCGCGCAGCCAGCCGGCGTCGTGGGCGACGTGCTTGGAGCCGGGCAGGACCACCAGGTCCGCACCGGCGAGGTCGGCGGGACGTCGTGCCCACACCACGTCGGCCGCATGTGCGAGCGTCGCGAACTCGTCGAGGTTGCTCGCGGCCGGACCGGCCACGACGGCGACGCGGGGGTGCGGACCGGGGCCGGTCGGCGGCGGCCAGTGCCGGGCACCGTCCTCGTCCGGCAGGCCGTGGCGCAGCATCGGCACGAGCCCGACCGTCGGCACGCCGGTGCGCTCCTCGAGCAGGGCGGGGCCCGGGTCGAGCAGTGCGGGGTCGCCCCGGAAGCGGTTCAGCACGAACCCGAGCAGGCGGCCGCGCAGGTCGTCGTCGACCAGCGACCACGTGCCGAACAGGTGCGCGAACGCCCCGCCCCGGTCGATGTCGGCGACGAGCAGCACGGCGGCGTCGAGGTGCGCTGCGACGCGCCCGTTGACGACGTCGGGGAGGTTGATCTCCGCCGGGCTGCCCGCACCCTCCACGACCAGCAGGTCGTGGTGCTCGCGCAGGCGGTCGGCCGCCGCCGTGATCGCGTGCCACAGCTGCGGCGGGCGTTCGCGCCACGGCAGGCCGGTGAGGTCCTCGTCGACGCGGCCGTTGACGCCGTCGGGGAGGTTGATCTCCGCCGGGCTGCCCGCCCCCTCCACGACCAACAGCTCGTGG
>JBFKQZ010000156.1:0-7492 GCA_041627475.1 Nitriliruptoraceae bacterium | reverse complement strand
TGACGGCCAGCGGCTGCGCCCCGCCCATGCCGCCGACGCCGCCGGTGACGGTCAGCGTGCCCTGCAGCGTCCCACCGAAGCGCTTCGCCGCGACCGCTGCGAACGTCTCGTAGGTGCCCTGCAGGATCCCCTGGGTGCCGATGTAGATCCACGACCCGGCGGTCATCTGGCCGTACATCGTCAGGCCCAGGTGCTCCAGCCGGCGGAACTCGTCCCAGTTCGCCCAGTCGGGCACCAGGTTCGAGTTCGCGAGCAGCACGCGCGGGGCCCACTCGTGGGTGCGCAGCACGCCGACCGGACGGCCCGACTGGACCAGCATCGTCTCGTCGTCACGCAGCGTCGACAGGGTGCGGACCATCGCGTCGAAGCTCGCCCAGTCACGCGCGGCCCGTCCGGTGCCGCCGTAGACCACGAGCTCGTCGGGGTGCTCGGCCACGTCCGGGTCGAGGTTGTTCTGGAGCATCCGCAGCGCGGCCTCCTGCCCCCAGCCGGGTGCGGTGCGGGTCGCGCCACGGGGCGCGCGGACGGGACGTGGACCGGACATGGCGTGGCTCCTTCGCACGTCGTGTGAGTGGCTCGCCCGACATGTCGGGCGACGCACTCACGCGATGGGGTGGTGGTCGTTCTCGTCGAGGGGGTCGATGGCGGACTCGACGGCGTCGAGCAGGCGGCGGCTGGCGACGAGGTCGACGGTGGCCTCGATCTCGTCGGTGAGGAGGCGGTCTGGGCCGGGGCCCGCGACGACCTCGCGGACGGCGGCCAGGGCGGCGCCGGTGCCGGGGCCGGGCCGCAGTGGGGCACGGAGGTCGATGCCGCGGGCGGCGGTGAGGACCTCGATCGCGAGCACGCGGGTGAGGCCGTCGATGGCGGTGCGCAGCTTGCGGGCGGCGTGCCAGCCCATCGAGACGTGGTCCTCCTGCATGGCGCTGGAGGGGATGGAGTCGACGGAGGCCGGCACGGCCAGTCGCTTCAGCTCGCTGACGATCCCGGCCTGGGTGTACTGCGCGATCATGTGGCCGGAGTCGACGCCGGGGTCGTCGGCGAGGAACGGTGGCAGCCCCTGGCTGCGCGCCGTGTCGAGGAACCGGTCGGTGCGGCGCTCGGCGATCGAGGCGACGTCGGCCACCGGGATCGCGAGCATGTCGAGGACGTGGGCGACCGGTGCCCCGTGGAAGTTGCCGTTGGAGACGACGCGACCGTCCTCGGTCACGACCGGGTTGTCGATGGCAGCGGCCAGCTCGCGCTCGGCGACGGTGCGGGCGTGCGCGACCGTGTCGCGGGCCGCACCGTGCACCTGCGGGGCGCAGCGCAACGAGTACGCGTCCTGGACGCGGACGTCGCCCGGGTGCTTGTGGGACGCGACGATGGGGGAGTCGGCCAGCAGCCGACGGAGGTTCGCGGCCGAGGTCTGCTGGCCGGGGTGCGGGCGCAGCGCCATGAGGTCGGCGGCGAACGCGGCGTCGGTGCCGAGCAGGCCCTCGACGCTCATCGCAGCGGCGACGTCCGCCACCCGGAGCAGGTGGTCCAGGTCGTGCAGCGCCAGCGCGAGCATCCCGAGCATGCCGTCGGTGCCGTTGATCAGCGCGAGACCCTCCTTGGCCTGCAGCGTGAGGGGGGCGATGTCGTGCTCGGCCAGCGCCTCGGCGGCGGGTCGGACCCGACCGTCGGCGTCGACGACCTCGCCCTCGCCCGTCAGCACCACGGCGACGTGGGAGAGCGGCGCGAGGTCGCCCGAGCAGCCGAGCGAGCCGTACTCGCGCACCACCGGCGTGAGCCCCGCGTTGAGCACCGCTGCCAGCGTCTCGGCGACGACCGGGCGGACGCCGGTGTGCCCCGAGACGAGGGTCTTCAGCCGCAGCAGCATCATGGCCCGGGTGACCTCGGACTCGACCACGGGGCCCGAGCCGGCGGCGTGCGAGCGGACGACAGAGCGCTGCAGCTGCTCGCGCCGCTCCACCGGAATCTGCGTCGTGGCGAGCGCGCCGAAGCCGGTCGAGATGCCGTACGCGGGTTCCGGACTGGCAGCGAGGTGGTCAACGACGTCGCGGGCCCTGGCGGTGCGGTCGAGCACGCCGGGGTCCAGGTCGACGCGTGCGCCGCCGCGGGCGACCACGACCACGTCGTCGATCGTCGGTGGGGTCCGGGTCAGGGTGATCTGTGTCATGGGTCGAGCATGTCGTCGCCGCTGCGAGCCCGTGGGGCCGGGAACGGCACTACTGTCTCGCATCTGAGACAACAGGCCGGCTGGGAGGTCCTCACGTGGCGCAGGTCCCCGCCGCCGAGCGCACGATCGCGGTCCTGCGGCACCTCGCTGCGCAGTCGCGTCCGGTCGCGGCGGCCGCCATCGCCCGCGACCTCGACCTCCCGCGGTCCAGCACCTACCACCTGCTCACGACCCTCGCGGAGGCCCGGTTCGTCACGCACCTGCCGGAGGAGCAGACCTGGACCCTCGGGCCGGGTGCGTTCGAGCTGGGACAGGCGTACCTCCACGCCCGGCCACTCGCCCGGCTGGCCCGCCCGGTGCTGCACCGCCTCGCCCACGACACGGGCATCCCGGCGCACCTCGCGGTGCTCGATGGTCGGGAGGTGGTCTACCTCGTCACGGAGCGACCGCCGCAGGCCCCGCCGCTCGTCGTCGACGTCGGCGTCCGGCTCCCGGCCCACCTGACCGCCAGCGGCCGTGCGCTGCTGGCGGAGCAGCCGCTGGCCCAGGTCCGGGCGAGCTTCCCCGACCGCGCCTCGCTGCCGCTGCGCACCGACGTCGGCCCGCGCACCCCGACCGAGCTGCGACGGCTGCTGGAGCGGGTGCGCGCCGACGGCGTGGGCCGGGAGGACGGTGAGATCGACCGTCGGCTCGCGTCGGTGGCCGTCGCCGCTCGCGACCACGCGGGTCGGGCCGAGGCAGCCGTGACGCTGACCTTCGTCGGCGCGGACCACGACGCCGCTGCGAGGGGGCACCTGGCGGCCCGGGCCGAGGATGCGGCTGCGCAACTCACGGAGCGACTCGGGGGCTGATCCGGTCCGTCCCGGCTTCACTGGGGTGCGGTCCCCCGGGTGAGGACGCCGTGCCGCTGCCACCGACTGCGAGCTGTGCGTGCGACGCAACGTCGCACGACCCGCGCCTCGTCGTGGTCACCGGCGGCCCCGGCGCCGGCAAGACCGCGGTCCTCGAGCTGGCGCGCCGGACCCTGTGCGAGCACGTCGTCGTCCTGCCCGAGGCCGCCGGGATCGTCTACGGCGGTGGCTTCCCGCGCCGTCCGAGCCCGGCGGCTCGTCGTGCGGTGCAGCGGGTGATCTGGCACACCGAGCGGCAGCTGGAGTGGCTCGAGCAGACCGAGTCGACCGCCGGGCTCGTCCTGTGCGACCGCAGCACCGTGGACGGTCTGGCGTACTGGCCCGGGCCGCCGGACGAGCTGCTCGACGAGATGGGGACCGATCTCGTCGCCGAACGGGACCGGTACGTCGCGGTCGTGCACCTGCGGACGCCGGACCTCGCCCACGGCTACGACCACTCCAACCCGCTGCGGACGGAGGACCCCCGCACGGCACGGGCGATCGACGAGCGCATCCTCGCCCTGTGGGACGGTCACCCCGCCCGGACCGTGGTCGACGAGCACGACGACTTCGCCACCAAGGCGGAGCAGGCGCTGGCCGTGCTGCGGTCCCACGTGCCGGCGTGCTGCGCCGAGGGCGGCAGACTCGGGGTGGACGTCTGACAGGAGGCAACGATGACGGCGGCGCGCGAACGTGCTCGGCACATCATCTTCGAGGCCGACACCACGGCGGGGAAGACCTTCGACATCGTGCTGATGGTGCTCATCATTGGCAGCGTCCTGCTGGTCATGCTGGAGAGCGTGGCCAGCGTGCGGGCGCAGTACGCCACGACGCTGCTCGCCCTGGAGTGGGTCGTGACGGGCCTGTTCGCGATCGAGTACGGGGCGAGGCTGTGGACCGCCGAGGACGCCGGCCGGTACGCGCGGAGCTTCTTCGGGGTCATCGACCTGCTGGCCATCCTCCCCGTCTTCATCGCGATCCTCGTGCCGGGCGCACAGTCCCTGCTGGTGGTGCGGTCGCTGCGCCTGCTGCGGGTGTTCCGCGTGTTCAAGATGGCCCACTGGCTGCGACAGGCGAACTACCTCCTGGACGCCGTCCAGGCGAGCGCACAGAAGATCATCGTGTTCCTGCTCACGGTGGTGCTGATCAACGTGATCGTCGGCTCGACGATGTACGTGATCGAGGGCGAGGCCAACGGCTTCGACTCGATGTTCCGTGGCGTCTACTGGTCGATCGTCACCATGAGCACCGTGGGGTTCGGCGACATCGCGCCGCGGACGGCGCCGGGCCAGGTCCTCGCGTCCGTCCTGATGATCCTCGGCTACTCCGTCATCGCGGTCCCGACGGGCATCGTCTCGGCCGAGATGGCGGGTGCGCGCCAGG
This sequence comes from Nitriliruptoraceae bacterium, assembly GCA_041627475.1. Taxonomy (GTDB): domain Bacteria; phylum Actinomycetota; class Nitriliruptoria; order Nitriliruptorales; family Nitriliruptoraceae; genus JBFGFG01. The sequence goes on along the minus strand of JBFKQZ010000156.1, from coordinate 3,055 downwards.
CGACGGTCACCGCTCCGGTGTCCGGTGGTTGTCCGCGGTGCGGCGCGGTCGGACACGCCACCGACGCGCGGTACTGCCCACGGTGTGGTGAGAAGTTGGCAGGCGAGGCCGGGACGTCCGTCTAGTCGTCCGCCGCGGGGTGGACCTCGGGGTTCGACGGTTCGAAGGCGAGGTCGGCCGCGATCGTGTCGGCCCAGGCGTCGATGGCGCCCCAGTCGCGGAAGTCGCCGACCGGGGCATCGCCCTCGGCGGGCACGTTCAGCACACGCCGCGCGTGCTCGAGCAGTCCGACCGGCGGGTCGTCGGGGTCCCGGGCGCCGAAGAACGCGCGCTCGTCGCGGGGCTCGAGCCGCTCCCGCAGTTCGGCGAACTCGTGGGGGCGTTCCACGACCATGACCTCGTTGCCGTCCGCGTCGACGAGGTCCTCGGCGACCGGACCGCTGCTGAACAACCAGACGGGGCGCCGCGCCAGGGCCTCCTCGTGCCGTCGCACGTAGCGCAGCGCCGTGCGCAGCCAGTGGGAGAGGTAGACCGCACCTCCCACGACCACGGCGTCGAAACCCGCTGGGTCCACGTCGTCCTCGGCGGCGTGCACGGCCACGTCGTAGCCGGTGTCGGCGAGACTCGCCCCGATGCGTTCGGCGATCTCGCGCGTCGCGCCGTGCCGGCTCGCCCAGACGACCAGGATCCGCATGCTGCACCCCCGCGACGCCGTCAGCGTCGCCCCCGAGGGTGGTCCGGGCAAGAGGAGGAGGGCCCCCGCGGGGGCGGGACGGTGGTCCCGGGTCAGTCCGGGGCCGCCCACCGCTCCAACGCGGTCAGCAGTGACCCGGTGCGGTGGCGGTCGGGGATGATCCCCGGCTCGACGCCGCGCTCACGGAAGGCAGCTGCCGTCACCTGGCCGATCGCGGCCGCGACGACGCGCCCGTCACCGAACGCAGCGACGAGGTCGTGGCCCCGGCCGTGGTCCGTGGCGATGCGCAGCAGGTGGTCGGTCGCGATGGCGCTGGTGGACACGATCACGTCGAGGTCGCCGGCGACGGCTGCCTCGACCAGCGTCACGGCGGCGCTCGGGTCGGTCGGGACGCCGCTGCGGTACGGCACGAGGACCTGCATGGTCGCGCCCACGTCGGCGGCCACGTCCGCGTAGTCCTGACGCGTCCGCGCCGAGTACTGCACGGCGAGGTGGTCGCCGGCCGCCACGTGCTCCCGCAGCCACGCGGCCATGGAGGCGTCCGTCTCCTCGGCCGACACCGCGTCGGGGGTCACGCCGATGCCACGCAGTCCGCCGACCGCCTTCGCCCCCCGGGCCACGACCCGCAGGTCGTCGCCCGTCAGCAGCGCGACGAGGTCGTCACCGAGGTCCGCACGCTCCGCGCAGGCCGCGAGCAGCCGCACCCCCATCCCGGTGTTCGCGACGAACCAGTCGGCCTCGCCGCGCAGCAGCTCACGGACCTGTGGGAGCAGCTCGGCGTCGGGTGTGGGCTGGTCGGGCTCGATCGTCGGCCCGTGCAGGGCCGTGCCCCCGCGCCGTTCGATGGCGGCGCAGAGCTCGGGCCCCTTCCGGGCCCCGGTGACGCCGATCCGGACGCCGTCCAGCGTCCCCATCAGTACCGGGTGGTGGTGGCGTCGATGCGGTCGGCCCACGCGACGAGAGCGCCGTTGACGTTCCACGCCTCGATGCCCTGCTCGCGCAGGAGCGTCACGGCCTTCCCGCCCCGCCACCCCGCCCGGCAGTGGACGACGACGCGTCGGTCGGTCGGGACCTCGTCGATCCGGTCGGGCAGCTCCGCCAGGGGCAGCAGCGTCCCGCCGAGGTTGACCGTCTCGTACTCCGACGGCTCCCGCACGTCGAGCACGACGACGTCGTCCTGGCCGCGCAGGTCGGCGAACTCCTCGACGCTGATGTCCCACGCGGACTGCCCCGGCGCCCGGGACCCGCCGAGTCGCTCGACGAGGTCGGCGGCGGAGACGTCGCCGCCGACGTCCGCGCGCAGGGCGGGTGCGTGCCGTGGGTCGTCCGTCGCGATCGCCGCGACGTCGGGCGCGGTGCCGTACGCAGCGTCCAGCGCCGGGGCGACAGCCGCCGCGAGCGCCTCGACCGCAGCGTCGCCGAGGTCGGCCGCGAGCGCCCGGTCCAGCAGCGTCACCGTCGGACGGCCGAGGTCGACGTCCACGTCGAGCGTCCCGTCGTACGCGAACGCCGACACCGCGACCGCTGCCATCCGCAGCAGGTCCGAAAGCTGCGTGGCGGCGTCGTCGCCGGCCGAGCGCTTCCGCACGAGCACCAGCGCCTCGTGCTCGAGACCGAGGTCGACGTCGTGGCCGACGAGCATCACGCCTGGGCCCTGCGGCACGTGGCGGTAGTCGGCGACGTCGAGCAGGGCGCCCTCGAGCCAGCCGCGCTGGAGGCAGCGGTGGAAGACACCGATGGCGGGCTCCAGGTCGGCGATCGGCGTCACCAACGACAGGCGGAGCGCGAGTCGCTGCGGGTGCAGTGCGGTGGTGGTGACCGTCATGCCTTCACCTCTGCGATCTGGGTCTTCTGGAGCGTCAGCTTCGCGTCGGCCGAGTGGCAGGCCTCGACGAACAGCTGCGCCTCCTCGACGCGTCGCGCTGCCGTGGCCGGGTCGCCGGACGCTGTCGGGTCCTCGTGCCGTTCGAGCAGGAACCGACCGAACTTCCCCTTCGCGAAGCGGTCGAAGAACAGCTCGGTGTCGTAGAACCGCTCCTTCCACTCCCGCACGACGTCGTCGGGGTCCTCGGTCACGTCGATGAACTCGGTGCGCACCAGCGCACGGGCGCCGAGGACCATCGCGGTGTAGGCGTGCTCCTCCGCCGCGACCGGGTCGGACTCGTCCAGCGCGACCTGGGCCTCGAAGACCTCGGCCTCGGCGCGCACCACCTCGATCCCGAACAGGCTCACGACCTCACCGGCGCACTCGCCGACGCCGAGGTCACCCATCGTGAACGGGCGGGCGTCGGCGTGGTCGACGAAGAAGTCGGGCTGGTCCTCGAAGCTCGGCATCTCCATGAACGGCTCGACGATGGCCCG
>JBFKQZ010000155.1:0-7507 GCA_041627475.1 Nitriliruptoraceae bacterium | reverse complement strand
AGAGGTGGCGGTGATGAATCCGGCGAGCTGGTCGAACCCCAGCACCCCGGCCGCAAACAGCTCCGCCACAGCCGGGACAGCGGGAAGGCGCCGAGCCACCGCAACCAGCCGCCCCGCCAGCGGCCGAGGCAGCCCGGCCTCCCACACCAGATAGTCCTCCACCGTGCAGCCAGCGGTCGCCGCCGTGCCGCCCCACCGCAACGCCTCGCACGTCAACTCGAGCAGCCGCGCATGCGCGCCGTGCAGCACGGCAGCGGTCTCCTCGATCGCGCGCAGCGGGGACCCGTCGGCGGCCACATCGGGGCCGCCGTGATCCGGCTGGTCAGGGCTCGAGCGCATGACCCAAACATACGTACGACCTGTGACACCGACCCGACCAGATCCCCCCAGCCTGTGGAGGACGCGCGACGATTACGGTCGTCGGCGGCCCGACCCATGAGGAGCCAGGACGTGCCGACCCTGCTGATCGTGCACCACACCCCCTCACCGTCGCTGCACGAGATGCTCGATCAGGTGCGGGCAGGCAGCGGGGCGGAGGGGCTCGAGAGCGTCGAGGTCCGCGTGGTCCCGGCGCTCCACGCCGACGCCAGCCACGTGCTCGAGTCGGACGGGATCGTCCTCGGGACACCGGCGAACATCGGCTACATGAGCGGTGCGTTGAAGCACTTCTTCGACCAGGTCTACTACCCCTGCCTGGGTGCGACCGACGGGCTGCCCTACGGGCTCTACGTCCACGGCAACAACGACACGGAGGGAGCACGTCGCGCCGTCACCTCGATCGCCGGCGCGCTGTCGTGGCAGGCCGTCGCCGATCCCGTCGCGGTGATCGACAGCCCGACACAGGAGGACCTCGAGGCGTGCTGGAACCTGGGCGCGACCGTCGCGGCCGCCGCCACCGGCCTCGCCTGACGGAACAGGGCGACGCCCGGCGTCGTTGGTCTCGTCGCCCCCACCTCGGAAGGTCGTCGTGCGACGCGCAGCCGTGCTCACCCTGTTCCTGCTCACGCTCGCCGCGTGCGGCGGCGCCGACGCGCCGGACGCCGAGGTCCGGCCGTTCGAGGAGATTCAGGCATCCGACGTCGTGTTCGAGGCCGACCCACTCGACCCGACGCGCGGCATCTTCCGGGTCGAGACGACCGAGGAGGCGATCTGTGCGATCGTCTGGGGCGAGACCGAGGACTTCGGCCGCTTCAACAACAGCCTTGCCATGAGCGGCACCGGGATCATCGACCACGACGTCGTGCTGCCCGACCTCGAACAGGGAAGGGAGTACGTCTACGTGCTCCAGGGCACGACGGCCGACGGGACGCTCTACCGCAGCGAGGTGGCCACGTTCACGATCCCCGTGACCGACGCGCCCGAGGCGGCGCCCGAGCCCGACCTCGGCCCCAACCTCGCCGTCGGGGCAACGGTCGTCGACGTGTCGAGCGAGTTCAACGACGCCTTCGCCGCCGCGAACGCGGTCGACGGTGACCTGTCGACCGAGTGGTCGACGCGGGAGGACGGCGACGACGGTGCGATCACGATCGACCTCGGCGCCGAGACCGACGTCACGGGGGTCGCGTTCCTGACCCGTTCGATGGCGGACGGCTCGGCGATCACCGAGACGTTCACCGTCACCATCGGGGGCGAGACGTTCGGCCCGTTCCCCGCGGGGAGCCCGTCGCAGGCGCGCATCGCCGAGCTCGCAGCGACCGGCCGCGAACTCACCTTCGAGGTGGCGACGTCGACCGGCGGGAACGTCGGCGCCGTCGAGATCCAGGTCTTCGGTGGCTGACCGCAGCAACGCGGCCACACAGCACGACGCCCGGGTCGCGAGGACCCGGGCGTCGCACGTGCAGTCGTGTCAGCGGCGTGCGCCGTCGACGTCGAAGCGGTCGTTGTTCATCACCTTGACCCATGCGTCGACGAAGGTGTCGAGCATGATCTCGTCGCCACCGTTGGCGGCGAACTCCTCGGCGATGGCCCGCAGCTGCGAGTTCGCACCGAAGATCAGGTCGACACGGGTGCCGGTCCACTTCACCTCACCGGTGTCGCGGTCCTTGCCCTCGAAGACGTCCTCGGCCTCACCGACGGGCGACCACTCGGTGCGCATGTCGAGCAGGTTGACGAAGAAGTCGTTCGTCAGCTGACCGACGCGGTCCGTGAACAGGCCGTGGCCCTCGTCGCCGGCAGTCGCACCGATGGCGCGCAGACCACCGACCAGCGCGGTCATCTCGGGCGCCGTCAGCCGCAGCAGGAACGCCTTGTCGACGAGCAGGTGCTCGGCCGGGACGTCGGTCTGCTTCTGCATGTAGTTGCGGAAGCCGTCCGCGGTCGGCTCGAGGTACTGGAACGAGTCGACCTCGGTCATCTCCTGGGTCGCGTCGGTGCGGCCCGGGGTGAACGGCACCTCGACGTCGTGGCCGGCAGCGGCTGCTGCCTGCTCGACACCGACGTTGCCCGCCAGGACGATCGTGTCGGCGAGCGACACGTTCACCCCGGTGCCCTCACGGATCTCGTCGAGCTTCTCGACGATGCCGGGGACGCCGGTGCGGACGTTGACGTCCCAGCCGACCTGCGGCTCGAGCCGCACGCGGGCGCCGTTGGCGCCACCGCGGTGGTCGGTCTGGCGGTAGGTCGACGCGGACGCCCAGGCGGCCTGGACGAGCTGCGCGGCGGTCAGGTCCGAGTCGGCGATCGCCTGCTTGAGCGTGGCGATGCCGTCGGCGTCGATGAGGTCGCCTTCGTGCTCGGGCACGGGGTCCTGCCAGATCAGGACCTCGTCCGGCACCTGGTTGCCGAGGTAGCGGTCACGCGGGCCCATGTCGCGGTGCAGCAGCTTGAACCACGCACGCGCGAACTCGTCGGCCAGGACCTCGGGGTTCTCCTGGAACTCCTTGGAGATCTCGAGGTAGGCCGGGTCGGTGATCATGGCCATGTCGGCGGTCGACATCGTCGGCTTCGTCTCCGGCGCGCCCTCGGCGACCGGCGGGACCATGAAGCCGTCGCGGACCGACTTCGGCTGCCACTGCTTGGCACCGGCCGGGGACTCGACGAGCTCCCACTCGTGACCGAACAGCGTGTTGAGGTAGGAGTTGTCCCACTCGATCGGCGTCGGCGTCCACGCGCCCTCCAGCCCGGAGGTGATGGTGAACTCGCCGAGGCCGGTCTCGTGCTCGTTGGTCCAGCCGAGGCCCTGCTGGTGGATCGGTGCACCCTCGGGCTCGACGCCCACCGCGCTGTCGGGGCCGTTGCCGTGCATCTTGCCGAAGGTGTGACCACCGACGACGAGCGCGACCGTCTCGCGGTCGTTCATCGCCATGCGGCCGAACGTCTCGCGGATGTCGTGCGCGGACTTCATCGCGTCCGGCACCCCGTTCGGGCCCTCGGGGTTGACGTAGATCAGGCCCATCTGGACCGCGGCCAGCGAGCCGAGCAGCTCACGGTCGCCGGTCTCGAAGGTGCCGCTGTAGCGGTCCTTCTCGTCGAGCCACTCGTCCTCGGGGCCCCAGTAGATGTCGTCCTCGGGCGCCCAGATGTCGGCGCGACCGAAGGCGAAGCCGAACGTGCGGAAGCCCATCGTCTCCAGCGCACGGTTGCCGGCGAACACGAACAGGTCGGCCCAGGAGATCTTCCTCCCGTACTTCTGCTTGATCGGCAGGAGCAGACGACGGGCCTTGTCCAGGTTGCCGTTGTCGGGCCACGAGTTCAGGGGCGCGAAGCGCTGGGCGCCGGTGCCGCCGCCGCCGCGGCCGTCGTGCTGCCGGTAGGTGCCGGCGGCGTGCCACGACATGCGGATGAAGAACGGGCCGTAGTGACCCCAGTCCGCCGGCCACCAGTCCTGCGAGTCGGTCATCAGCGCGTCGACGTCAGCGGTCAGCTCGTCGACGTCGATCTCGGAGAAGGCCGCGGCGTAGTCGAAGTCGCCGCCGAGCGGGTTCGCGTCCGGGTGCCCCTGGTGGAGGATCCCGAGGTTGAGCGCGTCGGGCCACCAGTCGTTGTTGCCGCGTGCTGCGGGCAGGGTGCGTCCGCCCCAGGCCGGGCGGTTCGTCGAGCTGTCGGTCACGTCAGGGCTCCTGCGCGGTGTCGTCGATCGGATGTCTGCAACGTAGGGACCGGGTGCGACGCTCGGCACCGGACTTCCGGCTGCCGCACGCCACTCGGCCTCAGGGCCACATTAGAACAGTTCCAACCTTCGAGCAAGGCAATGATTGGTACCCTTCGGACGGGTGACGACCGCTGTCGAGGAGGTTGCCCTCGTGACCGAGCTCGTCGAACGACTGCGCGAGCGCGGCTGGCGCATGACGGCGCAGCGGCGCGTGATCGCCGAGGCCATGGCCGGCGACCACGTGCACCTCGCTGCCGACGAGGTGTACGAGCGTGCCCGTGCAGCGCTGCCGGAGGTCTCGCTGGCCACCGTCTACAACACGCTCAACGAGCTGGTCGAGATGGGCGAGGTGCTCGAGCTCACCCACGCCGACGGCCGCAAGCGCTACGACCCCAACACCGTCGAGCGACACCACCACCTCGTGTGCACCAGCTGCGGCCGCATGCTCGACGTCACCGCGGACGAACCCAGGCTGGCCGAGTCCGAGCGCCACGGCTTCGACCTGCATGACGTCGAGGTCACCTTCCGCGGCCGCTGCCCGGACTGCGCCTGATCGCGCGGGTCAGGTCGGCGTCCTGCCGGTCGGCGCGAGGATCCGGGCGTCGACGCCCTCGGCGAAGCGGTTGAGCTCCTTGCGCATCTCGGCGTAGGCCTCGGAGCCGAGGACCTTCGTCAGCGACTCGAAGTGGTCGAAGTCGACCTGCACGTAGATCCGCGCACCGGCCCCGACCACGGTGTAGAAGCCCCGGATGGCACGGAACCCGGGCTGGTTCTGCCACCACTCGACCGCCACGTGCCGCACCCAGTGGTCGTAGTCCTCCTCCTCGACCTCCGGCCGCAGCGCGTAGCTGATCAGGATCTGGATCGTCCCCGTCGTCATCGTCTGCATCGTCGTCCCTCCCGCGTGCGAGCGATCGTCCAGCATCGCACACCTCGGGACGGACGGCGAGCGCCGAAGGTCATGAGCCCGGCATCTCCACCGCACCGATCTGCGCGAGGAGCCCGAGCTCGTCCTGGACCTCCCAGAGCTCCACCAGCCGCCGGCCCTCGAACCGCAGGAACACCATCTCGTCGACCTCGATCCGACGACCGGTGGGCGCGGTGCCGTGCCACGCCCCCCGATGCGTCCCTGCGTACCGCAGCCGCACAGCGACGAGGTCGCCCTCCCCCACCTGGGACAGCACCTCCATGCGCAGGTCGGGGAACGCGGCCCGCCAGTGGTCGACGAGCACCTCGAGCTCGTCGACCGACGTCGTGAACGACGCACCGCGGTAGTGGAACGTGAGCTCCCCCGGCACGGCCTGCCGCAGCTCGTCGAACTGCTGCCGGTTCCAGGCCCCGTCGAAGAGGGCCTCGACCACCGCCGCGTGGACTGCATCGACCAAGGTCGTCCTCCGCTCCCCGGCCCGACCCTAGGCCCCCGTGGCAGACTGGCGGGTCGGCGCGTGGAGCAGGAGGGACGTGACCGCGATCTCGCTGCAGGACGTGCGCAAGGACTACGGGACCGTCCGGGCGCTGCGCGGCGTCGACCTCGACGTGCCGGCTGGCACCGTCCTCGGCCTGGTCGGGGCGAACGGCGCGGGCAAGTCGACCCTGCTGCGCATCCTCGTGGGCGCACTGCAGCCAACGGCCGGGACGGCCCACGTGCTCGGGCTCGACCCGACGACCGCACGGCGCGAGGTGCGCAGCCGTGTGGGCTACATGCCACAGGCGCCCGTGCTCTACGACGACCTGACCGTTCGCGAGAACGTCACGTTCTTCGCCCGCGGTCACCGACTCCCGGACGTCGCGGGGCGCGTCGACGAGGTCCTGACGTTCGTCGACCTGGCGGCACAGGCCGACCGGCAGGTGCAGACCCTGTCGGGTGGGCAGCAGCAGCGCGTGTCACTGGCGGCGACGCTGGTGCACGGCCCCGAGGTGCTGTTCCTCGACGAACCGACGGCCGGCGTCGACCCGGAGCTCCGTCGGTCGTTCTGGAACCGCTTCCGTGGCCTCGCCGACGGTGGGACGACGCTGGTGGTGAGCACGCACCAGATGGACGAGGTGGTGCACTGCGACCGTGTCGCGATCCTCCGCGCCGGCGAGCTCCTGACGGTCGCGACGCCGCAGGAGCTGCTCGCGTCCGGCGGCGGCACCGTCCGGGTGACCGCCACCGACGGCACGGTCCGGGAGCGCCATGTCACGACGGTCGCGGAGGGGTTGCCCGAGGTCCTGCAGGCCTGGGGACTCGGGCCCGAGGTCGCCAGCGTGGAGGTCGTCGGGCCGACCCTCGAGGACATCGTGCTCGCGCTCGGGACGGCGGACCGGGAGGGGGACGGCCATGGCGACTGACCGCACGGTCGCGGTCGCGACCCGGGTGCTGCTGCAGATCCGACGCGACCACCGCTTCATCGGCATGGTCGTGGTGGCGCCCTTCCTGCTGACGTTCTTCGTGCGGACCCTGTTCGACGCGACGACCGTGCCCGCCCCGGCGCAGGCGCGCTTCGTGGTGCCCTTCGGCGCCTACATCGTGCACTTCGCCACGTTCATCCTCACGGCGATCGTGCTGGTGCGGGAGCGGACCTCGCAGACGCTGGAGCGGATGTTCGTCAACGGCTACCGCCAGGGCGAGATCGTCACCGGCTACCTCGCCGGCTACACGACGCTCGCCACGGCCATCTCGGTCATCGAGCTCACCGCGCTGCAGGTGCTCTTCGACCTCGGCTACTCGGCCGGGCAGACCGCTGCGGCGTTCGCCGTCCTGTGGGCACTGGGCGTGATCTCGCTGGCCCTGGGGATCCTCGTGTCCAACCTGGCCCGGACCGAGGGGCAGGTCATCCCGTTCATACCCCTGGTCATCATCCCGAGCTTCCTCTTCTCCGGGATCCTCGTCGCCGTCGACCAGCTGCCGACCTGGGCGCAGGCGATCAGCCGCATCTCGCCGATGTACTACGCCAACAGGGTCCTGCAGGAGGTCGTCGCCGGCACGTCCGCGGCCGCCGACGTCGGCGCGGTCTGGGGCCTTCCGCTCTTCGGCGTCATCGTGCTCGGCGTGGCCGCGCTCACGCTGCGGGAGCGCACCTGACCACGCCCCGCTCCAAGACCTTCGGCACTGGCAGCCCGCGGGCCGACGGGCGAGGCTGACGGCATGCGGTGCGGGATGATCGGCCCACTGGTGGCCCTCGCACTCGTCCTCACCGGGTGCGCGGGTCGGGTCGACGCGCCTGCAGACGGCCCTGCGACGCCGACGTCGTCGGTCTCACCCGTCCCGCCGACACCAGCATCCACCGCGACCGCGGGACCGACGCCCCCGCCGACACCGGTTCCTGCGGCCACCTGTGACGACACGACCGTGCTGGCGACCGTGGAGGCTGCCCTCGCGGCCGCCCGGCTGGCTGCGGGTGACGCGTGGTCGACGGACGTCGCTGGCAACCGATT
>JBFKQZ010000154.1:0-7515 GCA_041627475.1 Nitriliruptoraceae bacterium | reverse complement strand
GCGTCATCAGACGTCGATCGTCGCGTAGCGGGCGTTGGCCTGGATGAAGTTGCGACGCGACTCGACGTCGTCACCCATCAGGACGCTGAACATCTCGTCCGCCGCAGCGGCGTCCTCGAGCGTCACGAGCTTGAGCGTGCGACGTGCCGGGTCCATCGTGGTGTCCCACAGCTGGTCGGCGTCCATCTCGCCCAGGCCCTTGAAGCGCTGGACGTCGGCCTTGCCGTCGCTCGGCAGGTCGGCGCGGATCTCGGCCAGCTCGGGGTCGCTGTACGCGTACCAGACCTCCCCGCGGCGCTTGGAGTGCTTCACCTGGTAGAGCGGCGGCTGGGCCAGGTAGACGTAGCCCGCGTCGATCAGCGGCCGCATGTGCCGGAACAGGAACGTCAGCAGGAGCGTGCGGATGTGCGCCCCGTCGACGTCGGCGTCCGCCATGAGGATCAGCTTGTGGTAGCGCGCCTTGGTGGCGTCGAAGTCCTCGCCGAACCCGGTGCCCATCGCCGTCAGCAGCGCCTGGATCTCGTTGTTCTCGAGGATCCGCGGCAGCCGCGCCTTCTCGACGTTGAGGATCTTGCCGCGGATCGGGAGGATCGCCTGGGTCCGCGGGTCGCGGGCCTGCTTGGCCGAACCACCGGCCGAGTCCCCCTCGACGATGTAGATCTCGCACTCGGCGGGGTCGCGGCTCTGGCAGTCGCTGAGCTTGCCGGGCAGCGAGCTCGAGTTGAGCAGGCCCTTGCGGCGCGTGAGGTCCTTGGCACGACGGGCGGCGATCCGCGCCTGGGCCTCGGCCTCGGCGCGCTGGATGACCGCCTTGGCCTCGGTCGGGTGCTCCTCGAGCCACTGCTGCAGCTGGGCGTAGGTCGTGGTCTGGACGAAGCTGCGGACCTCGGTGTTGCCGAGCTTCGTCTTGGTCTGGCCCTCGAACTGCGGGTCGCCGATCTTGACGCTGATGATCGCGATCAGGCCGGTGCGGAGGTCGTCGCCGGACAGCGACTCGACGTCCTTGCTGCGCAGGAGGTTCTTGTCCTTCGCGTACCGGTTCATCACCGAGGTGAGCGCGGTGCGGAAGCCCTCCTCGTGGGTGCCGCCCTCGTGCGTCGAGATCGTGTTGGCGAAGCTGAGAATCGCGTCGTTGTAGTCCTCGATCCACTGGAGGCTGATCTCCAGTGCCTGCTTCCCGTTGGGGCCCTGGTCCTCCGACTCGAAGTGGATGGGGTCGTGGACCTGCTCGGCCTTGCGGGTCGTGCGCACGTGGTCGACGAAGTCCCGCAGGCCACCGGGTGCGTGGAAGGTGACCTGGTGCGGGATCGGCTGGTCGTCGTCACGTGGCCGCTCGTCGATCAGGTGGATCTTCAGGCCCGCGGTCAGGAACGCGGTGTCGCGCAGACGGCGCTCGATCGTGTCGGCCGTGAAGTGGGTCGTCTCGAAGATCTCGGGGTCGGGCCAGAACGTGATCGTCGTCCCGTGGTCGTCGGTCTCGCCGACCCGCTCGATCGGGCCCTCGGGGACACCGCGGCAGTAGGCCTGGCGGTGGATGCCCCCGTCGCGGTGGATCACGGCCTCGAGGCGCTCGGAGAGCGCGTTGACGACCGACACACCGACGCCGTGCAGGCCACCGGAGACGGCGTACGCATCGTTGTCGAACTTGCCGCCGGCGTGCAGGACGGTCATCACGACCTCGAGCGCCGACCTCCCCTGCTTCTCGTGGGTGTCGACGGGGATGCCCGAACCGTCGTCACGCACGCTGACCGCGCCGTCCTCGTGCAGGGTCACCCAGATCTCCGAGCAGCGACCCGCGAGGGCCTCGTCGACCGAGTTGTCCACCACCTCCCAGATCAGGTGGTGCAGGCCGCGCGGCCCGGTCGAGCCGATGTACATGCCGGGGCGCTTGCGGACGGCCTCCAGGCCCTCGAGGACCGTGATGTTGCGGGCGCTGTACTCACCGGGCACCCGCTCCGGGAGGTCGTCTGCGGCGGGCTGCTGGGGGACGTCGGACACGGGGACACACCTGGCCTCGGGAGCCGCGCACACGCGATGCGCACGGGATCCCTCATCCTACCCGGACCGCACTGCTGGCTCCACGATGCTCCACAGGGCGCGCGACCCCCGTCCGGCTGGGTCGAGGCTGACCATGGGTCCGGGCCGGGAGACGGCCACTCAGCCGTCCTCGAGCTCCTCGAGGGTGCTGGGCCAGTCGTCCTTCAGCAGGCGCGAGAGCGACCGGTCCGCGAGGATACGCCCTTCCGTCTGGCAGCCCGCGCAGTAGTTCGTCTCGTTGCTCGCGTAACGGATCCGCTGGACGGGGTTCCCGCACACGGGACACGGCTGCTCGTAGCGGCCGTGGACGGCGAAGTCGGGACGGAACGCGGTGACCTCGTCGGGGAACTCGTCGACCGCCTCGGCCACCAGCCGGTCGCGCCAGGTCGTGAGCACCTCGTGGGTCGCGGCGTGCAGCCGGTCGAGCTCGTCGTCGGCGAGCTGCTGCGTGCGACGGACCGGTGAGAGCCGGGCGGCATGGAGGATCTCGTCGGAGAAGGCGTTGCCGATGCCCGCGAGGATGTGCTGGTCGGTCAGCGCCCGCTTCAGGGTGCGGTTCTCGGCCCGCAGCACCTCGCGGAACGCGTCCGCGTCGAGCTCGAGCGGCTCCGCGCCGCCGCGGTCGTGCTCGGCGAGCGCCTCCGCCCCCTGGACGACGTGCAGCGACGCGCGCTTCTTCGTGCCGGCCTCGGTCAGGACCACCGTGCCGTCCGGCCAGTCGAACGCGGCCAGCCCGATCCGCCCGGGGACCTTGGCACCGGCCTCCTTCCAGCGCAGCCTGCCCGCGATCATCAGGTGGAGCACCAGCCAGAGGTCGTCCTCGAACCCCAGCACGATGCGTTTGCCGATCCGTCGCAGCTCGACGAGCCGGCGCCCGTGGACCGCCTCCAACGGCGGGTCGAAGGTGCGCAGCAGCGAGAAGCTGCGCAGGCGGACCTGCTCCAGCGGCTGGTCGAGGCACCGCGTCCGCAGGGCGGCGAGGTAGGCCTCGATGTCGGGCAGCTCAGGCATCAGGTGCAGGCTGGCGCAGGTCGACGGTCGCGGCAACCTCAGGCATCGACGTCACCGACGACGATCCGGACCTCGCGGACCGGCAGGCCGGTCTCGGCCACCACGCGCCCCGCGAGCTGGTCGGTCATGTACTGCAGCTGTGTCGCCCAGCGAGGTGCCTCCACGACGACCTGGAGGACCCCACCTCGGAGCCGTCCCGGCCGGCTGCGGCCAGCGAGCTGCTCCCCCACGATCGCGGGCCAGGCCTCGTGCAGCTTCGCGGCGCGGATCTGCTCCTCCCAGCCGCGCGCACGGACGATGTCGCCCAGGAGTCCGCCGAGCTCCTGCGGCCCGGGCACGGGTCGGACCGTCTCGCCGTCGCCGACGACGACCGTCTCGTCGGTGACCTCCTCCTCGCGCTGGGCACGGTCGACCTCGGCACGTTCGCGCTGCTGGCGCCAGCGCTCGCGTGCGTACTCCCGCCCCTCGTTGCTGCGCCAGCGCCGGCCGTCGGACCCGTCCTTCCCGCTCATGACCGCCGCCGCACCGTCGAGTGGCCGTCCTCGAGCGCCACGTCGTAGCGGACGCCGTCGAGCGGCACGTCCGCCTCGACCGCTGCCGTCACCAGTACCTGGTCGAAGTCGGCGCAGGCCTCCGCGAGCCGGGCCCGGCGGGTCTCGTCGAGCTCGGCGAAGACGTCGTCCAGCAGCACGATCGGGCTGTCGCCCACCTCGGCGACGACGTCGTGGACGCCGAGCTTGAGCGCCAGCGCGAGCGACCAGGTCTCGCCGTGGCTCGCGTAGCCGCGCGCCGGCATGCGCCCGATCTGGAGCAGCAGCTCGTCGCGGTGTGGCCCGACCAGCGTCGTCCCGCGTCGCCGTTCGTCGGCCGCCGCGTCGGCGATCGCGGCCGTCAGGACCTCGTGGAGCGGCCCCGGGTCGGGGACGCCCGTGCCGACCTCGCCGACGACCTCCTCCCCCGTCGAGGACTGGTAGGTCAGCGTCACGGGCTCGGGTCGGTCGGCGACGGTCCGGTAGGCCCGGTCGACCGGCCCCGACAGCGCGTGGACCGCGGCCAGGCGCGCCGCCCAGACGGTCGCGCCGTGGTGGGCGAGCTGCTGGTCGAACACCGCGAGCGTCGCGTCGGCGTCCCCGGCACCCCGCCGCTCGCCCTTGCGCAGCTGCTTCAGCAGTGCGTTGCGCTGGCGGAGCACACGGTCGTACTCGCCCCGGGTCGCGGCGTAGGCCGGTCGGCGCTGCACCAGGAGGTCGTCCAGGAAGTCCCGTCGCTGGGCCGGTTCGTCACGGACGATCGCGAGGTCCTCCGGCGCGAAGAGCACCGCCCGCAGGACCCCGACCGCGTCGGCCGCACGGCGGACGTCCTGGCCGTCCACCCGGGTCCGCGTGCGACGACCGGTCCCGACCTCGAGCTCGACCGTGCGCCGGCGCCCCTCGTCGGTCCGCAGCAGGGCCCGGATGACCCCGACCTCCGGGGTGGTGGTGTCGTCGTCGCTGGGGACACGGACCAGCGGGGCGTCCGAGGCGACCCGGTGCGAGCCACCCGTGGCGACCCGCTGCACGGCCTCGAGCAGGTTCGTCTTGCCCTGGCCGTTCTTCCCGACGAACAGCGACACGCCCGGCTCGAGCAGCACGTCGGCGGTGACGTAGCTGCGCACGTCGACGAGGTGGAGCTCCTCGAGGTGCACCATCGCCTCCCGGTCGCGCCTGCGGTCGGCCCGCGGGCGACGAGCCGAGGTCGGTCAGTTCACCCGCATCGGCATCAGCAGGTAGGTCAGGTCGTCGACGGCCTCGTCGCCCTCGGGCTGCGGCTTGAGCACGGCCGGCTTGAGCCCATCGCGCAGCTCGATGCGGATCTGCTCGGTCCCGGTCGCGTCGAGACCCGCCAGCAGGTAGGTCGGGTTGAACGCGATCGTCAACCCTGCGCCGTCGATGTCCGCCGGCAGGGCCTCGGCGGCATCGCCGAGCTCGCGGTTGCCCGCCTGGAGGTCGACCGTGCCGTCCTCGAAGGTCAGCTGGACCGGCGTGTTCGCCTGGCCGAGCGCGACGACCGCCACACGCTGCAGCGCGTCCACGAGGGCCGGGCGGTCCAGGACGACCGCGGTCTCGTGGCCGTCCGGCAGGAGCTTCTCGTAGCTCGGGAACTGGCCGTCGATGAGGTTCGTCGTCAGCCGCCGGTCCCCCAGCAGGAACGAGGCCTTGTCGTCCTCGAACACCAGCGTCACGGAGCCGCCTGCCTCGGCGCCGGCCTTGGCGGCCTCGGTCAGTGCCCGGGCCGGGACCAGGACGCTCGCGGTGACCTGCTCGTCCCAGGGCAGCTTGCGCACGGCGAGGCGGTAGCTGTCGGTCGCTGCTGCCGTCAGCACGCCATCGGCGGCGTCGAGCTGGACACCGGTGAGGACCGGTCGGGCGACGTCGGTGCTCGCCGCTCGGGCGACCTGCGTCACGAGGCGGTTGAAGCTGTCGGCCTTGACGTGGCCACGGGGGGCGTCCGGGTCGACCTCGGGCAGGGCCGGGAAGTCCTCGACCGGCATCGAGCGGACCCGGAAGGTCGCCCGGCCACAGGTGATCTCCACCCGGTCCCCCGTCCCGTCGAGCTCGACGGGGGCGTCGGGGCACTTCGCCACGATCTGGCTGAAGAGGCGGGCTGGCAGCAGGACCGACCCGGCCTGCTCGGCCTGGACGGGGAGGCTGACCTCCGCGGCGACGTCGAGGTCGGTGGCACGACACGTCAGTCGGCCCTCGCTGGCCTCGAGGAGGACACCCGACAGCGCAGGCAGCGCGGCTCGGTTGGTGCTCACGGTGCGCGTGACCCAGGCGACGGCGTCACTGAGGTCCTGGCGATCGACACGGAGCTTCACGGGCTGCCTCCTGGCCGGCACGGCACACGTGCCACCGGCGGTCGGTGTGGGGTTGGTGGGCGAGGTCTCGCTGTCAACAGTGTTCTACTGAAGAAAGAAGAGAAAGTGTTGGATGGTTGTCGTAGTAGGGCCTGTGGAAGTCGTGGAGAACCCCACGAAACCGCAGGTCAGCGGGTGGATCGGGGGTGTGGGCGAACTGTGGAGCGGGGAAGAGGTGCTCCACAGGCGTCCACAACCACACCAGTGTCGTTCGTCGAGGGGCGGCGCGCTGCACAACCTGTGCACAGGCACTGCCCACGTTGTCCACGGGTGTCGCCAACACGAACTCCACGCCTGACGGCGTCGCGTCCACAGGCGCTCCACAGGCGCTCCACACGGTCGAACCTCACGGGCTGTCCGATCTGCGCCCGATTCACGGGCGACCGCCGCGGGCGCGGGTCTTGACGCGGTTGGTGAGCTCGTTCACCTGGTTGTAGACCTGCTGCTTCTCCTGCATCAGGCCGGCGATCTTCTTGTTGGCGTGGATCACGGTGGTGTGGTCGCGTCCGCCGAAGGCCTTGCCGATGTTGGGCAGCGACAGCGTCGTGAGCTCGCGGATGAGGTACATCGCGATCTGGCGTGCCGTGGTGAGCTGGCGGCTCCGTGACGGCGAGCACAGCTCCTCGATGGAGAAGCCGAAGTACTCGGAGACCTCCTCCTGGATCATCGGGACGGTGATCTCGCGCTTGCCGGCGTCCGGGAACAGATCCTTGAGGACGAGCTCCGCCATCTGGATGTCCGGCGTCGAGCGCTGGAGCGACGCGAAGGCGTGCACACGGATGAGCGCACCCTCGAGCTCACGGATGTTGCTGTCGACCCGGGAGGCGATCAGGTCCACGACGTCCTGCGGCACGCTGAAGCGCTCCCGCTCGGCCTTGGACTGGAGGATCGCGATGCGCGTCTCGAGGTCCGGCGGCTGGATGTCGACCGTCAGGCCCCACTCGAACCTGCTGCGGAGCCGGTCGTCGAGCTTCTTGATCTGCTTGGGGGGACGGTCCGACGCGATCACGATCTGGCGTTCGGACTGGTGCAGCGCGTTGAACGTGTGGAAGAACTCCTCCTGCGTCTGCTCGGCGCGCTCCAGGAACTGGATGTCGTCGATCAGCAGGACGTCCGTGTTGCGGTAGAGCTCCTTGAAGTGGCTCTGCTCGTTGTCACGGATCGCACGGATGAAGTCGTTGGTGAACTGCTCGCTGGTGACGTAGCGCACGCGCATGCGGGTGTAGATCGAGTCGATGTAGTTGCCGATGGCGTGCAGCAGGTGTGTCTTGCCCAGGCCGGCCCGCCCGTAGATGAACAGCGGGTTGTACGACTTGGCGGGCGACTCGGCGACGGAGGTCGCGGCGGCGTGGGCGAATCGGTTGGACTGGCCGATGACGAAGTCCTCGAACCGGTAGTTCGTGTTGAGCCCACCGGTCGACGTCGTCACCGCCCCGTTGTCGCTGCCGTTGGACCGGGCCGGGCCGGCATCGGCAGCCGGTTGCTCCTGGCGCGGCTCGGCGTGCACCACCGGTCCTGGTGGTCGTCCGGGCGCGTCGAGCGGTCGGTCGTCCACCTCGTCGGGCTCCTCG
>JBFKQZ010000153.1:0-7535 GCA_041627475.1 Nitriliruptoraceae bacterium | reverse complement strand
GTCGGCCCCGCTCGGTGCGGGCCTCGCGGACCAGCACGTCGCGCTCGGAACGGAGGACGTCGTGGGCTCGGAGGACGCCCCACAGCATCGCGAGCAGCACCACCGCGTACCGCAGCGCCGCGAAGACCTCACCGTCGGGTGCCGCGAGTGCGTCCACGGGACCCACCGCCGCAACGATCAGCGTCCAGACGAACAGGACCACCACCGTGGCCACGACGCCCGCGCGCGTGTCGAGGACGAACAGGGCGAGCGTCATGACGATCGCGGCGTAGGCGAGGAAGCGCAGACCGAGCGGTGTCGGACCCTCGCCGGCCGCAGCGACGGTGATCCCCCACGTCATGAGCCCGACGCCCCCGACGGTGCCGGCACGGAGGAGCGTGAGCGGACGCGCGAGACGTCGCCACAGCCCGACCGCCACCCCCAGCGCGAGGGCCGCCGAGACCGCGGTGACCACGTCCGACGTCCCCGCAGGCCGCATGATGGGGAACGCGACCGCGAGCCCCAGGGACATGCCGATCAGGGCGCGTCGGACCGACTCCTCCGCGGCCGCCCCGCTGACAGCCGTCGCACGCCGACGCGGCGGCCGGTCGCCCCACCCCGCCTCGTCCTGTCGGCTGTCCCCCATGCGTGGCCTCCCCCCGCACCGGCCGGGGCCCGGCCCGTGCACGACCCGACCACCCGAGAGCGGATCGGCAGGGGCGGGGAAGGTTGTTCGTCTTCCCGGTGAGCGGGAACGGCCCACCAGTGCGCGACTGCCGGGCGGCGATGGCCCGGCGAAGCGTCCGGACGGGACAGAACGGTCAGACGCGCTCTGGCACGTTGGACTTGACCCAGTCGGTGATCTCACTGATCGGGGTCCCGGGCGTGAAGATGGCCGCGATCCCCTGTTCGCGGAGCGCTGCGACGTCCTCCTCCGGGATGATCCCGCCACCGAAGACGATGACGTCGTCGGCCCCGGCCTCGCGCAGGAGCTCCACCACCTTCGGGAACAGCGTCATGTGCGCGCCCGAGTGGATCGAGAGGCCGACGGCCTGGGCGTCCTCCTGGAGGGCCGCGCTCACGATCTGCTGCGGGGTCTGGTGCAGCCCGGTGTAGATGACCTCGCACCCGGCGTCACGCAGCGCCCGGGCCACGACCTTCGCACCTCGGTCGTGCCCGTCGAGGCCGGGCTTGGCGACGACGACGCGGATGGCCATGGGGCAGTCCTTCGGTGGTGGGTGGTCGGCGTGGCAGGGTACGCCGGGTGCGCGGGGCGCGTCACGCCGACGTTGGGCCGCGGACCCTGCACGTCGTAGCGTGGCAGCGAGGCGAGACGAGGACGGGCGTGGACTGCAGCCGCTGCGGAGCGTCGCTCGACGGCCCCGTGCCCGGGTGGTGCCCGGACTGCCGCGCCGCCGAACGTGTCGGCGCCGCTGCGCTCCTGGCCTGGCTGGTGGAGGACCCCCTCCCCGTGCCGGTGGTCGACGAGTGGCACGACCCGGACCCGCTCGGCTGGCCGGACTACGACGCGCTTCGCAGCGAGGCCAGGGAGCGCACGGGCGCGGACGAGTCCGTGACGGTCGTGCGAGGTCGGGTCGGCGGCAGCGAGGCCGTCGTCGTCGGCTGGGACTTCGGCTTCCTCGGCGGCTCGATGGGGACCGTCGCCGGGCAGCGCATCGCCGGCGCCTACGACGCTGCCGCTGCGGCGGGACTGCCGGTCGTGCTGCTGCCGTCCACCGGCGGCGCCCGGATGCAGGAGGGCATGGCGAGCCTCGTGCAGATGGCAGCGACGACCGCCGCGGCGACCGCGCACCCCCACCTCCAGATTGCCGTGCTGCGCGACCCCACCACCGGCGGGGTCTTCGCGAGCCACGCCAACCTCGCCGACGTCGTGCTGGCCGAGCCGAACGCCACGATCGGCTTCGCCGGCCCACGCGTCGCCGAGGCCATGACCGACGGCCCACTGCCCAGCGGGTCCCACACGGCCCGCGGCGCCCATGCGGCGGGGCTGGTCGACGCCGTGGTCGCACGCCCTGACCTCCCCGCCGTCCTCGGCGACCTGCTCGCGTTCCACCGTGAGGCGCAGCCCGAACCGGTCGACCCGCCCGTCGGACCTCCCCCGACGGACGCGTCCGTCGCGGCCTGGGACGAGGTGCAGCGGGCCCGTGCGGCGGACCGGCCCCGCGCCCCGGAGGTGCTGGCACACGACCGTGTCGCCGTCCACGGCCGCCTCCGCGGCGACCGGGCCGGCGGCACCGACCCGACCGTCGACGTCGTGCTGGGCACGTGGGCGGGCCGACGCGTGGTCGTCGTGGCGATGGACCCACGGCAGGGGGCCGTGGGCCCGGCCGGGTACCGGACGGCGTGGCGCGGGATCGACCTCGCCGCCCGTCTCGGGGTCCCGCTGGTGCTGCTCGTCGACACCCCCGGCGCAGATGCCGGCGCGGCGGCCGAGGCCGGTGGTGTCGCACACCACATCGCCGCGACGATGGCACGTCTGGTCGCGACGCCGGTGCCGACGGTCGCCGTGGTGGTCGGCGAGGGCGGGTCCGGCGGCGCGCTCGCCCTCGCCGTGACCGACCGGTTGCTCCTCCAGGAGCACGCGATCTTCACCGTGATCGCACCGGAGGGAGCGGCAGCGATCCTGCACCGCGATCGCGACCGGGCGCCCGACGTCGCCGAGCTGCTCGACCCCACCGCCCGCAGGCTGCACGCACTGGGCGTGGCCGACGCGGTCGTCGCCGAGCCGGACGACCCCGCGATCGCGGTCGACAACGTCGTCCGTGCAGTGGCGGCAGCGCTGGACGAGCTCGCGGAGGAGGCGCCCGACGACCGGCTCGCACGTCGCCGGGCGCGGTGGCGCCAACCGCTGCGTCGCTGACCGGCCCACCGCGGGGGCGTCGTACCCTCCGGACCGATGAGCGACGACGAGACACCGGCCGAGCAGCCGGACTTCGGCCCCGGCGGCTACCTCCCCGACCGGGCGAGCCGTCGTGCGCGCAAGATCGTGCTGCGGGCCCCGATGGGCATCCAGTGGGTCATCGGCTCGCTCGTCGTGGGCGTGGTCGTCGTGGTCGCCGGCTGGCTCGCGCTTCGCGACACAACGCCGCAGGCGCCCTACGTGGAGGTGCCGGCAGCGGTGGTGGACGCCCCCGAGGGCGTGGCGATCTGGCGCCCGGACGGCACGACCGGCGAGGTCCTCGTGGTCACCGGCTCCAACCGCCCCCGGGTCTTCGCCTGGGAGGGCACCGAGCCCCCCGTCCTGTGCAGCGAGTCGGGCCTGCTGGAGGCTCCTGGCGGCGCGTGGCGGCTGACGGGGCGCGGCCTCGGGGGCACGCCGAGCCTCTCCGAGCACCCGCTGGTCGTCGACGACGGCGTGCTCTACGTCGACCCGACCACGACCATCGAGGCGCCGGCACCCGACCCCGACCCTGCGCCGACCGCCTGCAGCTGAGGTCGCGGGCCGGGCCGCCCGCGGGTCAGCCGATCGCGCGGGCCACGAGGGCCTGCGCCTGCTCGATGATCGCGTCGAGGTGGTCCTCGTCACGGAACGACTCGGCGTAGACCTTGTAGACGTCCTCGGTGCCCGACGGGCGAGCGGCGAACCACCCGTGGTCCGTCGTCACCTTCAGACCACCGATCGCCGCGCCGTTGCCCGGCGCGGCCGTGAGCTTGGCGGTGATCGGGTCCCCCGCCAGCTCGTCGGCGGTGACCATGTCGGGTGACAGCTCCTTGAGCGCGGCCTTCTGCGCGGCGGTGGCCGGCGCGTCGACGCGGCGGTACGACGGACGACCGAACTGCTCGGCGAGCCGTTCGTCGTGCTGTCCCGGGTCGCTGCCGGTGACGGCCGTGATCTCCGCCGCGAGCAGGCACAGGGCGATGCCGTCCTTGTCCGTGGTCCAGGTGCTGCCGTCGCGTCGCAGCAACGACGCCCCGGCGGACTCCTCACCACCGAAGACCAGCGAGCCGTCGGCCAGCCCGTCGACGAACCACTTGAAGCCGACCGGCACCTCGACGAGGCGACGGTCGTGGTGGGCCACGACGCGGTCGATGACGCTGGACGACACCAGCGTCTTGCCGACGCCGGCGCCGGTGGGCCAGTCCGCGCGGTGCGACAGCAGGTGGTCGATGACGACGGCGAGGTAGCGGTTCGGGTTCAGCAGCCCACTGCCGGGCGTGACGATCCCGTGGCGGTCGGCATCGGTGTCGTTGCCGCAGGCGACGTCGAAGCGGTCCTTCAGCGCGATCAGCCCCTGCATCGCGTGCGGCGACGAGCAGTCCATGCGGATCTTCCCGTCCCAGTCGCGGTGCATGAACCGGAACGTCGGGTCGACCGTCTCGTCGACGACCTCGAGGTCGAGGTCGTGACGGTCGGCGACGGCCTGCCAGTAGGCCACGGCGGCACCGCCCAGCGGATCGACGCCGATCCGCACGCCTGCGTCGCGGATCGCGTCCAGGTCGACGACGGCGGGCAGGTCGTCGACGTACGCACCGCGGATGTCGTGCATGGTCACGCCACCCATGGCCTCGTCGCGGCCGACGCGCAGCACCCCCTCGTTCCCGGCGGCGAGCAGCTCGTTCGCCCGCGCCTCGATCGCGCTGGTCGCCGACCCGGCGGCTGGACCACCGTCGGGGCCGTTGTACTTGTACCCCCCGTCCTCGGGCGGGTTGTGGGACGGCGTGATCACGAGCCCGTCCGCCTCGGGCCCACCACCCCGGTTGTGCGTGATGATCGCGTGGCTGATCGCCGGGGTGGGGGTGAAGCCCTGCTCCACGCGCACGTCGACACCGTTGGCGACGAGCACCTCGACGGTCGTGAACCACGCCGGGGGTGACAGCGCGTGCGGGTCACCACCGAGGAACAGCGGCCCGTCGGTGCCGGCGTCGCGCCGGAACTCGACCACGGCCTGCGTCATCGCTGCGACGTGGGCGTCGTTGAAGCTGCGGGTCAGCGCCGACCCTCGGTGCCCGGACGTGCCGAACGCGACGCGTTGCGCCGGGTCGGTGACGTCGGGGACGTCGTCCCGGTAGGCCGCACGCAACGCCTCGACGTCGACGAGCGGCCCCTCCTCCCCCGGGCGTCCTGCGAGGTCGTGGTCAGCCATGTGGTGCTCCGTTCACAGCAGCGAGCGGTAGACGTCGAGCGTCCGTCCCGCGATCGCGTCCCAGCTGAAGTGCTCGACCGCCCGGCGCCGCCCGGCCTCGCCCATCGCGGCGGCGCGTCCCGGGTCACCGACGATCGCGTCGATCACCGCGGCCAGGTCGCGTGCGAACCCGGCCGGGTCGCGGGGTGTGCCGTACTGGTCGTCACCGGCCTCGAACGCGACGAGCGTGCCGGTCTCGCCGTCGGCAACGACCTCGGGGATCCCGCCGACCGCCGAGGCGACGACCGCGGTCTCGCACGCCATGGCCTCGAGGTTGACGATGCCCATCGGCTCGTAGATCGACGGGCAGACGAACACGTCGGCGTGCGTGAGCAGCTGGACGACGTCGGGCCGGGGCAGCATCTCCTCGACCCAGGTGATCCCGCCGCGCTGTGCCTCGAGCGTGGCGATGCCGTCGGCGACCTCCCGACCGATCTCTGCGGTGTCCGGCGACCCGGCGCAGAGCACGACCTGGACGTCGTCGTCGAGGTGGGCGACGGCGTCCAGCAGGTGCGGCAGGCCCTTCTGCCTCGTGATGCGGCCGACGTACAGCAGCATCGGCCGGTCGAGGTCGAGCCCGAGGCGTTCGAGGACGTCGGTGTCGTGGTCCGGCGCGTACACGGACGTGTCGATGCCGTTGTGCACGACCGTGATGCGGTCCGGGTCCACGGCCGGGTAGGCGTCCAGCACGTCGGTCCGCATGCCGGCCGAGACGGCGATGATCGCGTCGGCGTGCTCGATGCCCTGCCGTTCGCACCAGCTCGAGAGGGCGTAGCCGCCACCGAGCTGCTCGGCCTTCCACGGCCGGTGCGGCTCGAGGCTGTGGGTGGTGACCACGTGGGGCACGTCGTGCGTCATCGCGGCGAGGTGGCCGGCGAGGTTCGCGTACCAGGTGTGGCTGTGGACCACGTCGGCGTCCCCGACGGCAGCGACCATCGACAGGTCGGTGGCCATGGTCCGGAGCGCCGCGAGCTCGGGCGCGTCGCCCGCCAGCGCGTCCCAGGTGCCGTGGGCCACGACCGGCGGCCCGTCCCCAGCGGGCCGCGGGCTGCCCCACGCGTGCACGGTGACCGGTGTCAGTGCGGCGAGGCTGGCAGCGAGGTGCTCGACGTGGACGCCGGCGCCGCCGTAGACGTCCGGCGGGTACTCGCGGGTCAGCAGTGCGACGTGCGGGTCGGTGGTCATGCTGCGACTCCTCCTGCGGCCAGGACGGACGTGATCGGTCAGGCCGGGACGTGGCCACCCTTGCCGACGACGACGATGCCGCCCTCGGAGACGTGGAAGCCTCGCTCGCGGTCGTGCTCGTGGTCGACCCCGAGCCGGGCGCCCGGCTCCACCGTGACGTCCTTGTCGAGGATGACCTTGCGCAGGAGCGCCCCCTCGCCGACGTCGACGTTGTCGAGCAGGACGCTGTCGACGACCTCGGCGCGCGAGTGGACCTTCACCCGAGGCGAGAGGACCGACCGGCGCACCACGCCGCCGGACACGATCACGCCCTCGCTCACCATCGAGTCGACCGCCTGCCCGCGACGGTCGTCGAAGTCGTGGACGAACTTGGCCGGCGGGAACGGGGGCCGCCACGTGAGGATCGGCCACTCCTGGTTGTAGAGGTTGAACGGCGGGTCGACGTGGATGAGGTCCATGTTCCCGGCGTGGTAGGCGTCGATCGTCCCGACATCGCGCCAGTAGGCGTGGTCGAGCTTGGTCTCGCCCGGCACCTCGTGGTTCGAGAAGTCGTACACGGCCGCATCGCCGCGCTCGACGAGCTCGGTGACGATGTTGCCCCCCATGTCGTGCTTGGAGTCGTCGGTCCGTGCGTCACGCGAGACCGCGTCGACGAGCGTGTCGGCATCGAAGACGTAGTTGCCCATCGAGGCGAAGACGTGATCGGGGTCGTCGGGCAGGGGAGTCGGGTCCGCGGGCTTCTCGCGGAAGTCGGTGATACGGGTGGGGTCCTCGGCGGACGTCTCGATCACGCCGAACGCGCTCGCCTCCTCGATCGGGACCCGGATGCCCATCACCGTCACGCCGGCCCCGCTCTCACGGTGGAAGTCCACGACCTGTGAGGGATCGACTCGGTAAATGTGGTCGGCGCCGAACACGACGACCCACTTGGGGCGCTCGTCCTTGATGAGGTTGAGGTTCTGGTAGATCGCGTCCGCCGACCCGGAGAACCAGTGCGGACCACGCCGCATCTGGGCCGGGACAGGGGTCACGTACGACCCTGTCAGCGGCGACATCCGCCACGTCACGGAGATGTGCCGGTCGAGACTGTGGCTCTTGTACTGGGTCAGCACCGCGATGCGTCGCATGCCGCCGTTCACGAGGTTCGACAGCGCGAAGTCGATCAGGCGGTACGGCCCGCCGAACGGCACGGCTGGCTTCGCCCGGTCGTCGGTGAGCGGCGCGAGC